>CALWBZ010000123.1 GCA_944376225.1 uncultured Clostridia bacterium | reverse complement strand
GTGCCGCTTGGAAATGATCACTCCATGAACGCCGCAGGCCTCCGCCGTTCTCAGGATGGCTCCGAGATTGTGGGGGTCCTGTATGCTCTCCAAAATCACGAGAAAGGGCGTCTCTCCCCTGTCTCGTGCTCTTTTTAAGATGTCGTCCACCTCCGCGTAGTCATAGGATTGCACAACGGCGACGACGCCTTGATGATTCTCTCCCCCGGACATCTCGTCCAATTTCCCTTTGCCCGCTTCTTTGATTAAAAGTTTATTTTGTCTCGCGATGGCGACAATTCGTCCTAAAGATCCCGTGTACGGAGCCTTCTGCACGTACAGGCATTCGATGCCCCGTCCGCTTCGCAGCGCCTCAAACACCGCGTTTCTTCCCGCGATGACGGACGGATTCTCCCGTTCTTTATTCTTCTCCATCTTCCCTCTCCTCCATAATCGCGGCCATGCCCTGGCATAACAGTTCCCACAGCCGGTCTTCTTTTTTCTGTAAATACAGCATCCCCAGCATCGCCTCAAACCCCGTCGCCATCTTATAATCCGCGACTTCCGCGTGCTTCGGTATGGTATGCACCTTCGCGTTGCGCCCTCGCCTTAACGTATCCTGTTCCTCCTCCGAGAGCCTGTCCCACAAGGCCCTGGCCATCCTGGCCTGCGCGCCGGCTCTGGCAAATTGGGAGGCGTGCAGATGCATCCCCTTCGGCGAAGTCCTCTCCGTCAGAACAATCTTCGTTCGCAGGAACAGATCGAAAACCGTATCGCCCAAAAACGCTAAGGCCACCGGCCCGATTTGACGAAGCTCCGGCACTTCTTCGATCTGTTCTTCTACTCTGTCAACAAACATCATTTTTCCTCTTTCTTATCTTCTTGTATTTCTTCCTGTAAACAGCGCATCTGGTCTCTGATCTGATCCATCTCCAGCTCATAGGGATCGGGCAGATGAATCTGATCGAGCGTCTTACAGGGCTCCTCGCTCTGGGCATGGTATTTCACGATCCTGCCCGGAATCCCCACCACCGTACAATGAGGAGGGACCTCCGAAAGCACGACGCTTCCCGCGCCGATCCTGGAACAGGCCCCTACCCGGAAGGAGCCGAGCACCATGGCGCCCGCGCTGATGAGTACGCCGTCTTCAATCGTGGGATGCCTCTTGCCCTTTTCTTTCCCCGTTCCTCCTAAGGTGACGCCTTGGTACAGCGTGACATCATCGCCGATCTCCGTGGTCTCCCCGATCACGACCCCGGCGCCGTGGTCGATAAACAGACGCCTGCCCAGCTTCGCTCCGGGGTGAATTTCGATTCCCGTCTTGCGCCGGCTCCGCTGCGAAAGCCACCGTGCCCAAAAATAATGTCCCTTTTCGTATAGACGGTGCGCCCTGCGATGACTCCACTGGGCCCGAAAACTCGGATACAAAAAAACCTCCCATTTGGAACGGATCGCCGGATCCTTCTCCTGGATCGTGGCGGCCTGTTCCTTCCAAAACTGCCAGAAATTCAAAGCGCTCCCCCCTTCCTGTCTTCCTGTATTATATGATACTTTCTCGAAAAATGCAACAAAAAGCCCGCGGCGCTCGCCGCAGGCTTTTTATACAAGATAAACGATCAAACAGAGGATCCCCAGCGCCAGGAAAATAAGTCCCGTAAACAGCCAGCCGCGTAGCCACGGCTTTCTGTGCGCCTCCCGTTCTACCTTATAATCATAATAGGAGGGAGCCGGTTCTTTCGGATGCCGGATCTGTGACAAAAGCACGTTTCCCGCGTATCGAAAAAACAGGAAAGTCCCCTGGGAAGCGACGGCGCTTAAGCCTCCGCACCCGGCCAGAAAAACGCCCGGTACGACAAAAGCATCTGAGAGAATACCCATGATGACTGTTCGATCCGACTGTTCAAACAGGTCGCGGCTGATCGCGCAATAGAAGAACAGCACGATTCCTATCACCACGGCCACGACGTACTGAAGGATCTTTTTCGACCTCATCCTTTTATTTCAACTCCGCCTGATACTTCTCGAACTCCGCCTGATTGCAGCTCACGAAATGCCCGGGCTTGATCTCCCTAAAGGAAGGTTTGTCCACGGAATAATCATGATCCGCCAGCGGATTATAGGCGATTCGCTTTCTCTGCTTCTCATAGACGGGATCCGGCAAGGGGATCGCGGAGATCAGAGAACGGGTATAGGGATGCAGGGGGTTTAAGAACAACTCGTCGGAAGGAGCCATTTCCACCATCTTCCCGTAATACATCACGCCGATACGGTCCGAGAAATACTTGACCACGGACAGATCATGGGCGATAAACAGAAGCGTCAGTCCAAACCTCTGCCGCAAGTCGTTCAGCAGGTTGATCACCTGGGCCTGCACCGAAACGTCCAGCGCGGATACAGGCTCATCGGCGATGATCAGATCCGGATTCATGATGATGGAACGAGCCACGCCGATACGCTGCCTCTGTCCGCCGGAGAACTCATGGGGATATCGGGTCGCGTGCTCCCTGACAAGCCCTACGAGCTCCAACATCTCATAGACCTTTTCGTCGATGACCTTCTTATCCCGTTCTCCCTGAATCACCAGACCCTCCGCGATGATATCCCGAACGGTCATACGAGGATCCAAGGAGGCGATGGGATCCTGAAAGATCATCTGAATCTGCGTCACCAGCTTCGTCCGCTTCGCCTTACGAAGCTCGTTTTTGTATTCCTTCGTCAGACGATTCTTTTCTTCTCCCTGGGCCTTCTCGATTAACGGCAGATACTTCTCGTTCGCCGCCTTTACCAATTCGTCCGAATATTCCTTATCGCAATGCTTCTGGTCATATTCGGCGTCCTTAATCTTCTTCCGGTTCTCTTCCACGATCTTGGAAAGTTCCCCTTCGAGGTTCTTCTTCTCCGCTTCACTCTTCGCCGCGGCGATCTTTTTTCCGTATTCCTTCTTGGCGCGGGCAATCGCGTCCTTATAAGACCTTTGGCCGGCCGCGATTCGAATGCCCTTAAAATATACGCTGCCGGAAGTGATGTCGTACAGCTTGATGATGGAACGCCCGGTCGTGGTCTTCCCACAGCCGGACTCGCCCACCAGCCCGAACACCTCTCCTTTATGAATCTCAAAGCTCACATCGTCTACCGCTTTGAGCTCGCCGCCTTCCATAGGAAAGTACTGACAAAGATGCTCTACCTTGAGCAATGTCTCTTGATTATTCGGCATCTTGCGCCCTCCCTCTTATCTTCATTCTAGCGATTCGATCCGTGATGATCTTGGGGGTCTCCACCTTCGGCGCGTCCGGATGCAGCAGCCAGGTCGCGGCATAATGCGTATCCGAGATCTGAAACATCGGCGGCTGCCGTTCAAAATCGATCTTCATCGCATACTTGTTTCGAGGCGCGAACGCGTCTCCTACAGGAGGATAGATCATATTCGGCGGCGTACCCGGAATCGCTTCCAGCTTCTCGTTGGTATCCAGATCCGGCATGGAGGAAAGAAGCGCCCAAGTATAGGGGTGCGCAGAATGATAGAAGACGTCCTCCGACGTACCGTACTCTACGATCTTCCCCGCGTACATGACGGCGATACGGTCCGCCATGTTCGCTACAACTCCCAGATCATGGGTGATAAAGATAATCGAAAGCTTACGCTCTCTTTTTAACTGATTAATGAGTTCCAGAATCTGGGACTGGATCGTCACATCCAAAGCCGTCGTCGGCTCGTCGCAAATCAGAATATCCGGGTTAGCCGCCAAGGCGATGGCGATGACGATACGCTGACGCATACCGCCGGAGAACTCGAAGGGATACTGATTATACCGTTTTCTCGGCTCGGAAATTCCCACCTCTTCCATGAGCTTAATGGCCTTGGTCTTGGCCACCTGTTTCGTCACCTTGTCTACGACGCCGGAGGCGTTCTCCTTCAAATAATCGATGGCGTCCAGCGTCTCCTGATGGTAGTCGCGCGCCTCTCTGTTGTCGAGAGACTCCTCGTAATGCTCGATCAGACGGGTGATCTGCCGGATAATGTTCTTCTGCACCAGGTTTAGATCCGTGATCTGCGCCGCGGCCACTTCCCATTCCGGTTTCTTCCCCTTCTGGGTCAAACGGTCATGCTTCGCCTTCGCCTTTTCGTATTTCTGCTGTTCCTTCTTATTTTTGCCGATGGAAGAGAAATACTTATCAAGCTCGTTCTTAAGCCCCAACTCAAAAGTATAGGACAGGCTGTCCTTCACGATTTCCAGAGGGTTGATGGTCGCCTTTACCTTTTCCACAAGGGCCTTATGGGCCTCATGGCATTCCGAGGCGACCAGATGCTCCTTCTCGAAAACCGGAAGCTTTTCCCGCAGCGCCTTGATCGCCTTTTCTTTATTCGCGTAAGACACCTTAGCCGCGTACTCGATTCCCTTCTGCGCGTCTTCGATGAAATTCTCCATGAAGTGCCGGTTCAGGTAATCCTCTAAGTGGACGTTCAATTCCTCCACAGAAAGATCGGGCATTTCCTGCTGGGCGAAGGTCTTATAATACCCCATAGCAAAGAAATTCGGCATGGGCAAACTCAGCGCTCGCTCCAAGATTTCCCGCAGTCCCTGCAGATGCTTTAATGTCTCCGGATCGTTCGGGTTCTTCTTATACCGCCCCTTATCCCGTTCCAGTTCTGCAACCTGCCGATTAAGGGAAGCGGCCTCCTCCTTCACCACATACTCCTGCACCGACTTCTTCGCGTATTGCAGGATCTGAGCGATCCGGAAAGGCACGTCCTTCGCCGCGTTCTTTTCCATCTCGAAGGTCAGGCCCTCGATTTCATCCACCGCCTCGAAGGCCGCATCATAAGCCTCATTGTAGGCCTTTTCCAGATCCAGATGCTTATACTCAAACTTATCGAAATTATGGCATTTCTCCGTCAGCTTTTCCGCTTCCTGGCGTCCCTCCTCCTGGGCGGCCTGAATCATATATTCATTCAAATGCTTCAGGTAGGTATTAAAGGAGGAACGGCATTCCCGCTGATGGGCCCGGCCCTTAAGGATCATGGCCTCCGTCAGCTGACGGCCGATCTTTACGATGGGGTTCAGGCTGGACATGGGATCCTGGAAGATCATGGCGATTTTATCTCCGCGGATCCGATGGAAATCCTCTTCCGTAATCTTCAGAAGATCCTGCCCGTCATAGATGATCTCGCCGCCCTCAATGATGGCGTTCCCCGCCAAGATGCCCAGAATCGCCTTCGAGGTGACGGATTTGCCGGAGCCGGATTCGCCCACGATGGCCAGCGTTTCACCCTTTGCCAGATCAAAGTTGATTCCGCGGACGGCCTGTACCTTCCCGTTCGACGTACGGAAGGATATGGTAAGGTCTCTAACTTGCAGTTTATTCTCCATACTCAATCCTCCATTCCTCTCGTTGACGGGTTAAAGGCGTCTCTCAATCCGTTTCCAAACAAATTGAAGGAAATCAGAAGGAGCGCGAAATACAAAGCCGGGAAGAACATGGCGTGGGGGGACGTGGTCATGGACGTCTGTCCCTGGCTGAGCAGCGTACCGATGCTGGTTCCCGCCAGATCCATCAGGTTGACAATTCCCAGATAGGTCAGGGTCGTCTCGGTGTTAATGACGCTGGGGATGATCAGTGCGCAGCTCGTGACGATCGTTCCCAAAGAATTGGGGAAGATGTGCTTAAACATCAGCCGCTTATCAGACGCCCCCAGGGTGCGGGCCGCGTAGACGAATTCCTGATTCTTAAAACGATAAAACTGTTTTCTGGTCAGCGCCGCCATGCTGATCCACCCGGTAAGCATGAAGGCGAACAGGAAGGATCCCACCGTCCCCACCTTCTGGGCCAGATGCAGCTGGAACAGCGTGGCCACCACGATAAAGGGTACGGCGGACAGAATGTCGCTGATACGATCCATGATCAGATCGATCTTGCCTCCGTAATAGCCCTGAATCGCGCCGTAAATCGCGCCGATGGTCAGGTTGATCGCCGAAACCACGACGGCGAAAATAAGGGAAAAACGGGAACCGATGCCAATGCCGGCAAACAGATCCTGTCCCAGGGAATTGGTACCAAAGACATACATCGGTTCATGACCGTTCAGATAAATATAATAGTTATAATAACAGACACGGCACTGCACCGCGCCGGAACGACGAGCGCTGTAAATATAGCTGCCGTCGTCTCCCTCGATCCGCAGACTGTTGTACTCGGCGCCCTCGATCGCCTTGTTGGTGGAATAGACGGGGATGAAATCACCGTTTTCATCCAAAACCGGCGTTCCCTTCGTATCCGATATCTGATACCAGATATTCGGGTTATCCGTCAGGCCCTCGATGGCGCTGGGCTCTACATAGGGGTAAATGATCTGGATGCCCGTTTCGTTCTGATACTGTTGGATTTTTTCAAATTCATCATAGGAAAATACTCGGTACACGATTCCCGTTTCGTAATACTTGTTCGTCTCCAGGCGATAACTGTGGGACTCTTTCTCCTGTCCCCGATACATGGAAACGGTAGTCGTGGTGTCGAGGATCCTGATCAGTGGGTTCATCCCCGTCTCCTCCCCGATTCCCCGCCAGAAATTGTACTGGGTATCATTCTGGCTCTCGTGTACGACCGCACCGTCAAAAATACCGATTCCCATCTCCGCGATAGACTCGATAAAGGGGGGCGAATTGGTATATACCGTGTCCCGGTCCTTCATGGTATAAGGCGAGATGATCGGAGCAAAGATCGAAAACAGAATTAAAAAACCGATGATATAGGCCGCGGCGACGGAAGACTTATTTTTCTTAAATCGGAGCAGCGCGTCCGCGAAATAACTCCGGTTCTTCGTCTCAAACTTCTGGTCGTGCAGCTTGGCGTCCAGCTGAGCGAACTCAAACTTCTCCGCCGGAATGCGCTCGTATTCTACGTTCTGATTCTTGTTCATTTCTTCGATCCCATCCTTATCCGCGGGTCAATAAACCCGTAGCTGATATCCACAATGATATTGGCCAACAAACCGATTGTCGTATAGAAAACCGTCAGCATCATAAACATGGGGTAATCCCTTCCGTTGATCGAATTAATATAAAGGTTTCCCACGCCGGGTACCGCGAAGATCTTCTCGATAATCAGCGAGCCGCTCATGATTCCGATAAACTGACTGAATATATTGGGCACGACCACTACCATACAGTTTTTCAGCGCATGGCGAATCGTTGCTTGCGTCTTTGTGAGTCCCTTAGTGCGGGCCAGCAGCATAAACTCGCTGGTCAGAACCTCCGTCAGCTCCGCCCGGGTCGTTCTTGTAAATCCCGCGATGACGCTGAAAGACAAGCTCATGACCGCCGGCAGCATGCTGACGAACATGCCCCAAGAGAAATAATTGGTTCCCGAATTCATCAGGAAGGGAAACCACCCCAATTTATAGGATAAGAAATATTGTATAAGGAAAGCGTATACGAAAGAGGGTACGGAAATACAGACCATCGTCAAGGTAGAAATCGTATGATCCACCCATGTGTTCTTTCGCAGCGCGGCGATAATGCCCAGTACGATCCCTATGGGGATACTGAACAGAATCGAATATAAATTTACAAATACGGTCGCCGGAAGTCTCGTCATAAATATGTTAGAAACGTCTTGTCCGAAATACAGGACGTCACTGACTCCCCAGTTCCACTCCGTGAAAATATCCTTCAAAAAAATGCCAAATTGCACCAAATAAGGCTTGTTATAGCCGGCAGCCTCCCGTCGAGCTTCGATAACAACGGAATGGGGATCTTCGATAGGCAGCTCTGCAGGCGGCAGCATTCTTATGAGTACAAAACACATCAGCGTGATGATGAACAATGTCACCAACATCAAAGCGATTCGTTTGATCACATATTTAACCATATGTTTCCTCCAAGCAAGTTCATGCTTTCCGAAGTCGTGTCTGCAAAGCATAAACAAAATGTGTTTATAGCAAAATATTGCAGGACCTCCGGATCCGGCAATATTTTACTAGCTCCTAAAAATGAAGCAATGCGGCCGCGCCGTAAAGGCCGGCCGCATTGTTCTGATTTTACCAAAACCGATTAATACTTCAGCTCTCCGCCCTGGGAAGATACATACTCAGCCCAAGCCGCGTCATCGTAGTTGTACTTCATGTAAGCGATTCCGCCGTATGCCATAATCGGATTATAATCCTCGGATACGTAGTAAACCTGCTGTGTCAACAAGTACATCGAAGCGTTCTGCAGCATCGGAATATAGTTGTAGGTCTGCAGTACACGTCCCTCGATCGCCGCCAAGATTTCCAGACGAGTCTCGATATCCGTACTAGCTTCCCCGAAGTTGTATTCCACGCCGCTCACGGTTACGGTCGAACCATTCAGCGCGTCGGACCACTGCTTCAGATTCATGGTCACAGGTGTTCCGTCAATCTCGATCTCCAGGCTGACGGAAGTAGCATCGAACCAGTTCGCGTCATACTGCTTGGAAGGATTGGTATACAGATCGGTCAGGCTGAAGGGATTGAAAACAGAACCATTCCAACCCGCCAGAACCGTATCGCTCATACCCTGACGAATCTTGTTAGACCAGTCATTCCCGTAAGGCGCGGACTTCACAAACTTAATCTTGCCCTCAAAGGGAGTTCCCTCGGTCACTTCCGCCATCTTCTCGTTCAGATAGTCGATGGTCTGGGTCATGAAATCATCGTCTTCGGCCATAGCGTATTCAATCGTTACGGTCTGATCAGAGATGCCGTCGCCGTCCTCATCGGTGATATAGCCGGCGGCGATCGCCTCGTCAAAGGCCTGAGCATAAAGCTCCTTCGCGGTCTCAGGATCATAACCGGTGATAGACTCTACCGCCTCATCAAGGCTCGAATACTGAGAAACATCTACAGAATAGAAATCGCACAGGGCCTGCTTCGCCTGATCCGTATCACGATAGCGGGAACCGCTGTCCGGATCATACAGATAAGCGTTACCAATCAGGCCGTAAGCGCCGGAACGGGCCGGGGATATGGTGCTGGCAAACAGTTCCTTATCATAGGTTACCGCAACCGCGCGGCGGAAAGTCTCCAGAGTCATGGTCTGCAGATCCGTCGTCGTCGTATCAAAACCGCTGCTGGCCTCACGCTGCTCGATCGCGTCCATATACCCGTTCAGGATCAGGAAGTAGATCGTTTCCTGAGGCTCAGAATAGGCGTAATCACTGGCGCGATAGGTGTCGAAATCGTCCGCCTGCAGGCCGTAACGCATCAGCTCACCCCGCAGGAACATCATCTTCTGCGTACTGGCCTCAGCTACTACCTGACAGTCGATGGCCGTGGTCTGATACATGTCATAGGTCTGTCCGTCCACCGGATCCACATACTGATGCTGTCCGTCGGTATAACCATACCAGTTCTCGTTTTTCTCGAAACGCATGGACTTATCCGCCTGATAATCCGTCATTTTATAAGGTCCATAGCTGATCGTGGTATCCGCGCTGGTGTTGTAGGTAGAGGTCCATACGTCGCCGTCCTGCTTCAGGCAGCTCTCGTACATCTCCTCGTATACAATCCAGTTGGAAGCCAGATTATACAGCAGATTGAAACCGCTCAGAGACTTTCCAAATACGATCGTAATCTGATAATCTCCGCTCTTATACAGTCCGACGGTGTCGAAGCTGAGATCGGAAGGATAAGTCCAGTTGACAGAAACCTCATCGAGGAAATATGCCTGTCCGCTGGCGATGTTGGCCTCGTCGCTGCCATAGCACAGCGGATAGAACACCCACATCTCGCTCAGGGTCAGGGGAGATTCCACCGTCTCGTCCTCGGCTTCCAGGCACAGTCCGGTCTGATCCACCGTAGCGCCGTCGAAGGGATAGTTCTCGAAGTCGTAAGCGGCGCCAAAAGAATAGTCCCAGTTGATGTAAGCTACCTGATCGCCATAGGCCGCCAGGAACTCATCCATAGAAGTCATACCAACGCTCGACATCGCCTCGCCAACAGTAACGATCTTAGTCTGACCCTGATTGGCGTAGTTCTGCGCGCCGGCGATAACCAGATCTCCGGAATAGTAATCGGCCGCTCTATAGTTCAGAAGCTCCGGCCTCAGAAGCTGCTGCATAGAGTACACATAGGTATCCGCGTTGATCGGAGTTCCGTCTTCCCATACCGCGTTCTCGTTCAGATCGATGGTATAGGCAAATCCCGCCGTCGCGGATTCCGGAATGTTAAATTCCGGATGCTCGGCCTTAACCTGCTCGGTCACATCCACCGGCTCGCTGGCCGCCATCTCGGGAATAATCTCATACCCAGTATAGGGATCCTTCCCCTCTACGGGATGCAGCTCATCATTGTAAATGAAGCCGTACAGACCCACACGGAGAAAATCCGCCGGATAGGCGTCATCTGCTGTCTGATAGGTATGCGGGTTCCAGTTGGTCGCCAATACGCCTACCGCGTCCTTATAAGTATAAGTACCGGCGGTCGTCGGCAGATCATAATCCACATCATCCACCTGACTCTCGTCGGCGGTGCTCTCATCTGCCGTACTGTTAGCGCTATCCGCCGTGCTGTTTACCGCGCTGGAATCCACCGCGCTAGAATCGCCGGACTCGCTGCCGCAGCCTGTCAGCACACTGGACACCGCCAGAACCGCAACCAGAAGAAAAGCCAAAAACTTCTTCTTCATTCTTCTTCCTCCTTATTATTTTCTTCGGCTCCAGGCCGAAATCGCCGTTGTTTTTATATCTACGGCATTCCGCTGCCTCTATTCTGCGGCGGAACAAAGATATTATACCCATCTCTTTGCATCTTGTCAATAGTTTGCATTCACATTTCGGCAAAAAATTCGTCACAAAAACGCCGTTTGTCCGTCCCACGCATATTTTTTGCAGTATTTTCTTTATTTCCTGCAATTGAATGGAATCTTTTTCATAAATATTATAGGAGCCTTCGAAGCGCCTCCGGCGTCAGGAGCTCTTTTGAAAATCCTTCCTCCGTAATGATCTGGTCGGACAGCTCGCGCTTGGCTTCCTGCATTTCCAGGATGCGTTCTTCAATGGTGTCCTTGGCGATCAGACGAAAAACCGTCACCTTATGCTTTTGTCCGATTCTGTGGGCCCGATCCGTGGCCTGATTCTGGGCCGCCAGGTTCCACCAGGGATCATAATGGATGACGATATCCGCCGCCGTCAGATTCAATCCCGTTCCCCCGGCCTTTAAGGAAATTAAAAATACCGGCGTATCGTCCATATGAAACCTTCTGACGAGTTCCGCCCTCTTTTCTTTGGCGACCGTCCCTGTCAGCATATAATAAGATATTTTCTCTTCATCCAGTTTTTTCGCCAGGAGAGTCAACATGGAGGTAAATTGAGAAAACACCAACACCTTATGCCCGCCTCCCACGGCCTCCCGCAAAAGTTCCATACAGGCGTCTTTCTTCGCGGATCCTCCTCTGTAGTTCTCGTATACCAGTTCCGGATCGCAGCAGACCTGGCGCAGACGAACCAGCGCCGCGAGAATCTGCATGTTTCCCTGATTTTCATATGCCAGGGAGCTCTTTAGGCTCCATACGTTGGCGTCATACAGCTTCCGCTGCTCTTCTTCCATCGCCGCGTAAATTGTGATTTCGTTCTTATCCGGCAGTTCTTTCAGGACGTCGGCCTTCAGCCGCCGCAGCACAAACGGCCTTGTCAGCCTCCTTAACCGCTCCGTCGCCCGCGCGTCCCCCTCCCGAACGATGGGGCCTTCAAACTCTTTTTGAAAACGTGCATAGCTAAACAACATTCCCGGCATAAGAAAGTCAAAAATACTCCACAACTCGCTCAAACGGTTCTCAATAGGCGTACCGGTAAGGGCAAAACGGCTGAGAGCCTGCACTTTTTTCACCGCTCTGGCCGCCTTCGTCGCATGATTCTTGATCATCTGCGCCTCGTCGAGAAACTGATAGCGGAACACATGGTCCTGATACCGGGCCAGATCCCTTTTGAGAAGATCATAGGAAGTGATCAGCACGCATCCCGGCGTCTGCCATGCCTGCTCCAGGAGACTCTCCCTTTCCTGCACGCTTCCGGCGATCACGATCTGGGAGAGCTGGGGCGCGAACCTTTTCATCTCGCTCTGCCAATTATAGATTAAAGATGCCGGGCATACGATCAATGCCGGTTCCTGACGCTCTTTCTCTTCCGTCCGGTAGGCCAGGATGAGGGCAATCACCTGGACGGTTTTTCCCAGGCCCATATCGTCCGCCAAAATACCGCCGAATCCCATGGAATCCAAAGTCCTCATCCATTGATATCCTGCCTTTTGGTATTCCCGAAGGGTCTGCTCCATCGCTTGGGGCGCCGGATAATACGTCTCCCGCACAGGTTTGAGGGCATGAATCAATTCTTGAAAGTCCCCTTCCCTTGTCACCTTCAGACCTTCGGTTCCATCCTGCAATACCTCGTTCAGATAAGAAGCCCGGTATCTGGGAAGCAGAATCTCTCCCGAACGCAGATCCTCCGTCCCCAGATGCAATCCGTCTAAAATCTCTGACAGCGCCGACAGCGAATTGTCCTCCAGACGAATAAAGTCCCCTCCCCGCAGCCTGAAAAACCGTTTCTTCTCCTGATAATTCGCTAATAATTCTCCTATCTCCTCAAAAGGCAGGTCTTCCGAGAGGATCTTGAGACTCAATAGATCATTGCGGAGCGAGATTCCCGCCTGAAGACGGGGAGCGCTTCGCACCTTCCATTTGCGCAAGGCTTCGGACACATACACCTGCCCCACCCGAGAAAGCGCCTGTTGACCTTCCTCCAGGAAATCAAAGAGATCTTCTTCCGACTTCATACCGAATCGGCGTTCCTTTCGCCTGATCTCCGGGAAGAAATGCCGTACTACCGTAAGCGCCGCTGATTCCTTAGCGATGTCTCGATAAGTGTCACCTAATCGAACCGGCTCGAACACATTGTAGGTTTTTTCTCCGTAAGAAGTTTCAATCCTGCACTCCAAAAGATCTGCCGTCCCCTCCTCGATATAGATCTGAACTTGGGCCGGTTCCGGCATGAACTCCGCCAGCGTCCCCTCCTCCATCTCCACATTGCAGTATCTTTGCAAAGTAGGAAGAAGCGCGGTGACCAAGACGGGAAGATCCGAGTCTGCCACGAAAAACTGCTGTCCCGGCGCCTTCGCGCTATAATTCAGAAAGGCTCCCATCTGATGACTGTATTCCTCGCCGCATCGATATACGAAATCCCCGCTCTGTATGATCAGTCGATCCGCTCCTTCCATCAGTTCAAAGAATTCGCTTTGCAGGAGGACCCCGCCTTCCTGCCGCTGTATCCATACATCGAGCCTCGGATCCTCCGATAGGACGCCCATCGACCGGATATGCCCCGTATGTACCAAGATCTCCTCTTTTTCCCTAAGTCCTAACAACTCATCCAACAGCCGGGGCGTAAGAAAGAGTTTTCTCGGATCCCTTTGAAGCAGCGGACTCTCCATCCGGGACAATTCTCTTACCGCCCGCGCCACAAAATCCACGATAGGAACCGATTCCTCACTAAACACGCCGCGGTCCAGGAGAACCTCCAATTTCTTTCCATAGCGCACTCTGGCATGGCGTTCCAGCTGATGGACAAATCCCTGTACATCCCGAAGGACGTACAGGGTATTCATACCAATCTTAAATTCTGCCCAAGATTCATGCTGCCGAAAATGAAGAACGGGTACGAGTCGAATCTTCCCCGCGCTCTTTCCCTGAAAATAGTGCATATTATCTTTCAGGGCATAGGTACGCAGGATCTCTCTGCCGTATTCCGAAGTCAGCTTTTCTTCCTGCTCTTCGTCCTGTCTTACCTCTTCATCCATCCGCACATCTCCTCGCTTCCTTCCCTTACGGGCCTTACTCTCTTCGCAGGGCCTCGATGGGATTCAGATTCGCCGCTTTGATCGACGGCAGCAGACCAAAGATAATGCCCACCGCCATGGAAAACAGGACGGACAACACGATGGCCGGCACGCTGATAGCTACCGGCGCGTCCGAGATCCGAGACACGACCTGTGAGAGCCCGATTCCCAGAACCACTCCCAGTATTCCGCCCAGGCTTGTTAGAACGGAAGCTTCCGTCAAAAACTGTCCCATGATCTTACGCTTCCGCGCGCCCAACGCTTTTTTCAGTCCGATCTCCCGGGTGCGTTCCGAGACGGAAACCAACATGATATTCATCACGCCGATTCCTCCGACCAAAAGGGAGATACTGGCGATCCAGATGAGCTGCTGGTTCGTGGCCGCGCTCAGATCCTGCAGGTTCTTGGCCTGCTGCAGCAGGTCCGGACTCTTATACAGTACCGTCTGCGTGGTATCCGTTTCGCTGACCCCCGCACGCTGATTCAAAAGGTCCGCCGTCTTTTTCCCCGCCTGGGTCATATCCTCCGTGCTGGTAGCCCTAAGCGCCACCATCTGGGGCTCGTCGTAACGATACACGATGGGCCAGGCCTTACCGGGGATAAAAACCCTGCCCATTCCGTTCTGATAATAATAGGTATAATAATCCTCTTCCGTCTGAATATCCGGCTGGAAGGCGTCGGACTGCATCACGATCCCGATGATCACAAAGGGTTCCCCTTCCAGTTCGATGGTCTTCCCCAGGGGCTCCTCCGCGGGAAACAGGGCGTCCGCGGCCCCCTGATCCAGAATCGCGACTTTTCTCGTCCCGTCAAAATCTCGTCCGGAAAAGAGTCTCCCCTGCACCGGTATATAATCGTATACGTCAAAATAGTTCTCATCCACCCCCATGACGTAGCCGTTCGTCAGCCCCGTACTCAGGTGAAAAACGCCCTCGTAGACGCTCCTTTGCAGTACCAGAGAAGCCTCAGCCACCTCGGGAATCTCTCGGATCTCCTGAAGCACATCCTCCGTAATCGGCTGGAACCGATCGGGAATCGTGGAATACTGGGGTTCCAGTGTGGAACTTCCTTCATAAAGCCGTACCACAACCGCGTTATTACCGGAACCGATGATGTTTTCTTTGATCTGTTCGTTTGTCCCCTTTATGGTGGAAACGATGGTAATGATGGCCGCGATCCCGATGATAATGCCCAGCATCGTAAGGATCGACCGCATCTTATGGGACCAGATCCCCTGAAAAGATAATCGAATGTTTTCTATCATATAGCCCTCTCCTACATCAACAGCCCGTCATCCGCGGGACTCGTCTTCACTCCCTCCTGGGCGGCCTTGCCGTATGGAAAAGCGATGGAATCCTCCATTGTCAGTCCGCTTAAGACTTCCATATAGTACCCTCCGTCCAGCATACGTCCCAACTCGATGAAACGTTTCTCTAATACTCCGTCTCGATCCGCCAAAACATAACTTCGACCGTTTTCCTCGCGGATATACATCTTCGGTATGCAGAATGTGTCCTCGGATGAAACATTGGGCGTCAGTGTCAATTCAATGGACTCCCCCTCTTCCAACGCGCTGTAGTCGTCGAAGTAGACGGTAAAGGGATAGTACGAAGCATTCATGTTATCCCTGCTGCTCCAGCCCTGGGGATCGGTGGGAAATTCTCCTACTTCCGTTACCGTCCCTTCGTAGGACATGCCGGTCATCCAGGACATGCCGCTTACCTTTTGTCCCACCTGCACCTGTTCCAGGTTAAACTCACTCATCACGCCGGTCACATAGAACCCCTCGTCTCCGGTCACTACGGCGACGGGCATACCGACCAGGGCGCCGTCCGGAGTAACCGCGGTTACTTTTCCGTTGACGGTACTGCGAACCACCGTATTCTCCAACTTTTTACGGGTCTTCTCAAGCTCCAGTTCGGCCATCTTCCGGCTCAGTTCCAGATCGCGGATTTCCAGCTCTTTTTCCCGGATCTGACGCTCTAATTCTTCTTTAGTCGGTCCCTGGGGTTCGGGATCCGGCATGGGTTCCGGCTCGGGAATCGGTTCTTCCGGATAGGATTCTTCCGGCATGGAGTCTTCTCCTGAAGATTCTTCCGGTGGCTGTTCCTGTTGTCCGTACAGATTAAATATGCCGCCTTTACTCAGCGTCAGATTAATCTTTCCCTCTTCCACAGGCAGCTCCGTCAGGATCTCGCTGCCCACCACGGTTATCGTCTTCACGTTTTCCATATAGACCATGAGATTCATGGACAGGACCATTTCTTTCGGCAATTCCTCCTGGGCTACCGCCAAGATCATCGACAGATCGTCGATGGAGGTCAGATAAACCCCCAGGTCCCAGATCTCGATTTTCTCGGGAGCCGAAAGGCCTTCCGTGCTCATATACCAAGCATACTGAATCCCTTCTTCCGGGTCGTCCAGTTTGTTTTTCTCAAACACGCAATATACCGGATCCAAGCCGATCCATCTCTCATAGAAACTCTGCATCAATTTCGCGTTCTGCGCGATTCGGTACCGGTAGGGATCCTGTACCGTACCCGAGCCCGCATAGGGTTCGCTCTCATCCGTCAATACCGTAATCGGCTCCTGCTCTGTCGGCTCCGGTTCTTCCTCCGGCGCACTGGATTCTTCCCCGGAAGATTCTTCCGGCTGGCTCGATTCTTCTGACGAAGATTCTTCCGGCTGGCTCGATTCTTCTGACGAAGACTCTTCCGGCTGGCTCGATTCTTCTGACGAAGATTCTTCCGGCAGACTCGATTCCTCTGCCGAGGACTCTTCCGGCAGACTCGATTCTTCTGCTGAGGACTCTTCACCGGAAGACTCCGCCGGCTGGGAAGATTCATCCCCGGAGGATTCCTGAGGCCTCGAAGACTCCTCCGTTACACTGGTCTCCTCACCGGGAGACTCCTCCGGTTGGGTGGACTCTTCCGACAACGTCGGTTCCTGTACGGATCCCTCGCTCCCCATAAAGATCGCGCTGAGCGCGCTGGCATCGGAAGGTTTCGTATTTTTCAGTTCGTTTAACTCTCGATATAAACGATCCATCCTCACGTCCATCGAATCGATATTCAGTTCCTGTCTCTCTACTTCCAACTGAATGGCCGTGGGATCATAGCTTAGGATGGGATCCCCGATCTGTACCGAATCTCCCTCTTTCACATAAAATTCTTGCACCTGCTGCTCCGTACCTGCCAGTATCCTTTGAGAATACCCCGACTGTACATAGCCGTAACTCGTGTCGTTATCCCAATACCCCGTGGCCACGTTCATCACCGGAATCACCTTTGCCGTCAGATTACTGTTCCGGTTTCCCGCCATCCAGGCGATTCCCCCGGCAATTAGGGACAGACATAACACGGAGGATAACACAATCACGGTCAGTTTCTTTGCTTTTTTCGTCATGATCTCTCTTCCCCCTCGCCTCGATAAAACAGTTCTCCGTCTCGAATCATGAGACGTCTCCCCGCATGCGCCGCGATCTCCGGCTCATGGGTAATCATGATAATGGTCACGCCCTCTTCATTTAATACATGAAACAGTTCCATGATCTGCTCGCCGGATTTCGTATCCAGGGCCCCCGTAGGTTCGTCTGCCAACAGAATACTCGGGGAATTCGCCATGGCCCGCGCGATGGCTACCCGCTGTTGCTGACCGCCGGATAACTGATTGGGGCGAAAAGTCATTCGATCCTCAAGACCTACCTTTCTCAACATCTCCGCCGCGACGTCTTTTCGTTCTTTGGACTTTCGGCCCGCGTATACCAAAGGAAGCTCCACATTCTCCAGCGCGCTCTGCCTGGGCAGAAGATGAAAGTTCTGAAAAACAAACCCAATCTGCTGATTGCGCAGCTTTGCCAACTCCCTATCGTTCTTGGCCAGTACATTTTCTCCGTTCAGAGTATATTCCCCGGAGGTGGGCAGATCAAGACAGCCGATGATGTTCATCAATGTGGACTTTCCCGATCCCGAAGGCCCCATGATCGAAAGGAAGTCTCCCTTCTCCACCTGCAAGGAAACATTCTTTAATACGGGGACTTCCATCTTCCCCTGCATGTAGTTCTTATAGATTTCTTTTAATTCCAAGATCATGGCATCACAACCTCCTGGTTCGATACCGGCTCCTGAACATAGTTCCGCGTGGTGGCCTGCCCTTCCGCAAGCCCCTCCCTAGGCGCCGCGATGTAATCTTCCGGCGATAAACCGGACAGAATCTCATACGTATCCTCTACCTCGTAGTACGTTCCCAGGGTTACCTCTCTCTTCTCCAGCTTTCCGTCTTTTTCTGCCCAGACATACCAATTGTTCCCCTCCTGCAGCAAATAGGCAGAGGGAATGACCAGACCCTGGCCTCCTTCTTCCGTTCCGGATTCGCTAACCAGTTCCACATACACATGCTGCCCCAGAATCAAACCGTCATAGGAATCCAATACAACATAAAACGCATAGGAAGAAGAGGTCTGCGAAGAATCCGAGCTGATTCCATAATAATAATTATTATTGTTGTCCGATTCCGTCTGACTGGTATCGATCTCGGAGATCACGCCAGACCATGTCTGATCTTCAAAGACACGGGAACGAATCAGCACCTGACTCCCGGTCATGATCTGGTGAACATTCTGTTCGTTGATCTTCGCCTTCACCCGATACTCTCCGGCGGCCATCAGCGTGATATAGGTCTTCTCCTGACCGTACATATCGGTGGTGTTCCCATCCAGCACGGTCTCGTCAATCGCCTGCACGACGCCGGTCATGGTGCTGTAGACGGTATCTCCCTCCATCTGCGCTTTCAGCTTATCGATCTCCGACTGCTTGACTTTCTTGTCGTATTCTCCCTGCTTAATCGAAGCCAGCCGATTCTGGATCTCGATCGTATACTGCAGTTGGTTTTCTTCGGAGGCGTTTTCCTTCTCCTCCTCTAGCGCCGTGATCTCTGTGTAATATGTACTGATCGAATTATCCAACCGCTCCATCTCCAGCTGTGCCTGCTCTAAGGACAGCCGAATATCCTCCGTATCGTAAACGAAAAGAGGGTCCCCTTCCTGTACGCTCTGCCCCTCTTCCACCAAGGTGGTCTTTACGGTACGCCCCTGTTCCGGATTGACCTTCAGGGTCGCCTGCGGTTCTACCATGCCCGCGAAACGATTTTGTACCCCCGCGAAACCGTTTACTCCCGCAAGTTTCCCCACACTGTCCACATATACCGCGTTCGTTCCTCCTCCCGCGCCGTCTCCGCAGCCGGCCAACACTAGGATAAACGCCAAACATAACGCGACGATCCGATCCCACTTCTTCATATAGTTGTCCCCCAGTCTTTACAAAATTTCAACTTCAGTATAGCAGATTCCCCTGCAAAACTCAACCATATAAATCGAAAGATTTTCTTAAAAAAGCACCGGATCCTTTTTCAAATCGGATCCGGTGCTTTTCCTTTTACTTCCCTTTATTTATTTTTTTGATAGATGAGCCACAAACCGTCCAGCAGCAGATGATTGTCTAAGATAAACTCCCTGCGGCAATAAGGAATGACCGCCTGGGCCAAGCCTCCCGTGGCAATCAAGGTTGCTTTCATCCCCAATTCTGCCTCGATACGCTCCGCGATGCCGTCCATCATTGCCGCCGTTCCCAAGACGCTTCCAGACCGCATGCTGTCGATCGTATTGGTACCGATCACATGTTTAGGCGCTGTCAGATCGATATGAGGCAATTGAGAAGTGTGCTCCGACAATGCCGCCAAAGCCGTTCGCACGCCCGGCAGAATCACAACCCCTCGGAAGCTGCCGTTTTTATCGATGACGGAGGCCGTAGTCGCCGTTCCCAGATCGAAAACGATCTGAGGCGCGGGATACTTATGCAGGGAAGCTACCGCTCCCGCCACCATATCCGCTCCCAACTGGGCCGGATTATCGATTTTGATGTTGAGTCCGGACTTGATCCCGGGTCCTACCACCAGGGGTTCTTTACCGATCAGATACTTGACCGCCCTAACGAGGGGCGTCGTCAACGGCGGAACCACCGTCGAAATGATCCCTCCCTCCAGCTCCCCGATCTCGACGGCGTTGATGTCCAGCCAACACTTAAACTTAATCGCGTACTCCTCCGCCGTCGTCTCCAGATCTGTCTCAAAACGTCCCACATAATAGGCTCCTGTCTCGTCCAGGCATCCGGCCACCAAATGGGTATTTCCTACGTCAATCGCAAAGATCATCCTGACCCTTCCTTTCTCTTATAAAAAGGGGCGGAGTTTCCTCCGCTCCATTCTCTCACGCGTCCAACGGAAATTGGCGCTTCATGATCACATCCAACGCCTTACTGATGGCGGCCGCCACGATAAAGCATACGATTGCTTCCACCAGACCGTTAAGCCCTACGAAAGCCACGATAAACGCCAACAGATTCATGCCGCCGCGAAGCCCCATGATATAATCCGTCTGTCCGAAGAACAGAAGCACGCCGCCCACAAAAAACGTCGTATTCAGCAACGCGCCGCAAAGACTGGTCACACAATAGGCCACCGACTTGGACTTCGTCCGGTCCACTCGGATGAGTCCTCGGAAGATCAGGCCGCAAAGCCAACCCATAAGGATCCTGGGGATCATACAGATCAGAAACGTGAATACGGGCTGAATTCCCAATAGAGCTCCTCCGAAAGCGCTCATGCCAAAGCACTGGATGAAACTAACCAACCCGAACATCCCGCCTAAGAAGGCGCCTGCTCCGGGCCCCATCACGATCGCGCCGATGATCACGGGAATCATGATAAATGTAATTTCCACCGCTCCCACATGCAGAAACCCGATCGGGGTAAATCCCATGAGGAGAATGATCGCCGTAAGTATGGCCAATTGTGCCATCCTACTTGTTTTCGCAGAAATGTTCTTATTCATTTGTTTAATCCTCCTGCTATTGTTTTCGTGTCAAAAAGCCGTCGTTCGGAGGCTTCTGCGTACCTCCCGGCGTCTTTTCGCGAATGAAATACAATGCAGGCCTATTATACCCGCTCGCCGCCAAATTTGCAAGGATTTTCTAAAATTATTTCCCCTTATAATGACATTTGAAATCCGGAACCAGCTTCTTGATGACCGGCAGCATCCCGATTCCGTCCGGCGTGTGGGGCGGAAGCTGCCAGAAATCATGGGCATTGAAGGTATTGCCCTCGATGATGACCGGTCCCTTTTCCGTCACCGCCACGTCCCATCCGATATACCGCACCTGCGGTACCACCAGACTTGCTTTGAGACACATCTCGACCGCTTCCTTCACATAGGGAATCGTATACCCCACTAACGGAACATGCGTCTCCGGATGCTCGTAATAGACGATGCCCTTGGTGGTATCCCCGGAATGCGCCGGATAAGCGATCTTGCCTGTCTCGGGATCCACCCTGGCAAACAGGCAGTTATTATCCACGATGCTTCCGTTCAAGCCCATTTTCTGCACGATATAGACCACGTGCGGCTTCCCCCAGTTATCCAAAATCGTAATGATCCGCATGCTGTTGACCGCGTTGGAATAAAGCTTCTGCAAGGCCGGATGCTGTATAATCAGGTCTTCTATCGTACAGAATCCCTTTTCTTTGAAATACCGATACAGAGCGTCGAAATCCGGATAATCGGACACGCGGATCCTCTCACAGCCGATGCCGCATTCTTTATCCTTGAGCTTACCGAAGAGCCACTCTCTGTCTTTGACGAATTCTCTTACTTCCTCCTTAGAGGCCTTCTCCAGTTCGATAAACCCCCTCCCCAGGTAATCCCTGAACGTGGTATAGAACTCATCCTTGTTTTCAAAGATGGAAGAATGCTTCGGATCGTTGAGAAACTCGTTTAGTTTCTTACTGACCAGGCGCGTTACGTAGGTGCTGCGCTGCTTGGGCGTGAGATTATAAAAGGCAAACACCTGATAGTCATAATAACCCGCTCCGTATCTGAGCGTACACTGGGCCATATCCAGGAATATCAGGATCTTACTCTTTCCTGTCTTCTCATGCACCGCGTCTATGGCGCTCTTCATCTTGTCAAAACTGGCATGGGCTAATACCCGAAAAATATAATTGCGATCCGCCATCTCATTTCCTCCTGGAATCTTTATAAAATCGCGGGACTCGCTTGGAGATCCCGCAGACGATCTCATCGACATTTGTATGCAGCATGTCCGCCATCCATTGCACGCTGAGGCGATCCCCCAGCAATGTCACCGTGTCTCCCCGCTGCACGCCCGGAATATCCGTCACATCGACCATGCATTGATCCATGCAGATCCTTCCGATGATCGGGGCCTCCATGCCGTGAATCAGCACCTTGCCCCGATTGGAAAGCTCCCGCCGCAGCCCGTCCGCGAAGCCCACGGGCAATGTGGCGATCTTGGTGGTTCTAGGCGTTACGAAGGTTCCGCCATAACCGACCTCCGCGCCTTTAGGTACTTCCTTCACCATGACCACATAGGTGTACCAGCTTAAGATCTGGCGCAGACCCTGGGCCGGCCAGTCCATCTCATCCGAAGGAGAGAGTCCATACAGGATGTCCCCCGCCCGTACCGCGTCAAGCTGTACGTCTTCCATCATCAGGATCGCCGGGCTGTTCGCCACGTGGAGCATCGGTATGGGAACCTCGAAGGTCTTTAGCTGTTCCACACAGCGCATGAACAAATCGTATTGCTTTTTAGCGCTTTGATGATCCGCCTCATCCGCTCTAAAAAAATGGGTGAAAATTCCTTTTACATCCAGGCCGTCCATCCTGAGAATCCTTCCGATATCCTGCAAGGAAGACTCTGTGGGCGAGAATCCGATTCGATTCATGCCCGTGTCGATTTTAATCTGCACCCGCTGCCGGATTCCCCGCTTTCTGGCCTCTGCCGCCATATATTCCGCCATTTCCCAGGTGAACACCGTTAAATCCAATCGATAGGGCATGGCCTCTCGAATACACTCTTCCCGTATATCTCCCAGCACCATGATGGGCTCTTCTACGCCGGCCTTACGAAGTTCCGCGCCCTCTTCCCATATCGCTACCGCGTAAGCGTCGACGCCCGCCCGTTTCAACGCGGGATATAGGCCCGCCGCGCCGTGTCCATAGCCGTCCGCCTTTACCACCGCGATCAGCTTTACGCCGGGACGGAGCCTGCGCCGAATGTTTTCCACATTTTGTCCCAGCCTGTCTAAATCCACAACCACGGCGGTTCTCCCTGCCCAGCTTTCCATGCCGCTGCCTCCTTCATCCATACTTCCGCTTCATATTCTACCATATTCGCCGGTATTTTACAATCCAAAAATCATCGCCGGCGCGACAACGAAACCGACGATTTTGAAAGATAAAAAGCCGCCGAGGGATTGCAGTACTTCCCTTACGGCGGCCTATCGGCTGACTCAAACAGAAAACGCGGTTTCCTCCCGCAAAACTTCTTTATACTCCTTCGCTTCTTCCCGGGTCATGACTCGCTCCAGATATACGCGATCATGGAAAAGACCGTTTGTTCTTGCCTTCATCTGCCTGAGATTCTCCAGTTCTTCCATGTTCAGTCCCCTTGCTACCAGGATCGCGTTAATGACCTCGACCACATCCGCTAATTCCTCCATGCTGCGGCTCGCCATGTATTCCCGCATCTCTTCTTTCAGTTTCTCATGCAAGGCATATAAATATTCCTCATCGCCCAGATGCCGAATCAAGGGCGTATATCCATCTCGTTCAATGATCTCCGGAATACGATCCCTCACCAGTTTGTTATAAACCCGGTCTTTCTTCATTCTTCACTCCCCCATTCCTTTGATTTGCGAAAGCTGTCCCGCTGCGCCTATTATACCATAAATCATGACATCCTTCGGAGTTTGACGCCCATTGGCGGCAAACTCAGGGCGCAGCGCAGTCTCTCTCCTGCGAGAATGCTTTCATGCTGCGCCTATTATACCATATGTTTCCTCTTTTGCAAACCCTATTTCAGCAAATGTCGGATATATTTTGCAACAAGCCTCGTTATGTAAAAAGGACCGTACCCTGGGGGCCAGCCCTTTGCTTCTTCTCTTATGGATTTTCCTCTGAATCTGCTTCCTGAGAAGGCTTCTCCTCATTCTCGGGAAGCGCCTTCGTCTCTTCGTCCGCTCGGACGATCTTATAGTCGTCTTCTTCCACTACGTCATGGCCGCTCTCGTCGACTTTTACATAGCGATACTCGCCTTCCGAATCATATTGGGTCTGATTCATATATCTGTTGATGATCGCCTGCCGCTCCGCGTCCAGGCTGAATCCTTCCAGTTCCTCCTCTTCCAACTCCTCATCCTCAGAGGGCATGTAGTTCTTGAACACTCTCTCCAACAGGGCCGTCGCGATATACATGTATAAGCCGGGAATCACAAACAGAAGACCCATGTTCACCATCAGACATACATACACCGCGCCCACAAACAAAGCCGCGAGCACGATCGTCGTCAGAAGGTGTTTGTTCGCCATCAGGAAACCGTACTTAAAAAAGTCCTTTGTCTTCATCTCAAACCGAGCGACCAGCGCGGGCACATATAGGCTGATAAAGATAAACTCGATGCCCACCAATCCCTCCAGCGGCAAAATCACATAAGTGCCGGAACCAAAGCTGGCCTGATTATTGATAATGAGCCAAATATTATACAGGATCACACAAACGACAATCGTGATAAAAAGGCCCAAGAGGATGCACTGTTTATAATTCGTCTTGTAGGCGTGCCAAAAGTCCCGCATGGTGTAGGTATCCGTCCCGCGCTGCTTTTTCCCCATGGTATAGCACACGGCACAGGTAGCCGGCGCCCAATGAAGAAGGCAAATAAAAATCAGAATCAGCCCGACCACAGGCGGTATCATTCCCAGGACTCCCGTCGAAAGCAGGATCATAACCGGCAGGATCCCTCCCATCAGTGCCCATACCGCGCTTAGGATAATCATATCAAAAAGCAGCGTCCCGTATTTGACAAATGGGCCTTCCATACTGAAAAATCCAGCCATACTATCTATTCCTCCAAACCCAAATTTCGACATAAAATCCCCCGCCTACACTTGCAGGGCGGTCCTTTCGCCTCTTCCGAAGCGTTTTCAGACTGTACCTATTATACCGTATTTCCTTTTTTGAAACAACTACCGTTTGTATCCATTCTGTGAACACTTTGTAAAGCTATCCTTTTTTCGTGGTTTTTTATCAAACGACGCCATATATGGTGCCGATTTTCATCGGAACCAGAAAAGGGACGCCTGTCTCGCGTCCCTTGCTTTCCTTTGATTGATCCTTATTCTCGTTCGATCGCCTGTTTCAGGCGGCGCATAACCCGTTCTTTTCCCAACAGGGCGCATACCTGCGCCAGGTCCGGGGACTGGGCGCGGCCCGTGATCGCGACACGAAGAACCATGGACAGATCCGCTACGCTCCCCGCATAGTCCTCGGGATCTTTTTTATAAGCCTTCATATCGCCGCACAGTCGATACTTGGGGCACATCTCTTTCAGTTTATTAAACCAGACCGTGCCGTCGTCTTCGGGATCGTAGACCGACTGATAATCCGTAAGGATCTGATCGATCATCTGGCGATCCAGCGCCGGCATCTGACTGTAATCCGGCGTAAAGAGCTCATCGAAGAAGAAGGCCATATAGGGCTTCACATCCTGCCACAATCCGATATCCTTACGGGGCTTCTTGCCGCCTCGGCCGATATTAAGAATCGCCTGGGAATATTCCGGATCCCTGGAGAATAAAGCCGCAAACTCCGGATCGTTCTCCTTTGCCCAGGAATCGACTTCCTCATAGACTTGCCGCGCGCTCATGCGGGAGATCACGTTTTTGCTGACATCCATCAGCTTATCCATGTCGAACAGCGCGCCCGAACCACCCATCTTCTTGGTATTAAAGGGGAAGGACTGCATCGGCTCGTTGGGATTCGCCATACGCCACTCCTCATAATTAGAATTGAGCATGGTCATCAAATATTCGAGTACCGATACGTTCGGGAAGCCGATCTGCCTGTAGAAGGACAGGGCCAATTCAGGATCCTTCCTTTTGGAGAGTTTACGCTTGGCTCCGGTTTCCGGATCGATCTTCATGAGCTGAGCGGTATGCAGGTATTTAGGCGGTTTCCATCCCATCGCCTGAAACAGCTGCAAGTGCATGGGCAGCGAGGGCAGCCATTCCTCTCCCCGCACCACATGGGTCGTCCCCATCAAGTGATCGTCGATCACATGGGCGAAATGATAGGTAGGGATGCCGTCCGACTTCAGAAGCACCAGATCTTGGTCGTTCTCTGTCAATTCCAGCTTTCCCTTTACCAGATCCGTATGAAAGATCTTATGCTCTATGCTGCCGGGAGACCGGAAACGAATGACATAGGGAATCCCTTCCTGCACCTTCTGCCGAATTTCCTCGAAGGACAGGTTTCGGCATTTGGCGTATTTCCCGTAATATCCGAAATTCTCTTTGTTTGCCTCCTGCTCTGCCCGCATCTTTCCAAGTTCTTCCTCTGTACAGAAACAGGGATAGGCGAGCCCTCTCTCCATGAGATCCTTCACAAATACATGATAGATCTCCTTCCGCCGGCTCTGGTAATAGGGGCCGTATTCCCCCGTTTCTCCCGTTAGGGTCGCCCCTTCGTCCGGCGTCAGCCCGAAATTACGGAAAGCCTCGATAATCAGTTCCACGCCGTTCTCCACCGAACGCTTCTGATCCGTATCCTCGATCCGCAGATAGAACACGCCGCCGGATTGATGAGCCAGACGCTCGTCCACCAGCGCGCCGTACAGGTTCCCCAGATGCATGAATCCCGTGGGACTCGGCGCGATACGAGTCACCTTCGCTCCCTCCGCCAGCTCCCTCTTCGGATACCGATTCTCGATCTCCTCCGGCGTCTCCTTCACATGGGGAAACAAATATTCCGCCAATGCTTTCCAGTCCATTTCCATTCCTCCCCTTAGTTTTTCCATTGCAGTCCGTAGCGCTGTACCAGGAGATCCGCCGATAACTCCTCGGATTTACGCTTTCTCTCCATCAACTCACCCTTGACCGCCTGCACCGGCAGACCTTCATAAAGGATGCGGTATACGCATTCGGTGATGGGCATCTCGATCCCGTATCTTTCGATAAATGCCTTTGCCGCCTGGGCGGTATAGGCTCCTTCCACCACCATCTTCACCTCATCGATGGCCTCTTCCATCGTCTTGCCCTGTCCGATCAGGATCCCCGCCCGACGGTTTCGGCTGTGCATGCTGGTGCATGTCACGATCAAATCGCCGACGCCGCTCAGGCCGTTAAACGTATGGAAATCCGCGCCCATCGCCATGCCGAGCCTGGCCATTTCCGCGATTCCCCGCGTCATCAAAGCCGCCTTCGTATTATCCCCGTATCCCATGCCGTCGGAAATCCCACAGGCGAGCGCGATCACGTTTTTAAGGGCGCCGCCCAGCTCCACGCCGATGAGATCCGGGTTGGTATACACCCGAAAATACTCGTTCATAAAAAGATTCTGCGTCTGTTCCGCAGCCTTTCGGGAACGGGAAGCCGCCACCACAGAAGTGGGGATCCGGCGGGATACTTCCTCCGCGTGAGAAGGGCCGGAAAGCACCGCCACCGCATTCTCGGGGCAGAGCTCTTCGATCACCTGGGCCAGGGTTTTCAGCGTGTCCGCCTCCAGCCCCTTCGCCACATTGATGAGCAGCATGGAGGGGTGCAGATATGCGCGGAACCGCTCGATCGTAGAGCGCATGTAACGAGAGGGCGTAGCCAAAACCACCGCCTCCGCGCCGAGAAGCGCCTCTTCTTCTCGATTCGTGATCCTGATTTCTTCAGGAATCTTCACCCCGGGCAGAAAGGACTTGTGTTCCCTCTCCCTTTGCAGCGTCTCGCATTCCTCCGCCGAATAGGACCACAGACGCACTTCGTGTCCGTTTTCGTTTAGGAGGATGGAGAGCGCCGTCCCCCAGCTGCCGGATCCCATGACCGCGACTCTCATTTCTTGTCACCGTCCTCCTGCTGAATTATCACCTTCTGACCCATCTTCCTCTCCGTCCCCGCACGCAGCCTCTGGATGTTGGCTCTGTGCCTCCAATAAATCATGACCGTAAAGAACAAAGACAACAGCAAAATCTCTGCCCCATGGGGCTGTCCCAGGTAGAAAACCGCCGTACACAGCGGAAAGATCGTCACAAAAAGGAGGGAGGCGATGGACATATACTTCGTCACCCCAAGCACCAACAGCGCCGGCACCCCGGCAATCAGAAGGATCCGCCAATCCATGCAGGCCATGATGCCGATGGTGACCGCCACGCCCTTTCCTCCGCGAAATCCCATATAAAAGGGAAAGTTATGTCCCAAGACCGCGCCCACGCCCGTAAAAAGAAGGAGATGCTTCTGGTCATAGCCGAAGATGAGGGCGGCCACGATCATGGCCACGATCCCCTTCAGGATATCTCCCGCCATACAGGCAAGCCCTACCTTGGTACCTAAGACCCGAATCGCGTTCGTCGCGCCGGAATTCCCGCTCCCATAATCCCTGATATCGATATGCTTCGTCAGACGCCCCACGATATAGGCCGTCTGAATGCATCCGAACAAATATCCCAACAACATACACCATATCCGTTCCAAAATCCGAATCCTCCCGCTCGCTTAAAATCTTTCTTCCAGTACGCCCCGTTCCCGAATGATGAACTTCAGCGGCGTACCCTCAAAGCCAAAGTTCTCCCGCAGCCGGTTCTCCAGATATCTTGTATAGGAGTAGTGCATGAGTTCTTTGCTGTTGACAAACACCACGAAGGTAGGCGGCTTGACGCTCACCTGCGTCATATAATAGATCTTAAGCCGCTTTCCTTTATCCGAAGGAGGCTGATTCACCGCCATCGCCTCATAAAGGACATCGTTTAAGACCCCCGTGGGTACGCGCTTGCTATGATTCTCCGCCACCTGATCCACCAGTTCAAAGAGCTTTGTTACCCGCTGTCCCGTCTTGGCTGAGATAAAGATCTTCTGAGAGTAGGGCATGAAGCTCAGCACCTGATTCACCTGTTCGGTAAATCGATAGATCGTCTTATCGTCCTTCTCCACCGCGTCCCATTTATTCACCGCCACGATGACGGCCTTCCCGTTATCGTGAGCCAGCCCCGCGATCTTCGCGTCCTGCTCGGTGATTCCCTCTTCCGCGTCGATCATGACGACGGCCACATCCGCCCGCTCTACCGCGGACACCGCGCGGATTACGGAAAAACGCTCGATATCCTCGTTGACTCGGCTCCTGCGGCGGATTCCCGCCGTGTCGATGAAT
The DNA here is from genome assembly GCA_944376225.1 of uncultured Clostridia bacterium. Taxonomy (GTDB): domain Bacteria; phylum Bacillota; class Clostridia; order Lachnospirales; family Bianqueaceae; genus Faecimorpha. Next base: position 12,780 of record CALWBZ010000123.1, on the reverse strand, counting down.
ACATATTTCTTTCCTTGATATTCCACCGTCGTATCGATGGCGTCCCTGGTGGTTCCCGCGATATCGCTGACGATCACCCGCTCCTCTCCCAGCAGACGATTAATCAACGAGGACTTACCCGCGTTGGGTTTACCGATAACGGCCACCTTGAGGATCTCTTCTTCATCCTCTTCGGCTTCTGCCTCCTTGGGAAAATGTGCTACCACCTCGTCCAAAAGGTCTCCGATGCCCTTGCCCTGTTCCGCGGACAAGGCCAAAGGATCGCCGAGTCCCAGGGCATAGAACTCATACACCGGCGTCAAGTCCGTCATATTGTCCATCTTATTGACGGCGACCACCACCGGCTTTTTGCTGCGGCGCAGCATATTCCCCACTTCCATATCCGCGTCGGTCATGCCCGCCTTCGCGTCGGTTACGAATACGATCACATCCGCCGTATCGATGGCGAGTTCCGCCTGGGCCCGCATGTATTTTAGGAGGACATCGTCGGTCTTCGGCTCGATTCCTCCCGTATCCACGACGCGAAACGTGTAATTCAGCCACTCCGCGTCCGCGTAGATCCGATCTCTGGTGACGCCGGGAGTGTCTTTCACGATGGAAAGGCGCTTGCCGGCCAGTTTATTAAATAGGGTGGATTTTCCCACATTGGGTCTTCCCACGACTGCTACAATCGGTTTCATTTCGACTCCTTCTTCAAACAGTTTACAATTTTATGCACAAAATCCCTTCCAGAAGATTTTACTATATCTATGGGCGTCTGTAAAGACTTTTTCAAATCTTCCACCGAAAGGTCATCAAGCAGAAGTTCCTCGTCCGCCTTCAGCAGATTCTCTGGCAAAAGAAGCAGTTTCCCCAAGTCTTTTCCTTTCAGTTGAGCGATGATATCCTGCCCCGTGAGCAGCCCCGTCACCGTGATCCTCTCGCCGAAGAAATCGTTGCGAATACAGTGTACCTGTATGTCTCCCCCCGGCACGCGGCACGCGATCTCTTCCGCAATCCGCCTGATATACCCATAGGCGCACTCGGCGGTCACCAGGCTGATCCTTCCCTCTCCCACGCTTCCTTCGGGGATGTTTCGGATCTCCTCCTGGGCCTCGTCCCAGAACAGGCGCATCATCCCCACGCCGTTCTCGATTTGCAAATATCCGTCGTAAGCTTCCTCAAGCGGCAATTCCTCTTCCGCCAGGATATAGAACTCGTCGGATAAGTGTACGAAGTGAAGCCCCGTCTCCCGGTAAAACTTCTCCCGCCAGGGTTCTATCTGGCGGATGAGGGCTCTGGCGTCTTCTTTCGTAAAGGGCTCCAACGGGTATAGTCCCTCTCGATAGCGGCTGAGTCCCACGGGCACGACAGACAGGCTCTGCATGGCCGGCACATAAGGCGCGAGGTCCCCCAGCGTCCGCTCCAGCTCCTTCCCGTCATTGATTCCCTTACATAGGACGATCTGTCCGTTCAGTACGATTCCCGCCTCCGCCAGGCGCTGAATGTGGGCCATGATCTCTCCGGCGCGAGGGTTCTTCAGCATCTTCACCCGAAGTTCCGGATTGGTCGTATGAATCGACAGGTTAATCGGAGACATGTGGTAGCGGATTGTCCTCTCCACGTCCTTCTCCCGCATATTGGTCATGGTGATATAATTTCCGTTCAGGAAGGAAAGCCGGGAGTCGTCATCCTTAAAATAAAGCGTAGGACGCATTCCCTTGGGCATCTGATCGATAAAGCAGAAGATACAATGATTATGGCAGTGCTGATAGGTTCCCATGAAAGGATCCTCAAAGACGAGCCCCAGATCTTCTTTTTCCTCTTTCTCGATCTCCGCCTCCCATTCTTCCCCCTGTCTATCCCGAATCTTGAGAGTCAGTTCTTCTGCCGTCGTATAGAAGTAATAATCCAGCACGTCTTCGATCTTATGTCCGGAGATCTCTAACAAAACGTCTCCCGGCATGATGCCCAGCTCTTCCCCGATGCTGTGGGCAATGACTCTCTGAATCTTCTGTTCCATGTTCTTTCTTCTCTCCTAAACCAGTTCCAAAATCGCCGCCATCCTTCCCGGCGACTTCGTCTTCCGATAAGAATGAAACACATCGCTGTGACAGGCGGTACACACATCCGTCACCGTGATATGCTCCGGCAAAACGCCGCCTTCTATCATCTGTAAGCGGTTTGCCTCCCATAAATCCACATAAAATTTATCCTTTTCCTCCGCCGGTCGGATCAGCTTCTCCCGATATACCGGAAAAGCCTCGGAAAAAGCTTCCGCTACGTCCTGACCCACTTCAAAACAGCAGGGCCCGATGGAAGGACCGATGGCCGTCAAAAGATCTGCCGGATCGGATCCGAAATCCTCCTGCATCCGCTGAAGCATCTTCGCTCCTATTTTCCCCACGGTTCCCCTCCATCCGGCATGGGCCAAACCAATGGCTTTTCGGACCGGATCGAGGAAGAACAGCGGTACGCAGTCCGCGTGAATCGTCACGAGCCCCACCTGGGAACGGTTCGTGACGAGCCCGTCGATGCCCTCCATCTCCCGAGGCAGGATCACGCCTTTTCCTCGATCGAGCACCCCGACCCGCAGGATTCTCGTGCCGTGTACCTGGGCTGATACGGTCAGATTCCCCGGGAAACTCCCGATGGCATAGGCTACCCTCTCGTAATTCTCAAGCACATTTTCGGGCGCGTCCTTTCCCGTGATGCTCAAGTTCATCCCGTAGGGTTCCGGGCTCGCGCCGCCCAGTTTTGTGGTAAAACAATGCCTGACCAGTCCTGTCTGCTCAAAGGCGGGAATCGTCAGATACAGAAAGTCTCCTTCCGCCTTTACCCTCCACGTGTCGCTTTTCAGCATGTTCCTTCCTCCTCCCGTCCTAAAATGCGTCCTGAATCTGCCGAATATACAAAATCCCGTTCTGTCTTAATAATTCGATCACGTCAAACCGAATCTTCTCGTTCTCGCATTTTTTCTCGCCGCAATACCACTGGGCGCAGCGGCGGATTCGGCTTCTCTTGCGCCCGTCCACCGCCTCCGCGGGAAACCCGTAGGCGACAGAAGAACGATACTTTACCTCGCCGAACACCAGCGTCCGACCGTCCCGGTAGATCAGATCCACTTCCCCTACCGCCCGCCGGTACTGCCTCTCCAGGATCTCGCATCCACGCGCCATAAGCCAGCGCGCCGCGATCTCTTCCATTCGGTTGCCTAAAGCGCGCCCGTTCTTCATCCGACAAAATGTCCGATAAACGTGCGTCTGTGCAGCGGACAGGGCCCGTACTTACGCAGCGCCTCGATATGCTTAGCGGAACCATACCCTTTATTTGAGGCAAAACCATACTGAGGATAGACCTCGTCCATCTGCCGCATCCACTGGTCCCTGGTCTCCTTGGCCACGATGCTCGCCGCCGCGATGGATACGCTGGCTCCGTCCCCCTTAATGATCGATCTTTGGGGCAGCAGGATCTCTTCCAGACGCACCGCGTCGATGAGAAGCGCCTCCGCCTGAGGAGCCAAAGACTCGACAGCCTGTCTCATCGCCTTTTTGGTGGCCTGTAAGATATTGATCCGATCGATCGTCTCCACATCCACCACCCCTACGGCCCAGGCGATCGCCTTCTCCTTGATCTCCTCAAAGAGCGCGGCCCGTCTTAAGGGGGTCAATTTCTTGGAATCATCCACACCGGCAATGACCAATTCCGTATCCGGAGGCAGTATAACCGCTCCGGCCATCACGGGCCCGGCTAACGGTCCTCTTCCTACCTCATCCACGCCGGCGATGAGCCGGTACCCCTCTTCCCGCAGCCCGTTTTCAAACCGGCTCATCTCATGATACTGTCGTATCTTCTCCTCCAGCGTTTTCCTTGGCATCTTCCACATCCTCCGGTGCTTCCAGCGTTATTCTGCCCATCTTTCCGTTCCGAAACTCATCTAGGATCACCCGGGCTGTCCTCTCCCAATCGATATGTCCGCCGCTCACCCGATGTCCTCTGTGCTCGCCGATACAAAAGAGCAGGCGCTCGTTATCCTCCCGCATCTCCTCCGGCGTCAGTTTATACCGTTCCATAAGCAGCGCGCCGTACTCTTCTCTCAAAAGTCCCAGGAGCAGAACGGCCACCGTGTACGCGTCCAGGTTTTCCGCCTTGATCGACCCGATGCAGGCGATCCGCTCCCCGATCCTGGGATCTTCAAACTTAGGCCACAGCATGCCCGGCGTGTCCAAAAGTTCGATTCCTCCCCGCAGCCGGATCCACTGTTTGGCCTTCGTCACCCCCGGCTTGTTGCCGGTCTTGGCCGCCTCTTTGCGCCCGATGATCCGGTTGATCACCGTGGATTTCCCCACGTTGGGAATCCCCGTAATCATGAGACGAAGGGCTCTTTCCTGACGCCCCCTCTCCGCCTCTTTCTTAAGCTTTTCCTGACACAGCCGCCTGGCCAGGGGACCGATCTGGGAAACGCCCGCGCCGTGCAGGGCGTCTAAGAGCACGACCCCGTATCCTTGCGCCTCATACCACGCCTTCCAGCGTTCGGTCTTTGCGGGATCCGCCAGATCCGTTTTATTGAGGGCCAGAATCCTGGGACGCCTCTTCCATAACTCGTCTAAGTAGGGATTCTTGCTGCTATAAGGAATTCGCGCGTCCACCACTTCCACCACCGCGTCCACTAAGGCGATGTTCTCTTCCATCATCTTCCGGGTTTTCGCCATATGTCCCGGAAACCACTGTATCTCCATACTCATCCCTCCTCGCACACGCTCTCAAACAATAACGAAGGGGCTGTTGCAACTACTGCAACAGCCCCGCGAATTCTTTTTGCCAATATGAAACACACCGGCATTTTGACGTATTCAGCCTCGAATCCGGCAAACATCGCAGCACGGGGAATCCCCGTCATTACACAAAACCGATCTTATCAAAGGGCCAAAAACGGATGGAGGCCTTTCCCACAATCTGTTCTTTAGGAACGGCTCCTACTTCGCTGAAACGACTATCCTTGCTGTTCGCCCTGTTATCTCCTAACACAAAATACGAATTCTCCGGAACCAGGAAAGGATACTCCACGTCCCCCTTAATATCGGTGGACATCTCCAGATACTTGGACTCATCATAGGCGGTTCCGTTGATATATACCATGCCGTCCATGATCTCAATCGTATCTCCCGGCAGGCCGATCACTCGTTTAATCAAATATTCCTCACCCTGTATAGGATCCTCATAGGTAAACACGATGATGTCTCCCCGCTGGGGTTCCGTGAACCGATAGATGAACTTATTCATCAGGAGCATCTCGCCGTTCTCCAGCGTGGGCGCCATGGAACTTCCATATACCGTACTGTTCTGGGCAACGAAGGTCAGAATCAGCCATACGAGAACCAACGCGATGATGATCTCCTTGCTCCATACCAGAACGCCCTTTACGATTCCCCAGGCACGCTTTCCGGCGGAAGGCGCCGCTTCTTTCTCCTGGCTTCCCGCCTTGGCTTCGCCCTTTGCCGCCGTATTCTTATCCTTCTGCTTAACCTCCTGCGCCTTGGAAAAGGCGTTGGACATCGTCAGGTTGGGGTGTTTCGCCGCCTCTGACTCCGGTAACGGGGGAAGACCCATATCATCCACGAAAAAAGAATCCAATTGGTCATTCTCTTCCTTCTTGCTCTGATTGGAAGCCTCCGTTCCCGACGTCTCCTCTGTCATTGAATTAAAATCAAATTCCAGAAGTTCTGACAGGTTCTTCGTATCCCGCACATCTCCTTGGCCTCGTTTTTCTTTCTGATTCTCTATACTATTCCCCTTTACACAGCCCCGAAGGGTCTTTTCCAATTCACACTGTCCATCGCGGATCTTATACGAAAAACGGACATTTGTCTATGGACAAACGTCCGCAGCCGTAAAGAGGGAAACGGGCAGAATCCATATCATCCCGCCCGTTTACTTTACAAGCTACCACCCAAGGCTCAGATTTTCTCCTTAACCTTCGCGGCCTTACCCACACGATCCCGCAGATAGAACAACTTCGCCCTGCGAACAGAACCTCTGCGAACCACTTCGATCTTATCAATCACCGGAGAATGCAGCGGCCAGGTCTTCTCTACGCCTACGCCGTAGGACATACGACGTACGGTAAAGGTCTCCTGCAGGCCACCGTTCTGACGCTTCAAAACGGTTCCCTCAAACATCTGGATTCTCTCTCTGGTTCCCTCTTTGATCCGGGCGTATACACGAATCGTGTCTCCCACGCGGAAATCGGGTCTGTCTGTCTTTAGCTGCTCATTCTCAATCTGACGAATAATGTCTTGATTCATGAAGCATACTCCTTCCTTTTCATAGCAACTCTTAATGCAAGCAGCCTCTTTGGGTCTGCTTATCGCAACAGCGGAGCGGCCGTAGTGATTAGGGCGTCTCCCGCAGAAGAACGCCGACTGCCAGCTATACTGGCAGACTGTAACATATGAATTATATCACAAATGTCCTTTGGACGCAAGACTTTTTTCCAAAAACTTTTCCCGAAGCCGTTCATAGATGCCTCGCTCTTCCCGGCTCATCCCTTCCGGTCTCAAAAGATCCGGCCGCTTTTCCATGGTGGTCTCCATCGCCCGTTCCAGTCGCCACAGGCGCACTTCCTCATGGTTTCCTCCCATGAGGATTTCAGGAACTTTTCGTCCCCGGAAATCCGCCGGGCGTGTATACTGGGGATATTCCAGGAGCATGCCGGAGAAGGACTCCTCTCCGGCGGACTCTTCATTTCCCAAGACTCCGTCTATCATGCGGGCTACCGCGTCGATCACCACCAACGCCGGAAGTTCTCCTCCTGTCAGCACGTAATCGCCGATGGAGATCTCATCCGTCACAATCTCGTCGATCACTCGCTGATCGATCCCCTCGTAATGTCCGCACAGAAGCACTAAGTTCTCTTCCCTCGCCAATTCTCTGGCCTTTTTCTGGGTAAAGGTTTCCCCCGCGGGCGTCATATAGGCCACTCGGGGTCTGGCCCCCACCTTCCGGCAAATCGCTTCGTACGCCTCGTAAACCGGCGGCGCCTGCATCACCATTCCCGCCCCGCCGCCATAGGGCGCGTCGTCCACATGACGGTGCTTATTATGGCTATATTCGCGGATATCCACTCCGTGTACGCTGATCCTCCCCTGCTTCTGCGCCCTATCCAGGATGCTGAAGGAAGCCGCTTGCAGGATCATCTGGGGAAACAGGGTCATCACATAAAAATCCATTTTACAAATCCCTCAGCCCCGGCAGCAGGTGCACCGTAAGGAGATTCTGCTCGAAATCCATATTCACCACACAATCGGGAATCGAGGGGATCAATAGGGGCTTTCGAGCCTCCTGTTCCACCTGAAAGACCTCGTTGCTTCCCGTCTCCAGGATATCCGTCACCCGTCCCAGCTCTTCCCCCGTATCGGATACGACCTTCATCCCCATCACATCCGCGAGATAATATTCCCTTTCGCCTAAAGGCAGCGCGTCTTCCCTGCTGACCCATAGCTGACGGCCCTTCAAGGTTTCCGCGGTATTGCGGTCGCAGACGCCCTCAAACTCTAAGAGCACCAATTGCTTTTGAAAGGCCACGCGGCGCACCTTATAACTGCCTTCTATCCGGTCCTGTCCGGGAAGGCTGTAGAGCACTTCGTCCAGTTTACGAAACCGTTCCGGATCTTCTGTCACCGGGAACACTTTCACCCCGCCCCGGATCCCGTGGGCGCTGGTAATGACGCCGATTCGAAAATATGCTTCCATTTTATCTCCTTCCCGGCCCGTCTTAAGAAGACAAAAGCCTCAGATCGGAAACAAAGCTCCTTCTGAGGCGTCAGGCCTTATACAATATCGATAATGACTTTCTCGTCCGTCTTCATGCCTGCTGCCTTAACAACGGTACGAATGGCTCTGGCGATGCGACCCTGCTTTCCGATGACCTTCCCCATGTCGGATTCAGCCACCCGAAGCTCCAGATGCAGCGCGTTTTCCTTGCGGGACTCCGTCACCACGACCTGGTCCGGATATTCCACCAATGCCTTCGCGATCATCTCCACCAAATCTTTCACGACGTACCTCCTTACTGAACTCCAGCGATCTTCAGAAGCTTCTGCACTGTTTCAGTCGGCTGCGCGCCTTGAGACAACCACTTCTTCGCCTGCTCCACATCGATCTTTACCACACTGGGCTCCTTTGTCGGATCGTAATATCCCAGTTCCTCGATAAAACGACCGTTTCTCGGAGAACGCTCATCCGCTACGATGACACGGTAAAACGGCTTGCCCTTAGCGCCCATTCTTCTCAATCTGATTTTGACCATGATTTTCACCTCACTTCTATCTTTAGCCTTATGAAACTCCGTCCTGACGGACAGAGGATTCATCATCCATTACCGCAAGGAAAAGGGCAGTTTACCCAAAAGTCCCTTTTTCTTGCCTTTAGCGGCTCCGGCGAATTGTTTCATCATCGCCTTGCCCTGCTCGAATTGTTTCAGCATCCGGTTCAGTTCCTGAATGCTGACGCCGGCGCCCTTGACGATTCGGCGTTTCCTGGAAGCGTTCAAGATCCCGGGATTCCGCCTTTCCTGGGGGGTCATGGAATAGATCATTGCCTCTACCCGCCCCAGCGCGCCTTCGTCGATATCGTCGTCCTTAATCTTCCCGCCGAGCCCGGGAATCATCTGCAGCAGTTCCTGCATGGAACCCATCTTCTTGACCTGCTTCATCTGTTCCAGATAATCCTCCAGATTGAAGTCGTTGGCCATCATTCGCTCCGTCATCTGCTGCGCCGCCTGTTCGTCGATAGCCTCCTGAGCCTTCTCGATGATGCTCAGCACGTCTCCCATGCCGAGAATCCGCGACGCCATCCGATCCGGATGAAAGGCTTCGATATCCGTAACCTTTTCTCCTACGCCGGCAAACTTGATGGGCTTTCCGGTGACCGAACGAATGGAGATCGCCGCTCCGCCTCGGGTATCGCCGTCCAGCTTGGTCAGGATGACGCCCGTGATGCCCAGCGCCTCGTCAAACTGCTTCGATACGTTGACCGCGTCCTGACCGGTCATGGCGTCCACCACCAGCAAAAGCTCTGTAGGCTGCGTCTCCTGGCGAATCCGTTTTAACTCGTCCATCAACTGCTCGTCGATATGCAGACGACCCGCGGTATCCAGAATCACGATGCCGCAGTCGTTTCTCGCGGCCTGAACCAGTCCCTGTCTCGCGATTTCCACCGGATCCGTGTCCGTGCCCATCTGGAAGACGGGTACATCCACCTGCTCTCCTACGATTTGCAGCTGCTTGACCGCCGCGGGACGATACACGTCACAGGCCACAAGCATCGGCCGTTTTCCCTGTTTCTTCAGGTATCCCGCCAGCTTCGCCGCCATCGTGGTCTTACCGGCGCCCTGAAGCCCCAGCAGCATGATCACCGTGGGGGGCTTGCTGCTGTAGGCAATCGTGGTATTCTCTTCTCCGCCCAGGAGCGCGATCATCTCCTCATGGACGATCTTGACGACCTGTTGTCCCGGCGTCAGACTGCCCATGACTTCTTGGCCTACCGCCCGTTCCTGAACGCTCTTAATGAAGTCCTTTACCACCTTGAAGTTGACGTCCGCCTCCAATAAGGCCAGTTTTACTTCCCGCAGCGCTTCTTTGATATCCTTTTCTGTCAGGACACCCTTTCCCCGCAGCTTCTTAAACACATTCTGCAGCTTATCGCTGAGACTCTCAAACGCCATCCGGAACCTCCCCTCCGCGCTCATCGACAGGCAGATCCAGTTTCTCGGTCTGCTCTTCGATTCGATTCAGAATCATTCTTACCTTCTCGGGATCCTCGACCCCTTCTCTGGCTTCCGCCAGCAATGCCCGGATGCGCTCCATGCACGCCGCCTGTTTCTGAAACCGTTTGATCCAGCACAGACGTTCCTCATAGCTCTGAAGCTTCTCCACACTGCGGCGAATCAGATCGTGAGCCGCCGAACGGCTCCCTCCCCTGGCCTCGCTGATCTCGGCAAGGGACAGGTCTTCAAAATAATACATCCGGATGATCTCTTGCTGGGAGGGCGTCAACAGCTCCCCATAAAAATCGTAAAGCAGAGAAATCTCATACACCTGTTTCATCCGGCACCCCTCGCATTCCAAGGCTGTAAAGCATTTTTACTCTACAGCCGATGATTATACAGGATCCCTTCTTCTTTGTCAAGTATTTTCTCAAAACTTTTTTACAAGGTCAGGCGGCCTTCGATCCCCTCATAATCCACATGAACGCATCGTCCGTCCGCAAGCGTGATCGTAACGGGGCCCATATCCCCCTCCATCCGTATCTCCTCCACGGGAAACAGTTCTTCTTCCCGCCACGGTTTCCCGTCTTTTCGGAACTGGCTCAGACTGATTAGCGTATATTCCGGTCCCGTATGCTTCCCATAGGGCAAAAAACTTTGCCCTCCCAGAGGACTCGTCCCTTCTCGTTCCTCTATCAGAAGTTCCGAAAAACCGTGAAAGACCGTCATCGCCACAGATTCTTTCCCACAAGTTAAAATGAGCGCCCGTGCCTGTCCTTTTGTCCGTTCTTCTATCCGAAGGTCTTTGCCGGCGATGCTCCATCCCCCCAGCGTCAGCGGCGTCTGCCGCCGGATCCGATCGACCCGCAGAATCCCGTAATCCGTCGCCAGATCCGCGAGATCGATGCAGTTACTGTTTTTCATGCTGCCCCGGAAAGCGAAATACATTCGTCGATAAAGCACATCTCCTTCATGCCCCGCATAAAGAATGAAGTTACCGTACTCCCGAGAATCCGGTACATACAGCTGGCTTTCCGGCCCTTTCTCCCCAAACGCCTCCCAGGGGTGATCCGCGCAGAAACAGAGCCGTCCGTAACCCATCAGTCCCCCAAGATCTCCGGCCTCCCGCATGATTTTTCCGGTACGAAGCTGGGAAGCTCCGTTTTCGGGATGAGCGCTCAGCGCCATCCCCGGCCCGTCCAAAAACAAAGTGTTCACTCCGTTCAGTCTTTCCCAGCCTCCCTCGTTCTCCTTCGCCGTCCAGAAGGGGTGATCTGCCGGAAGGGCGAGACACAGCATGGCCTTGCTGATCCAAAACGGACTTTCCGCGCAGGAATACTCCTGAACCATGGGCATGAACTGTCCGTAAAACCCCAGACTGGGCACCCCCTCGCAAAAGACATCGTCCCTGGTGATGAACTGTAATAAAGCACCGGAACAGATCCGCCTGGCCCAGCCGGGATCCAAATTCGTCTCCCGCAAAAAGAAATGGGCGGCCAGGCAAGAAGTCGCCGCGTTACGATAGATATTGCTCCGTCCCCACATCTTTACTCCGCCGTCCCTATCAAAAAACCAGGGGTAGCTCTCCATCAGCTTCCGGGAATGTTCCTGGAACGCCTGTGCCAATTCCGGCTCTTTCTCATATCCGTACCAGAGATTCCACAAGGGCAGATAGGTCTGAAAGGCCCAGGCGCTGTAATAATCGAAGGCGTGTCCGTCCCGATACCAGCCGTCCCCGGCATAAAAAGAGGCGACGGCTCTTGCATGCATCCGCATGAACTCTTCATCCACCCTATATCCGGCTCGATACAGAAACGCCAGGATTAACATGTTAAAAAGACGCCAGTTATGGGGTTCCGTATCCCCGTAGGCAAAGGAAAACAGAAAATCCGCGATCCTGTCTTTCTCGCTCTGCGTATAGTCATTCCATATGGTTTCCTCGCAGATCCATAATCCCATGACCAGGGCGGCACACTCTACGGTATGCTGAAAAGTGCCTTCCGGCTGCATCTTCCGCAGGTCCTGATAAGAAAGCAAGTAGGCGGATTCACCGGGGCTGCATCCTTCCAAGATCTGTTTCTTATAATACTGCCGCAGCTTGATCCCAAGAATTTCTTCTTCCGGATATTCTTTGATCAGCGGCGCCGCCATCAGAAAAGTCCTGGCCAGGCCCTCGAAACGTTCCGCATATTTCTTCCATTCCGGCGTGCGCTCATTGGGGTATGTTTTTTCCCACTCCGTCCTCTTCACCAATACCGGCGCGTCCAGATCTGGTATGTATTGAAAAACTCCATTTAGATAATACCGGCACGCCTCAAACCACTGTTCCCGCCCCATGAGCGTATAGGAACTTCCGGGATCCGCCTTTTCGATTCTAAACGCCATTCTATCATCCTCTCTTTACGTTAAAATGAATCCGACTCTCCAGATTTCGGATATATTCCGGATAGATCCGGTCATAGATCGCCTGATTCTCCTTTCGCGGACGATAGACCTTTTCCGGCCGTACCATCTGCTCCGCCGCTTCCTGAAAACTCCCGTAACGTCCCAACGCCACGTAACCCAGGATCGCCGCTCCCAATCCGGTCGTATCCGTGGTTTCCATCCGGACGGTTTCCCTGCCGAACATATCCGCCGTCAGCTGACAGATCTCTTCGCTCTGCGCGCCGCCGCCGGTAACCTTGACCCCTGCTATGGCCGATTTCTTTTTCTGCTCCATACGCTCCACCGCCCAGCGCAGCATATAGTTGATTCCCTCGATGATCGCCCGATACAGGTGGGCCTTTCCGTGATAATCCCGGAATCCCATGAGCGTCCCACTGGACAGAGGATACTTCGCCGACGCCCCCCAGAAGGGATAGAGCACCAGCCCCTCGTTGCCCGCCGGGGTTTTTCGTAAGTACATATCGAAAGTATCCTCCGGCTTTAATTCCTTCTGCACCTGTTCCGTCTCCATCTCTTTCAAAAACCATTGGATCATCCAATACCCTCGGTAAACCTGGAGCTCCGGATTCCAATAATGAGGAATTGCCGCC
>CALWBZ010000122.1 GCA_944376225.1 uncultured Clostridia bacterium | reverse complement strand
GAGGTTCACTCTCCTTTCTATGGCCGCAAGTTCAGCGGTGTGTTCTGCGATCCACTGGTCCTGTTCCTCGGTGCTGCTGTCGAGAAAGATGTCCAGCAGATAAGCCATGTAGTCTTTTTTCTGAATGGCCTCCAAAAAGCGCGGGTGTGGGTCCTCGTCCGGCGTCCTGGGGGAATAGTCGGCCTCCCATTTTCGGATGTCAATTCCGGCGACATCTCCTCATAGACATGCGTCTCGTCCAGAACCAAACAAATGGCGTTTTGATACCGCGCCGTCAGACGGCCGTATTTTTTCGCCAGTCCCGCGTAATAAGCGGTCATCTCCTCGTCGCTCATGGAATATTCTCCCCGACGGCGCACATGAACTCCCGGCTGGAGTTCCTCCGGGATCTCTCGGATATACAGGCCGGAATCACAGGAAAACACCGGCATATGATAGGCCTGCCAGTAAGTTCTCGCCTTGATCCTCGCGTTCTCCAGCGGATCCTTTCCCGCCTCCCGAACCTCCGGTACGCGTTCGAACTCTCTCAGGGAGCGAATCTCTAGCCCCAGCCCTTCCAGTTGACCGCACATAGCAGACCACTTGGCCGGGTTTGTCGTGCCGTATAAAATCTCCATCTTCTTACGCTCTGTCCAGCCTGGGAATAATATCCTCCAAGAGCCGTCTGAAATCCGCCGCGCGCTTTCTGCCCGTCTCCTCCACTTCCTGATGGGACAACGCGGCTCCGCCGACTCCCGCCGCCATGTTGGTGATGCAGCTGACGCCCGCCACACGAAGTCCCATATGCCGGGCCGCGATGGCCTCGCAGGCTGTACTCATCCCTACCGCGTCCGCCCCCAGGGTTCGCATCATGCGAATCTCCGCCGGAGACTCATACTGGGGCCCCGTCGTCTGTAAATAAACTCCTTCCCGCAGGGAGATCCCCAAGGCTCCCGCGCTTTCCCGGATCTTCTCCTGCATGGCCAAATCATAGATACTACTCATATCCGGAAAACGCTCGCCCAGTTCCTCCGGATTGGGGCCGATCAGCGGAGAAGGAACAAAAGAAGCGATCTGATCCGTAATCATCATGAAATCTCCCGGGGCAAAGGAAGTATTGATCCCGCCCGCCGCGTTGGTCAAAAGAATCTTCTCCGCGCCCATCCGACCCATTAGCCGGATCGGAAGCACCACATCGGTCATGGAATAGCCCTCATAGTAGTGAACCCGTCCCTGCATCAGCGCCACCGGAACCTCTCCCACATATCCGAATACGAATCTTCCCTTATGACCCTGTACGGTGGAAATCGGAAACCCCTGAATCTCCCCATAGGGTACGACGGCCTCTTTTCGTATCCCGTCGGCAAAATCCCCCAGGCCGGATCCCAGCACGACGCAAATCCTCGGCCGAAACGCCGTCTTCTCCCGAATCTGTCTGAGACAGCCCTCCCATTTCTCGTTCATCTGATACCCCTCCTTCTTGCATTGTCCTGTCAATCCCGGCGCGGCCTTCCAAACTCGTGCCGGTTTGTTATGGTCATTATACTACAGTTCCTGTGGAAAATCAATTGACAAACCGGTCAACTCTTCCCCTTTGCCCAGGTTTTACCTGTTTCTCATTGACAACCTTTCTTTTTTTCGATATACTGTTTTTAGAAACAGAAAGGCGGTGTATCCTGTGAAATTAAACTATAAACGTACGATTTTGATCGGTTTGGCCTTCATGTCCATCTCCATCTTCTGGCAGCTTTACGATAATCTCATTCCCCTGATTCTGAAGCAGACCTTCCAAGTGGGAGACACTTTATCCGGCGCCATTATGGCCATGGATAACATACTGGCATTATTCCTGCTTCCTTTTTTCGGCAGTTTATCCGATAAGGTAAAGACTCCCCTGGGACGCAGAACCCCCTTTATCATCGTGGGTACGGCCCTCTCCATCGTCTTCATGCTCATGCTTCCCGTGGCGGATCGCCTGATGAATCTGGTCTTCTTTATGATCGCCCTTTTCCTCACGCTGATCTCCCTGGGAATCTATCGTTCCCCCGCGGTCGCGCTGATGCCGGATTTGACGCCTAAGCCTCTGCGTTCTAAGGCAAACGCGGTGATCAACCTGATGGGAGCCATCGGCGGTATCTTGGCTCTGCTCCTCATCAAGCTCCTGGTGCCTTCCGGCAGCCGACCGGACTATTTTCCTGTCTTCGCGGCCGTCGCCTTCATCATGGGGCTCTGTGTGGTGATTCTTGTCATTACCGTTCGGGAAAAGAAACTGGCCGCCGCCCTGGGCGTACAGGAAGAAAAGGACGATGCCGAAACAGAACCGGACCTTGCCGAAAAAATGCCCCGAGATGTATTCCGCAGTCTGGTTCTGATCCTGTTCGCGGTCGCTCTTTGGTATATTGCCTATAACGCGGTGACCAGCGCGTTCTCTAAATACACCCAGGTCTATCTGGGTATGGAAGGCACCGGCTTCGCCGACTGTCTTCTGATCGCTACGGCGGCCGCCATCGTTACCTATATCCCGGCGGGTCTCGTGGCGTCGAAAATCGGCCGCAGAAAAACCATCCTGATCGGCATCGGACTGATGCTCGTCTCCTTCGGCTGCGCCATCTTCTTTACCTCTTATCACCCAATGCTGGTCGTCCTCTTCGCCCTGACGGGCATGGGCTGGGCCTCGATCAACGTCAACTCCTATCCCATGGTGGTGGAAATGTCTAAAGGCTCCAGCATCGGCAAATACACGGGATACTACTATACTTTCTCCATGGCCGCCCAGGTCATCACGCCGATTCTTTCCGGCTTTCTGCTGGAACATGTGGGATACTGGACGCTCTTCCCCTATGCCGTGTGTTTTCTGATCGCCGCCTTCATCGTCATGCTCTTCGTAAGGCATGGAGACAGTAAGCCGCTGCCCCCAAGGAGCAAGCTGGAGATGCTGGACGTGGAAGAGTAAAAATGTATTCGTTTTTTGTTATCTAGAAACTTAAGCTGTGAAAGCCATTGCAAATACAGGCAGTTCAAGGGATCGGAAAAACCTATGCCGTCGTGTATAATTGAGAAAGAGAATCAATAGAGAAAGAAGGAAAACCTTATGAGCAACGATGGATTTAAGGATTTTATAAAAAACCTAACGGCGGCAGATATTATGAACGACTACGGCGAGCAGAGAGATGAATGGGAAACCCTGCTTTCTGTGAAAGACGGTGAGGTGGTGCATTTCCGTCACTCAAACGGCAGGGATTTTTTCTGCGAGAAGTATGAGGGTGAATATGCCGACTGCAATGTAATTGACGAAATGCTCAAATTTCTTTCAGGGAAAACGATTGAGCAGCAGATGGAGTATTACTATGTCACGGAGTCCCGTAGTTTTTATAATACGGCTTACGGAAAAATCACCAAAGAAAATTTGCGGAAGTTTGCAGATAAGCTCTGCGATTATGAGGGCGTCAGAACGCTTCTCGTCAAAGAGAGGATTTTGGTCGGCGCGAAAATCGATGCTATGTGGGGCGGCGAGGGAAAACTTTTTCGGAAAAAGCCGGTTTGCACCTATTATGCCAGCGACAACGAGGGCAGCGGCACAAAGGAACGGGAGGACAACGCGCACTTAATGTTTGTAGGGATAGATTTTCCAAGTGAGACGGCAAAAGAAGAGTGACTTGATGTATAGGCGGCAGTCCCATATCGGGATTGCCCATTTTCTAAGATGATCTTGCGGCCGGCTTCAGCTGGCCATTCTGCATGGCGTCCTCCTTCATCCGCATAAAGGTCGCGTCCGGATCCGTTTTAGAATAACTGTTCCGTTCCCCGCATACATGGAGTTTGTGGTTGTATTCCTTCAGTTTATCCAGATAGGCTTCCAATGCTTCGACGGATTTCTGGAGGCATGTTTTTCTCTTCCCGCTTCCATGGACAAAGGCAACTCCTTCTTCATGACGGATCCGGTACAGCTTTTTCCGCAGCCTTTTTAAGGTATGGACCGAACCTTCCCATGATGGACGATCCGAAGTCCGTCCCTGCGGCATGCGGTTTCTATGGCCCGGCTGGAATAGATACGGTTCATGCTGGCGTAAACCATGATCTTGAGCAGCTGCCAGGGTGACGCCTGATTTTCCTTTATCTTTCTATAAGTCTGATAAAGGCCGCTGAGTTCCATTCCCTCCACAAACGCACTCAGAAGGCGGACCGGGTC
>CALWBZ010000121.1 GCA_944376225.1 uncultured Clostridia bacterium | reverse complement strand
GTTTGAATTTGCAAAGGAGGCATAGACGCGGATGGATCCGATAGGCGTTGTATTTACTGTCATCTTGGTGGTGGCGGTCATTTTGGTGGGGCTGTATTTTCTGGGGAGGAAGCTGCAGAAGAAGTCCGACGAGTCTCAGAAGATGATCGATCAGAACCGTCAGATGGTGTCTGCGTTCGTCATCGATAAGAAAAAAATGAAGCTGTCAGAGGCGAATTTCCCTAAGGGATCTTTTGATAAAGTCCCGTTTTATTTGAAGTACCGTAAGCTTCCCATGGCGAAGGTGAAGGTGGGTCCGCAGATCGTGACCATGCTCTGCGACGGAAACGTGTTTAAGACCCTGCCCATTAAGCGCAATATGAAGCTGGAGATTTCCGGAGCCTATATTCTGGGATATTCCACGGCGAAGAAGGGCGAGAAGAAGTACGAGCCGCCCAAGAAGCTTTCGTGGCGGGAGAAGCTCATGGCCAAGGCCCAGGGGCTAAGGAACCCGGACAAAAAGGCGAAGGAAGCCAAGAAGAAATAAGAAACTGTAAAAAAGCGGGATCTCCCGCTTTTTCTTGTTTCATTTCGTCTAAAAAAGTTGTTTTCAGGCGGGATCTATGCTATACTTACAGTGTGCGATTGAAACTACACAAGAAGGACGGGAGCGTATGTCAATGGTAAAACGTGTTTATGTCGAGAAAAAACCTGGATTTCGAGTAGAAGCAGAAGGGCTTTTGGAGGAGCTTAGGGACAATCTGAACCTGGAGGCTCTTGCCTCCGTGCGAGTCCTTCATCGCTATGACCTGGAGAATCTGTCGGAAGAAACCTACCGCCGCGCGGTTCGCCGCGTCCTTTCCGAGGCGCCCGTGGACGATGTGTATGAAGAAGAGGCGGTCTTTTCCCCACAGGATTTTGTGTTTGCCGTGGAATATCTGCCGGGACAGTACGATCAGCGGGCGGATTCCGCGGTGCAGTGTATTCAGATTTTGGAGGCCGAGGAGAAGCCCAAGGTAAATTATGCCAAGGTATACGCCCTTACGGGCAGCCTGACCGAAGAAGAAAAGCAGGCCGTAAAGGATTATTGCATCAATACCGTGGATTCCAGAGAGGCGGCCCTTGGTAAGCCGGAAACGCTGGAGATGCATTACGGCGTTCCCGCGGACGTGGCGATCGTGGAAGGCTTCCGCGAAAAGTCCGAAGAGGAAATCGAGAAGATGCGTAAAGATCTGGGACTGGCCATGAGTCAGGCGGATCTTCTCCATACCCAGCGGTATTTTAGAGACACGGAGCACAGAGATCCCAGCATCACGGAGATTCGGGTGCTGGATACCTATTGGTCCGACCATTGCCGTCACACGACCTTCGGTACGGTGCTCACGAGCGTGAAGTTTGAGGACGGTGCGCTGCTTACCCCCGTGCGGGCTTCCTACGAGGATTATCTGGAAACGAGGAAACTCCTGGGGAGAGAGGATAAGCCCCAGTGTCTGATGGACGTGGCCCTCGCGGCGATGCGCCGGCTGAAGGCGGAGGGACGGCTTACGGATCTGGAAGAGTCGAATGAGATCAACGCCTGCAGTATCGTGCTGCCGGTGGATGTGGACGGGCATGAGGAAGAGTGGCTCCTGATGTTTAAGAACGAGACCCATAACCATCCCACGGAGATCGAGCCCTTCGGCGGCGCGGCCACCTGTTTGGGCGGCGCCATCAGAGACCCGCTGTCCGGCCGTTCCTATGTATATCAGGCAATGCGGATCACCGGCGGCGCGGATCCCACCGTTTCGGTGAAGGATACCCTGCCCGGCAAGCTTCCCCAGAAGAAGCTGGCCCGGCAGGCGGCGAAGGGGTACAGCTCCTACGGCAACCAGATCGGTCTGGCCACCGGCTACGTACACGAGATCTATCATCCCGGATTCATGGCGAAGCACATGGAGCTGGGAGCGGTCATCGCGGCGGCCCCCCGGGCCAACGTGGTGCGCGGCGAGGCGGAGCCTTCCGACGTGGTGATCCTTTTGGGCGGCGATACGGGCCGGGACGGCTGCGGCGGCGCCACCGGATCTTCCAAGGCCCACACGGAGGAGTCCATCCATACCTGCGGCGCGGAGGTGCAAAAGGGGAATCCGCCCACGGAGCGTAAGATTCAGCGTCTCTTCCGGGATCCCCGGGTGAGCCGGCTGATCAAAGTCTGTAACGATTTCGGCGCGGGCGGCGTTTGCGTGGCGATCGGCGAGCTGGCGGACGGCCTGGACATTCAGCTGGATCTGGTGCCCAAGAAATACGCGGGATTGGACGGCACGGAGCTGGCGATCTCCGAGTCCCAGGAACGTATGGCCGTCGTCGTGAAGAAAGAGGACGCGGAGGCGTTTTTGGCTTACGCGGCGGAAGAGAACTTAAACGCGGTGCAGGTGGCGGTGGTGACGGAGTCTCCCAGGCTGGTCATGCACTGGAGAGACCGGGTGATCGTAGATCTGTCCCGGGAATTCATCGCCACGAACGGAGCGCCCAGTTACGCCGAGGCGCTGGTGGCCTGCCCGGGCGAGGCGGAGCCCTCCCTGCCGGAGAGAGCGGGACAGAAGGGCTTTGCCGACCAGGTGAAGACGATCATGGGAGACCTTTCCGTATGCAGCCAGAAGGGCCTGGTGGAGATGTTCGACTCCAGCATCGGGGCTTCCACAGTGCTGATGCCCTACGGCGGTAAATATCAGAACACGCCGATTCAGACCATGGCGGCCAAGCTGCCGGTGGCGGGAGAGACGACCACCGTGTCCATGATGGCCTGCGGGTATGATCCCTATGTTTCCAGTTGGAGCCCCTATCACGGCGCGATGTACGCCGTAGTGGAATCCGTGGCCAGAATCGTGGCGGCGGGCGGCGATTATCATAAGATTCATTTTACCTTCCAGGAATATTTCGAGCGTATGGGTTCTGAAAAGAGCTGGGGCAAACCCCTGGCCGCTCTTTTAGGCGCCCATCAGGCGCAGCGGGAGCTGGGACTTGCCTCCATCGGCGGAAAGGACTCTATGTCCGGCTCCTTCGATAAGATGCATGTGCCTCCCACGCTCATTTCCTTGGCGGTGGCGGCGGCCCATACCGAGGACGTCCTGACTCCTCAGATGAAGGGAGCGGGGCATCGGGTCGTTTATGTGGAGCCCCGGCTTACCGAGGAGAAGGTCTATGACTTTGCGGCGCTGATGAAGCAATACGACCGGGTGACGGAAGGAATCCGAAAAGGCGAGGTGCTTTCCGCCTACGCCGTGGACGGCGGCGGTCTGATCGAGGCCGTTGTCAAGATGTGCCTCGGCAATCGTTTGGGCTTTAGCTTCCGGGAGGAGGCGCGCGGGAGCCTCTGCGCCGCGCCGGTATACGGCGGACTGGTATTGGAGCTTTCCGAAGGCGCGGATCCCGCCTCCTACGGCATGGTTCTGGGAACCGTCACGGAGGAAGCCGCCTTTAGCCTCGGCGAGGAACGAATCGGCATGGACGAGGTACAGGAAGTCTACGAAGGCCGCCTCGAGAAGGTGTATAAGACCCGAGTAGAGGATGAGACGCTTATCGGCGACGCGCCTCTTTATAAGGGCGAACATCAAGTATATATCGGGAAGGACGGAGGCAAGCGTCCCCGGGTCTTCATTCCCGTTTTCCCGGGAACGAACTGCGAGTATGATACGGCGAGGGCCTTCCGCATGGCGGGGGCGGAGCCGGACGTGTTCGTCCTTCGTAACCGTAACGCCCAGGATATTCGGGAGTCCATCGACGAGATGGCCAAGAGAATCGCCAAAGCCCAGATCCTGATGTTCAGCGGCGGGTTCTCCGCGGGAGACGAGCCGGAGGGATCCGGCAAGTTCATCGCAGCCGTCTTCTCCAACGAGAAGCTCAAGGAGGCGACCATGGATCTTCTTAGCCGGCGCGACGGTCTGGCCCTCGGCATCTGCAACGGATTCCAGGCGTTGATCAAGCTGGGTCTGGTGCCTTACGGCGAGATCCGGGAGCTTTCCGATAAGGATCCCACGCTGACCTATAACACCATCGGCCGCCACGTCTCCTGCATGGTGCGCACGAGGGTGGTTTCCACCCGTTCCCCCTGGCTTGCGGGGGCAGAACCCGGCGATATCCACACGATTGCCGTTTCCCATGGCGAAGGCCGCTTCATGGCGGATGCGGCGCTATTACGCCGCCTCGCGGAGAACGGACAGATCGCGACCCAGTATGTGGATATGGAGGGCAACCCCACCATGGATATTCGTTATAATCCTAACGGATCGCTGTGGGCGGTGGAAGGTATCACCTCTCCCGACGGAAGAGTGCTGGGCAAGATGGGGCATTCGGAGCGCAGGGGCGATCAGGTGGCGAAGAATATCGAAGGATATAAGGATCAGAAGATTTTCGCCTCCGGCGTGGCGTATTTTGGCTAAGGCGAGAGAATCGACAGAAGAATTTAAGAAAAAATACATTGAATTATGCGCTCGTTTGCTGTATAATCAATGAATAAGCAGAATATTCAATAAGGATGGTGTGGCATGGACAGTGGATTAAAGATTTCTGCGGTGGCCATCTCTGCGAAGGGGAAAGGGATGAATCTGGATAACGTCTACGTAAACGGACGTTATCTGGCGCCGGGCAGTGATGAGCCCCAGGTTTGTATCCGGAAGACCTCGAATGTGGACTTTCAGATGTACGGCGTCTGCGACGGCGAGAATGCCGAGGACGCGGCGATAAAAACTTCCCCTTCCGCAATGGTGATGCAGCGCATGCAGCAGCTGCAGTCCGTACTGAGTATGGACGGAGCCATCTCGCGGGATAAGATTTGGAGTTTTTTGTGCGAGACGAACGGAAAGATCAGGGAATACCAGGAGGCTGTGGGTTCCGAGGGAGTCAACAGCACCTTCGCGGGCCTGTTTCTGCATAAGAACCGGGGCCTGGCCGTGCATCTGGGAGACAGCCGGATCTACGTGATCCGGGGCGGCCGTATGCTGCAGATCACGGAGGATCACCTGGAGGCTACGGATCTGTATAAGTTTGGCATCATCACCCAGGAGCAGGCGGAGGTACATAAGCTGGAGAGCCGTCCCACCGCTACGCTGGGCATGTTCGATATCTACGACGTGGAGTCGGAGGTGTTCTCGAAGTATTTCGTCTTCTATCCGGGAGACATCTTCATCATGTGTACGGACGGAATCACCGATTCCATCTCGAACCAGGAGATCGAGCGGATCGTCAGAGGGGCGAAGGATTCGCCCAAAGAGACCATCGCCCAGCAGCTTCTTCAGCTGGCGAAGGAGAAGAACGACGACGATAAGTCGATCATCGTTCTGCAAGTGGAAGAAGTGATGGGAGAGGGCATGACGCCCGCCGCGAAGGAACCCGTCCAGACGACGAGGGAAACCGTTTCCGAAAAGGAGACGGAAGAAGCGCCCGCGCAGAAGAAGTCCGCGGGTTTTGGCGCTTCCCTGGCGGCCTTCGCCGCGAAGGTAGGCGGCAGCTCGGCTCCGGAAGAAACGGAAGAGCCGGAGGAAAGCCCCGCGGAACCGGAAAGACCGGCGCCCCGGCAGCCCGAGGAGAGCCCGCGGGAGGAAGTTTCCTACGAGGAGAATGAAGAAGAGGAAGAAGACGGAGAAGACGAGGACGATGAGGAGATCACCATCCTGGACAAGATCTTCGGTAATCCCAAGTTGATCTTCATCATACTGGCCTCCATCGTCGTGATCATCCTCCTGATCGTATTGCTGACCTCTTTAGGAGGAAAGGGAGGACAGGGCAGCAGCAGCGGCAACAGCGCGGTATCATCTATCGAGGAGAGTCTGCCGGATAATTCTCTGGCCGGCGTGAACTCCGTGGCGGAGGTTTCCCGTTCCGAGATCTCGACGGTAGACAGCAGCAGAGAAGAGAGTTCCGTGAAGGAAGAGAGCTCCGTACCGGAAGAAAGTTCCGTACCCGAGGAGAGCTCCGCGCCGGAGGAAAGTTCCGTACCGGAAGAGAGCTCCGTACCGGAAGAAAGTTCCGTATCTCAGGAGACGAACACGCCGACGGTGGCGACGCATACCGTTCAGTCGGGGGATACCTTCTATGATATCCTGCTCCGCTATTACGACGAGTTTAGCGATTCCTTGCTCAACAGCTTTTGCAGCTACAACGGCATTACGCCGGATACCGTTATGCAGCCGGGAGACACTCTGCGGATCCCGCCTCGCAGCGAGTTGAATTAAAGATTTGCCGGACAGTATCGCGAGATCTCGCGATACTGTCTTTTTGTGTGTAAAGATTGTATTTTACCCTTTTTTCTGTTACAATAAAGACAAAGAGACAAAGGAGCTGAGGGGATGAACGAGAAGATTCTTGTGGTGGACGATGAGAAGAGTATCGTGGATATACTGAAATTTAACCTGCAAAAAGAAGGCTATCAGGTCTTTACCGGCAGCGACGGACAGGAGGCGCTGGAACTTTTTGAAGCCTGCCATCCGGATCTGATCCTGCTGGACGTGATGATGCCCAGGCTTTCGGGATACGACGTTTGCCGGAAGATTCGGGAGAAGAGCATGGTGCCCATCATCATGCTGACGGCCCGTACCGAGGAGGTGGATACGGTGCTGGGGCTGGAGCTGGGGGCGGACGACTATGTGACGAAGCCTTTCAGCATGAGAGAGCTCATGGCCCGGGTGAGGACCAACCTGCGGCGGAGCGCGGCCGCCCAGCCCCGGGAATCCGGCGATGAGGTTCTCTCCTGCGGCGGGCTGCGTATGGATCCGGAGCGGTACGAGGTGACCAAGAACGGGCAGGTGGTGGAGCTTACGCTGCGCGAGTTGGAGCTTTTGAAATTCCTCATGTACCAGAGGGGACAGATCTTCTCCCGGGAATATCTGTTAGAAAAAGTCTGGGGATACGAATATTACGGGGACGCGCGGACGGTGGACGTGACGGTGCGCAGGCTCCGAGAAAAAATCGAGGACGTGCCGAGTTCGCCGGAATTTTTGCTGACGAAACGGGGCGTAGGCTACTATTTTACGGATAAAGAACCCGGAAGCAGGAAATGAAAAAAACCTTCGGAAGCATCAAGTGGAAACTGGTGCTCTTGTACGCGGTCCTGGTGGTCTGCGTGATCTTTATCAGCGGGATCTACATCATCGGTAATATCCAGCAAAACCTGTATCAGTCCAGGTATCAGGAGATGAAATACACCGCGGGACGGATCTCGGATACGCTGGAGCTGGCTTATACCTCGAACGAGCAGGATCTGGCGGAGGTCTTCGCGGAAGTGGTGACCAGCCTCCTGAACGAGGGAGGCAATGAGGAGGGACTCCTCATGTACCTGTTGGATCCCTCGGGGGAGCTTTTGTATAGCAGAAGCGGCGAGATCAATCCCGCGGATCTGGCGTCCCGAACCGTGCTGGGAGCCGTGGCGGGGGAGGAGAGCCGGGAACTGTATGTGCATCAGGTCACGGAAAACGGCGTCGAGCGGACGGTGGGCGACTACGCGGTGCCGGTGGAGCGAGGAGGCGAGACATGGTATATCCTTCTGCTTCGCCAGTCCGTCAGCGATATCGAGGCGACGATGCAGAACAACACGGTCATCATCGTGATGGCCTCCCTATTGGCCATCGCCGTATCGGCCCTTTTAGCCTATTTCCTGGCCGCCGGCATCGCCAGGCCCATCCAGCGCCTGACCCACAGGACACAGCAGATGGCCACCGGAAACCTGGAGATCGCTTCCGAAGAGCCCTCCGGCACAGGGTCTTCCGACGAGATCGAGGAACTGGAGAGCAATTTCAACCATATGGCCCAGGAACTGAATCGGATCCTGTCGGAGATCAGCAGTGAGAAAAACAAGCTGGAGACCGTCTTTCACCATATGGCGGACGGGCTGGTGGTATACGACGTGGACGGTTTCGTGGTCCAGTGCAACCCGGCGGCCCTGGAACTGATGGGCAGGGGTGTGGCCACCGAACGCTTTGGGGAGGCTTTCCCCACGGAGCATTTCGCGACGCTCCTTTATAGTCCGGAGGGAACCATCGCCGAGCGCATGCTGGAGCTGGACGACCATTCCGTGCGCGCGGAGTTCGCCGCCTACGGCAACGAGGACGGCGCCTCGGAAGGGTTGATCGTGGTGCTGCAGGACGTGACCGAGCAGCGCCGGGCGGAACAGATGCAGCGGGAGTTTGTGGCCAACGTATCCCACGAGCTTCGCACGCCCATCACCACGGTGAAAAGCTATGTGGAAACCATTTTGGAGGGAAACGTGCGGGAGGAGGAAACCTTGGTTTCTTTCCTGAACGTGATCAATAAAGAATCGGATCGTATGACGGCGCTGATCGGGGAGCTTCTCGAGCTGTCCCGGATCGATAATCGTCAGGTGCGCCTAAAAATGGAAGAGACGGATCTGACGGATCTTTTATCCGACTGCGTTAGGCGCTACCGGATCCTCGCCCAGAAGAAGAATCAGACCATGGAGATGGAGGCGGGGTGTCCGCCCCTGCCGGTGGAATGCGACCGGTCCAGGATCGAGCAGGTGCTTCGCAATATCCTGATGAACGCGGTGAATTACAGTCCCGAAGGGGCCGCCATCACGGTGTGGAGCAGTGTCGATCATGAAAAAGGCGAAGGAGCCCTGCACGTTAAGGACACGGGCATGGGGATTCCCTATAAGGAGCAGAAGCGGATTTTCGAGCGGTTCTACCGCATCGACAAGGCGCGTTCCCGTTCCTCCGGCGGTACGGGGCTGGGCCTTGCCATCGCCAAAGAGATGATGGAGATGCATCATGGCAGGATCGAGTTAAACAGCGTCCCGGGGAAAGGAAGTACGTTTCATCTGATTTTTCCCTTGGCGAAAAAGGAGGAGACCGATGAGGAAGAGGAGATTGACCTTATGGATCCTGATCTGGATCCTCAGTCTTGGCGCCCCGCGGGTTTGGGGCGGTGAAGAGGCCTCCCTGGAAGAGGAGATCGCGGAACAAATGGGAATCGCCGCGGGGACGGTCGTCTGGAAGGAAGCCGGCGAGGAGACCCTGGGGTCTCTATCCTGGTCCGGCGACAGGATCGGACAGACGGCTTATACTTTTTTGTCAGAATTGGATTTAACAGGAACGGCCACGCCGGGCGCGGTCATATACTATGGTATACTCACGAAGGAAGAGGACGAATGGGTTCTGTGGGAGAAAAACTCCGCCCGGGCAGGGGCTTCCGGCCTGGTGCAGGAGAAGATCTCCCTGCCTAAGATCGGCTGGCAGTACGTCGCCGTGTTTGTCTCCGGGGGCGATCTGGTCTATGGATGCGTTTATCCGGTGGAGCGTATGAGCCGGGAGTTGGAAGAGAGTCTTCGGAACCTGCGGATGAACCTGTACGCGGCCTGTGCCGCCGGGGAGGCGTCATGAAGCGTATACGGTGGGGGACGATCCTATACGCCCTGATCCTGGCGGTGCTGCTTATGTTGGCGGGATGGCAGCTCTTTACCTTTCTGGGGCTATGGACCCATCGGGGAAACGCGAGTTTCGCCTCCTCCGAGGGCGGTATCGTACAGGAACTGGATCAGCAAGCCGGGATCCTGCGGCCCATGCGGATATATGCCTCCTCGGGAGAGCGGGAGGGACGGAGCAGCCTGGTGGATGATCAGACCGGGCATTACGAGCGTCTCTATGAGGCATCCTGGCAGTTTATGCGGGAGGTGCTTTCCTACGGGGAGGAGACGAAGATTCTTCCCAAAGAGGAAGTGACGACGGAGGGCGCCCTATGCCGTTATGAATATGCCCTGAGCCTGGACGCCCGCACGGTGGGGGAGCGCACGGGCTGGCTGTATACGGGGAACTTTTCTTTTCAGGAGATTTGGATGGTACCGGCCCAGAGCGTGCGGGAAAACGCCTATGTGTATCTGGTCGATCAGGAGGAGGGGCAGGTTCTTAAGATCGCTTCCCCGGGGGTTCAGTGGCAGGATGAAGTCAACACGAAGTTGTTGGAAGCCGTGGGGGAGATCTGTTCCGCCCTGGGAGAAAAGTACCTGGACGCTTCCTATGTCTTTGCGGGAGTCTTTGGCCGGTCTTTTTACTTTCGGGATCAGGGGGAACCGCAGACGAAGATCCTGTGGGATTTTACCCTGGAGGAGTTCTCCCGAGAAAACAGCGAGAAGATCGCGGCGAGGTTCTTTGACGATTCCGGCCTCATGCGAGGCAAGAGTTATCAGGAATCCGCCTGGATCTTTACCGACGACCGTTGCACGGTACGGATACAGGATAACGGCATGATCGACTATGTGAAGACGCCGGTGGACGCCCGAGAGGATCGGATATCCGTAGACGCGGCTTACGACGCGGCCTTCGCCTTTTTGCAGCAGGATCTATCCCATGACGAGTATCCGCTGGGCACCTACCTATGCGGGATAGAAGAGACGGAAGAGGGATATATCTTTTATTGGAATTACAAGGCGGACGATCTGCCGGTGATTCCCGGGGAAGCCTTTTTAGAAGAAAACGGGATGAAAGCTTCTATTCAGATCGAGGTTCAAAACGGGGAAGTATATCGGTACGATCGTTGGCGGATCCAGCAGAACCGCAACCTGTACCGGCCCTGGGTGATCTCGGAGGGGGCGGTGGAGGCTCTGGACCGTTTCGCGGAATATGAGAAGGAAGGCTGGGAGAAGCTGGATATGGTATGCCTCCTGGAGGAAAACGGTACGGCGGCCTTTTACTGGCGGCTTTCCGTCTCGGGGGTTAATTGCTATGAGAGGGTACGGGAGTGAACTGGAAAACGATACGAGTAGGGCTGCTGGTGATTTTGGTCGTCGTGAACCTGGCGCTGTTTTGGATGAACCGTCTGGAGCAGGATAGGCTGTACGCGGCCACGGACGATCAGCTCCAGCAGGTTTTCGCCCTATATGAGGAAAACGGAGTGGATGTGGATGTGCTGATCAACAGGGAAAGTTATCCCCGGGCGCCGATGGTCCTGGGAGAGGCCTCCCTGCTGGACCGGTCTTTGGTGGAGGCCCTTTTGGGCGCCGAATATCAGACCACCTATATGGACGCCAGACAGACCCGTTACGCGAAGGAGGGGGAGACGATCCTATTAGACCCCGCCAATCATCGCGCGGAATATACATCCGAGAGGCTGCGCTGGCCCATATGGGAGAAAGAGACGTTAAGAAGCTGGGCGGACGCCCAGGTGTCCGCGTGCGTGGGCAGCCGGGACTATGTGAGGATCGGGGAGTCTGTCGAGGAAGAGAGAGCCGAGTTTAGCTATTGCCAGATTCGAGGCGAGGAATATCTTTTCATGAACCGTATCCGGGTGATGATCGAGGCGGAAGGAGCCGTGAGCATCACGATGGAATACTACGAACCGCTGGGATACGAGGAGGATAAGAGGGAGATTCGTCCCATCGATGAGATGCTCTATGCCGTGCTGCGGGAGATTTTAGCGGAAGATTGGGAAAAGAGCCCCTCCCTCACACAGATTCGCTGCGGATACGACCTGGATGGGCAGGAGGCCGTCTACTGTCTGGAGTTCGTCATCGGCGACGGGCAGGAGACGATTCGTATGAACGCTTATACAAATGAGAGAATAGAATAGCCCTATTTTCCCGAAAATACCGGAAAAATACCACAAAAAACGTGGTATGGGTTGAAATGTAAATGAATTTGTGGTAAACTTAAAGTGACGTCGAGACGGGAATAATCGGCGGTGTTTCAAAAAACAGCGCGCAGGCGCTGACTGAGAGGATAGAAATATGGAAAAAATCATGATTCAGGGTGAGCACCCGCTAAAAGGTTCCGTGACCATCAGCGGCGCGAAAAACGCGGCGGTGGCGATTATTCCGGCGGCTCTTTTGGCGGATGACGTAGTGGAATTAGAGAATGTTCCTCATATAGCCGATATCAAGAATCTGGTGGCCGTTCTGAAGGAGATGGGCATCCGGATTCAGTATAAAGACGAACATACGTTGATCATTGACAGCCGAGGGCTTAAGAA
This sequence comes from uncultured Clostridia bacterium, assembly GCA_944376225.1. GTDB lineage: Bacteria > Bacillota > Clostridia > Lachnospirales > Bianqueaceae > Faecimorpha. Next base: position 4,505 of record CALWBZ010000121.1, on the reverse strand, counting down.
TCAATGTGTGGATATGGAGGGCGTCCGCAAGATGCGGGCTTCCTATTATTTGCTGGGCGTTTTGCTGGGGCGTTTTCGCAGCGCCAAAGTGGCCTTTCCCGGGGGATGTAACTTCGGCCTCCGTCCCATCGATCTGCATCTGAAGGGCTTTGAGGCCCTGGGCGCCACGGTGGACGCGAAGGATGTGATCAGCGTCGAGTCCGGGGACCTGAGAGGGGCGAATATCTTCCTGGATGTGGTCAGCGTAGGCGCCACGATTAACATCATGCTGGCGGCCGTTTTGGCCCGGGGAACAACCGTGATCAGCAACGCGGCAAAGGAGCCCCATGTGGTGGATACCGCGAATTTCTTAAACAGCATGGGAGCCAGGATCAGCGGCGCGGGCACGGATCGTATCGTGATCCGAGGCGTGGAGAAGCTTCACGGCACCTCCTACACGATCATCCCCGATCAGATCGAAGCCGGTACCTATATGGTGGCGGCGGCCATCACCGGTGGGGATATTTTGGTGGAGAACATCATTCCCAAGCATATGGACGCGATTTCCGCGAAGCTTTCCGAGATGGGCGTGCAAATCGAGGAGATGGACGACGCCATTCGCGTCACCGCGGATCAGCCGCTCAAACCCACGATGATCAAGACATCTCCCTATCCTGGTTTTCCCACGGATATGCAGCCCCAGTTCATGACGCTGATGGCGGTGACCCGGGGAACCAGTATCATCACAGAAAACGTATGGGAGAATCGTTTCCAATATGTGGCCCAGCTTCTTAAGATGGGCGCGGATATCAACGTGGACGGCAGGATTGCCGTGGTGCAGGGCGTGAAGGATTTAGAGGGCTGCGAGGTAGAGGCCACGGATCTGCGGGCCGGCGCGGCCATGGTATTGGCGGGATTGGCCGCCAGCGGTACGACGACGATTACCAACATCAAGTACATTTGCAGGGGGTATGAGGCCATGGTGCAGAAGCTGTACGCTCTGGGCGCTCACATTTCCTACGATGGCAAATCATTCGACCCGGTTGTTTTAGAGGGAAAATTAGGATGAAAATTACGATCCTCTGTGTGGGGAAACTCAAAGAGAAGTTTTATAAAGACGCTGTGGCAGAATATGCCAAGCGTCTTTTAGCGTATTGTAGTTTACAAATCATCGAAGTGGCGGACGAGGGTCACGAGGAGCTGGCGGTGGAGAAGGAAGGGCGCAGGATCCTGGCGAAGCTGCCGGAAAAAGCCTATGTCGTGGCCCTGTGTATCGACGGCAAGGAAAAAGATTCGTTGGAACTGGCCCGGTGGATGGGCGGCCGTATGAATCAGGGGGATTCTCACCTGGTCTTTATCATCGGCGGATCCTACGGACTGTCTCCTGAGGTGCTTGAAAAAGCCCAGGAACGCCTGAGCTTCTCCAAGCTGACCTTTCCTCACGCCCTCATGCGCGTCATCCTAACGGAACAGATCTATCGAAGTTTTCGCATCTTAAAAGGCGAGCCCTATCATAAGTGAGGGCTCGCCTTATATGTCTCTGAGACGTTTCAGATAGGCCTCTTCCACAATCCGGCTCTGGGAAGGGGAATGCAGCGCGTTAAAATAATTCTGCATCGCGTCGTCCACCAGCAGGATGGCGGCGCTTAGGCGATCGGCCACCTTCTGGGCGTCGTCCGTGTCCTCAAAGAGCTTGGGGAGCACGACGGTGCGGTGATAACGCCCGGTGTCCGTCTGTTTCCGCGCCGGTATGCGCAAAAACTGTCCATAACGGTCATCGATGACGGACAGGAGGCAGAAGAAGGCGTCCAGGTTATTCCGCAGGGCGGCCGCGGTGGAACGGGACTGCACCTTCAGGAGGCCAAGGAGGCGTCCGCCTTCTTCGATGATATCAAAACCATATTTGATGGTCGGGTTATACTTATATTTCACAAAGGTGTCCACTTCCATGCTGCCTCGGTCCATGTGTACCCGCAGCGAGGTGGCTTGGGTGTTGATTTGGCTTACCGTATAATAGATAATGGAACGGGTCTGATGTTCCCGGGTGGACATGCCCACTTCCCTGGCCAGGAGATGATCGATGAGCTGGGAACGGTTCATGCCCTTCTCATAGGCGAGTCGGTCGATTCGGGCGATCACCTCGTCCGTCAAAATTAAGCTGTACATGCTCTTATTCATGCCATATCCCACCTTTCCCTTTTATTTTACCTCATCAAGGATAACTTGTCAACTTTATTATATAATAGACGAGCAAATTTTAATGGCTTGTAATCTGCGGCGGGCTTTGCTATAATAAAGGCATATTACCACCACGGGAGGAATTTTTATGAAGATTACCAGTCTAAAGACCAATCATCTTGTCAATCCGTTAGGATACTGGCTGAGGAAGCCGACGATCTCCTATATCGTAGAAGATACGCGGGCTAAGGCCCAGAAGGCGGCCCGGGTATGGGTGGCGCTGGATCCGGATTTTAAGAAGATCCTCTGGGACAGCGGATGCCGGGAAGATATCGACAGCACCCATTTCACATTGCCCATTGAGCTCATGCCCAGGACCCGTTACTACTGGAAGGTTCACGTCTGGGCCGATAACGGCGAGGAGGCCGAGAGCGAGACGGCCTGGTTCGAGACCGCCAAGGAGACAGAACCCTGGACGGCACGCTGGATCACGCCGGATCTTTCTCCCGACGTTCATCCCATCTTATATCGCCGGTTTTCCCTGTCTCGCAAGGTCGCCCGGGCTCGGGCCTACATGGTGGGGCTTGGCGCTTACGAATGGAGCCTGAACGGCCGGAAGGTGGGGGAGGAATACCTCCTGCCGGGGGTCGAAGCCTACGACAGCTGGATCCAGTATCAGACTTACGATATCACCGATCTTCTGCAAGAAGAAAACGAGGCGGAGGTGTGGCTGGGGAACGGCTGGTACAAGGGAGACTACGGTTTATCCCATAAGAAGGACGTATATGGGGATCGTTTCGTCCTGCTGGCGGAGCTGAGGGTGGAGTATGAGGACGGCGCCGCCGAGACCATCGTGACGGACGATTCCTGGAAGGCGCGGAAGAGCCCGGTTCTGTACAGCGACATCTATAACGGAGAGATCGTAGACATGTCGAGCCCTTTGGAAGGAGAATACGGCGTTTCTGAGGTTTCTCTAGGCTACGATAAGCTGAAGGCCCGTCTGAATCCGGCCATCCTGGTCCATGAACGTCTGAAGCCCGTTCAGGTGATCCATACCCCTGCCGGGGAGACGGTGCTCGACATGGGACAGAACATGGTGGGCTGGGTGGAGTTTAGGGTTACGGCTCCCGCGGGGACGAGAATCCGCCTGCAGCACGGGGAAATCCTTCAGGACGACTGTTTCTATGTGGAGAACCTGCGCACCGCCAAGCAGGAGTTTATCTATACCTGTCATGAGGGGGAGAATTACGCCAGGGCCCATTTCACCTTCTATGGCTTCCGGTACGTGCTGGTGGAAGGGTGGCCCGGCGAGGTCCGGGGAGAAGATTTCACCGGCTGCGTCATCCATTCGGATATGAAGGAGACGGGGCATATTGAAACCAGCAATCCCCTGGTCAATCGGCTCTTTGAGAACACCCGTTGGGGTCAGAAGGGGAATTTCCTCGATACCCCCACGGACTGCCCCCAGCGAGACGAGCGCATGGGGTGGACCGGAGACGCCCAGATCTTCTGCGGCACCGCCAGCTATAACATGGATACCTACGCCTTCTACGCCAAGTTCGGGTACGATCTCTATCAAGAACAGAAAAAACTGGGCGGAAACGTGCCCTACGTAGTGCCCATGGCGGGCTATGACGGGGACGGTTCCTGCGCCTGGGGAGAGGCGGCGACGGTCATTCCCTGGGAGGTTTACCTGCATTTTGGGGATCCTCGTATCTTAGAGGATCAGTATGAGAGTATGAAGGGCTGGGTGGAGTATATGTACCGGGCAGACGAGGAGAGCGGTTCTTCCCGGCTCTGGAAGGTGGGCTGCCATCTGGGAGATTGGCTGGCGCTGGACGGCAAGATCCAGGGCGGCGTGTACGGGGGGACGGATCCTTATTTCGTTGCCACCGCCTACTATTACTATTCCACCCATATCCTGGCCCAGGCCGCGGAGGTGCTTGGCAGGAAAGAAGATGCCTCTCATTACGGCCGCCTCGCCGAAGAGATTAAAAAAGCCATTCAGGAAGAGTATTTTACGCCGACAGGCCGCCTGGCGGTGGATACCCAGACCGCCCATACGATGATTCTCTTTATGGATCTGGCCCCCGAGGGCGCGAAGGAGCGTACCGAGGCGGGACTGCGCAAGCTCATCCGGGACAACTATTTCCACCTGAATACGGGTTTTGTGGGAACGCCCTATCTGTGCCGGGCCCTGTCCGATCACGGAATGAACGACGTGGCCTACACCCTGCTTTTGAACGACGATTATCCCAGCTGGCTCTACGAGGTGAAGATGGGAGCCACCACCGTCTGGGAACGCTGGAATTCCGTCATGCCCGATGGGCATATCAGCGGTACAGATC
>CALWBZ010000120.1 GCA_944376225.1 uncultured Clostridia bacterium | reverse complement strand
CCTATCGGCGATCAGACTGAGTAAGATCATCTCCAAGGACCCTTTTTTAAACTGTTGTATATAGCGATTTTCCATTGGCTCCCCTCCTCTTTTAGCATTGCTATTTAGCATTACTAAATAGCAATGCCATTATACTATAGGAGAATCCCCCTGTCAATACCAAAAACAAAAAACCGGAAAGGGAATCCGCTGCGATCCCTTTTCCGGTTCTCTAAGTCTATCCTCTTCGATTATCCGATCCAATCTTCCACGACGTCATCCAGATGGCGAATATCCAGCCGATTCTGATTACACAAGGCGACCAGGCCCTTGACCTCCTCTTCCTCGGAAGAGATATCCGAGATCCGGCGGCAAAGAGCGCCGCCTCTTAAGGCCTCGATCCCGTAAGCTATGTAGCTGCCCGTCTCCTCGTTCTCGCGGCGTTCCTCCTGCACACGATATAAGATGTCCATGAAATTGTCCCTCCTTTCCTTTAGAATCTTGCGCGGTCCACTCATTCCGGCGAGCCGGTCAGCCAGTCCTCCACAACATCCGGCAGATGAGTTAAGGACAGACCGCCTTCGTTACAGCACTTGACCAGCTCTTCCATGTCCTCGCGGCGCGGTGAGATGTCCGAGATGATTTCCACGGTCTTTCCCGCTTCCATCGCCATAATGCCATAGGCGGCGCCATGATCGAGCTCTTCCCCGAAAACCCGGTATTCGATCTCCATTGCTTTCCCTCCTTCCTGAAGGCGATGATTGGAAATGCCAAAATTTCCCCCTTCATATACTAAACGCTCTTGACCCCCTCAAATGGGCCATAGTTTACAAAAAGTTCATAAAAAAATTTTGGACAAGCATACAAAAAATCCCGGCCATGCCTTTCCCTACGGAAAAGCATTCCGGGATCCTTTTTCTTTTGCGTTTTTTATGGCCAGAAGAGCAATCGCAGGACGAAAGCCGCCTGGGCGCTATAGTAGAGTAAAATCGACAGGTAGGCATAGCGCGGCGAGATCTTCCTGGACGCCAGCTGCAGATGGGCCAGCAATAAGTCCGATGCCACGAACAAGAGGGCCGCCACGAAGGAGATCCAATGCCCGCCGGAGAGGACGGCTCCGATCGCTCCTGCCAAAAGCAGGCCGCTAATGGCTCCGTAAAGGCGAAAACCCATGCCCAGGACGCCCTCCGCCTCCCATATCCGGGCGCGAATCAATAAATCCACAAGCGCCAGCAGCAACAGCACCAGCAGATAGGGCCATAGGACCACTCCTCGGGTGGATCCAAGGAAGGATAGAAAATACAGGATATGTCCCAAGGCAAAACAACCGCCCCCCACGATGATAAAGAGGCCCCTGTTCTCCTCCTTACTGATAGAAGGCATGCTGAGGAACATATCTCCTAAGAGGCCCGCTACCAAGCCGCCCAGCACAAGCTCTTTCCCCATGGCGGGCGTCTTACTCGTCATGGCGGAGGCTAAGATGCCCGCGAAGACAAACAGCAGGCTGGCGAGAGTCTTCCAGAGGAAAGCTTCCGTGTTCTTCTTTTTCTGTTCCTGACGTACCATCCAAAGTCCCGTAAGAATCGACAGGAACAGCATGCAGCCGACCATAGGTTCCATGGCTTTATGAGCAGATCACGATCGGATCGAATCCGATGAAAAGCCCCGTCTCCACGACGCCCACGATCCGTATCAGATCCTGTTCCAGATTCTCCTGAACGTTGGTAAAACGGGCGTCCAGGATGAAATGGCCGTGTTCGGTGATCACCGGGCCGTCCTTCGCCTTGGCGAGCCGCATTTCCACCGACTGGGCCCCTAGGGCAAAAAGACGCTCCCGCACATACTGAACCGATTCATATTGGCACTCCACCGGGATGGCGAATTTTTCTCCCAGAGTCTCCACCTTTTTGGAATCGTCGATCAAGATATAACGAACCGGCGAGGCCGCCATCACCAGTTTCTCCCGAAACATGGCGCCACCCCGGCCCTTAATAAGCCAGCCGTGGGGATCCACCTCGTCGGCCCCGTCGAAGCACCAGTCCGGCCTGGCTTCCAGCAGCGTGGCCGTCTGCACGCCAAGATTCACACAGGTGATCTCCATTTCCTGGGAGGTAGGAATCGCGGTGATCTTAAGGCCCTCCTCCCTGACCCTTTCCGCGATGGCATACGCGGCCAATAAGGAAGTGGATCCGGAACCGAAACCGATCACTTCGCCGTCCTTCACCTTGGAGGCGATCTCCCGGGCGACTCTCTCCTTGTCTTCCCGATTCTTGATCTCGCCGTTCCATTGCATCTTCTGCATGTAGTCAGGATTCCAATTCATTCTCTATATTCCCCTTTCTGTTATCAAGCTTAAAAGGACCCGCCCCGGCCGCCATGGCTGAAACCGCCGCCGGAGATATGGTGACCGCCTCCGCCTCCACCACCGCCGCCGTGGGGGACGTTTTTAGGAATGCGGGTACGGGTGGTGTACTCCCGCAGATACAGATCGTCCTGCTGCACGATGGAGAAGGAGCCGGGCTGCATATAGGTGTTGCCGTTCACCGTCACCCTGTTGGCGCGCCTCTTCACCATTCCCCAGACGATCAGGCCGGAGGCTCCGGAAGCGATCACGAGATAAAAGGGTATCCGGGCCGCGCTGGCCGAAAGACGATCCCCCGCGGTCACCGGCAGGTTCGGGTTCCGGAAACGGCTCATATAGTCGATGAAGTCTTTTGCCGCCTCTGCCCAGTCGTTATCGGAAAGCGCCGGTACGAAGGCGTCTTCCAGATCGTCCAAGCGGCTGTTCGTAAAATAATCCTCGGCCCCGCCGGAGGTGCTGATATGATAGCGCCGGCTGCCGATATCCACCGCGAGGAGGACTCCGGTACCGTGGGGCGCTTCATAGCCGTAAGCGTTCTCGTCATAAAAATCGTCGGCAAGATCCTGCATCTGACCCGGGCCGTAATTCTCGTTCACAAACAGAACCACGATATCCAGGCCCTTTTCCTCCACCATCTTCTGAGCCCGACTCTCCAATTTCTCTAACTCGCTGTCTGAGAGCGCGCCCGCGTAGTCAAAAATCCACTGTTTGTTCTCCGCCGCCTGAACCCGGGGCGCGAAGAACCCCATGAACAGGACGATCACCGCCGCGTATATCCCGTATTTTTTCATAGAAACAACATGCCTCCTAAAAAGAGCGCCGCGAAGATCCCCGCGGCAATGCCGCCAAACCATGCCCCCACCCGTTTCCGGTCCACCGGGGGCGTGCCTACAATCTTACCCGTCTGTCCGTTCATGGCAAACTGATAGGTCTGCCCCTGATACCGATACCGGTGCAGCCATACGGGCAGGAGCGTATACACCGCGTTCGTTCCCCGGTATACATTCTGAAACTGCACGTTGGTCACCGTCGTATAACCCACGATGGTGTCCCTCACCTTCTGCCTCGTATAACCGTCCAGCCGCTCCTTAATCCGAGGGTATACGTCCTTGGGCGTCTGGTCGAATTTTTCCGCCTGATATCCAGACAGATAGGGCATCTGAAAGCTTTCCAGTTCCTGATAATCATAGGGCTCCAAAAGATCCATCGTGCCGTCCTCCAGCCGGACAGATCCGTCCGCCGGAACCTTGTCATATTCCATGATCGCCCGTCGCCTTACGGCATAATATTTGGTATTCGTATAAAGATAATCGCCCATGGGCCAGGTCCTGACCCGTGTCGCGTTCGCGGTCATGCCGCCGTCCACCGTACAGTCGAAGAGCCAGAAGGGCACATAGATGCCCGTCAGCTTCTCCAGCTCCTGGGGAGAAGCAAAGTCTTTTGGAGTGAATCGGCCGTTGCGGCACCACTTCTTAAAGGCCTCCTGGGCCTGTTCCCTAGAGATCTTAAAGGGAATCACGTTGGCCGGCCGGTACACGCCGGAAAGCTTGGAAGGAATGATCGTGGGGGAACCGCAAAAGGTACAGAAGGTGGCCGTCGTGTTCGCGTCCGTCATGATCTCGGCGCCGCAGCTGGGACAGTGATACGTACTCACGGACTCCTCGAAGGCCCGGTCCTGCTCCGTCTGGCCCGTCTGCTCTCTGGGCCCCTCTTCCCTCATCGCCTCTTCCGCGGCCTCCTGGGCCGTAAAGGTACTGTGGCAATGATCACAGGTCATGAGCTCTTTTTCCGCGTCGTATTCCAATACGGCGCCGCAATGCGGGCACTTATAGATTAACGTAGACATCCTATTTCTCCTTCCCTCTTTTCGGAAAATAAAATATATACACGATCATGACGACAATCCAGAGAAAAACTCCCGCGGCCCACATGCCCATATGCGGCGCGATCCTCTCCCCTACTTCCCGCCAACGGCAGGGATCTCCGAAGACGCATACCGCGATGGCCACGCTTCCTAATGCTTCTACAAGCACCATGGCGGCTCCGCAGTCTTTGGCGACTCTCGCCTCCTCCCGCCGCTCCTTCGTTATAAGATCCACCGTCTTCTCGATGGACGTATTCATAAGTTCCAGAGCCATCACCGAGGCCACGGTCAGAATGAGAACCGCCCACTCCTGGCTTTGGCAGCGGTATAGGGCTCCCAGGCCGAATACCGTCACCGCCGCGCATATATGGATCCTAAAATTGCGTTCCTCGCGGATAGCATATTGTATGCCCCGAAAGGCATGCGCAAAACTACGGGCCAAGTCCCCTAAGCGTCCCATCACCTGGAATTCTCCGACGAGTCCTCCGGCGCGGATTGCTCCTGGGCCGAAGAATCGTTCACAGAACTCTCATTTCCCGTCTGGCCCGCCGCTTCCTTCTGACGATCCGGATACAGGGACTGCAATTCCTGATAAATGCCATCGGCAAGCGCTGCCGCTAAGCTCTCCTGATAAGAATCGTCCGTGATCTTATTATAATCCTCCGCGTCCGTCAGATACGCCATTTCCATTAAAACCGTGGGAACCGTCGTCTCCGTCAAGATATCATAGCTTTCCGACACGATTCCCCGATCTTCCGTCTGCAGGGCCTCTGCCGCGAGGCTTTGCAGGGTCTGGGCGATCTGCTGGGACATCTTAGAAAGACTGGGGGTTTTCTGGGCGCCGGACTCTTCCTGACTTGTCGTTCCTTCCTCGCCCTCAGGCTGCCGGTAATAGGTGGTCACACCCCTTCTCTGGGAAGAACCGGCGAAGTAATCACAGTGCAGACTGATCGCCAGGTCCCCTCCGGAGGCATTGACGATCGAGACCCGCCTCGCGGTGTCCAATGTGGAATCGTCGCTTCTGGTCATCACCACCTGTACCTGGGGATACTTGGCCTCCAACGCCGCCTGCAGCTTAAGGCCTACCTGAAGGTTGATCGTCTTTTCCATCGTATTCCCCGTGCCGGGATTTCCGCTGTCGGTACCGCCGCAGCCCGGATCGATGATCACCGTATAGATTTTCGCCACCGGCTCCGGTTCTTCTTCCTGGGTCTCGATCCCCTGCGTCATGTTGACCAGGCCCGCGATCCAGGCCACCGTCTGCCTCTCGATCTCTCCCATGGCGCCGGAGATCGTCGTCCCCTGGGAGGCGCCGCTGTTCTCCTGAAGGACCGCGCCCGTTCCCTGATTGTCCGAAGAAGGCTTCATGCAGGCTCTCGCAAGCAAGACGATGAGGATCACCAGAATCGCGAGCACGATCAAAAATCCCAGAAACCGCGTCGGATTCTGCAGCTGATACTTCTTTCGCCTCTTTTTCTTTACCGGCGGACGTTTGTATGTAGACATGACGAATCTTCCTTTCTTCTCGGCCGTTTGCGGCTCATAGTTCACTGTAATGGAAAGCGGCTTTCCTTTGGGTGAGCATATCCCTCTCCCGTGTCTGACAGGAAAAGATCAGGATCTGCCGGTCCACCGCTTCAAGGGATAGGAGCTCCAGAATCTTCTCCAGGCGCTCTTCATCGTATCGGGCAAAGGCGTCGTCCAGGATCAGGGGCAGTTTCACCGCCGGACTCAGAAGGTCGATCATGCCCAGCCGCACCGCGAAATAGATCTGATCCCCCGTGCCGGCGGACAGTCGATCCAGCGCCAGGTTCTTTCCTCCCGCGCCGGTAGCCCGGATCCCCTCTCCCGACACGTCAATTGTATTATAACGCCCGGTCGTGATATTTTCCACCGTCTTTTTTATTTTTTCCGTAAGAACCGGGGCGTATTCCCGCTGCACCTCCTGGGAAAGGGATTCGATGGCGGCCGCCGCGGCTCTGAGGGAATCCCGCTCCAGCACGAGACGCTCCTTTTGTCTCGCCACCTGCGCCAACTCTTCTCTGAGCTCCGCCGGGTCCTCCTCCTGCTTGCCCATTTCCTGAAGCCGACGTTCCAACAGCGTCCGCCGGTCTCTGAGGATCTCTGAGGCATAGAGGCAGGCCCATCGGTTCCGCTCTCTTCTCGTCTGCTCCAGACGGTTCTTGACGGATTCCGCCTTGATCCTATTTTGCAGGATGCTCCCGTACTCTTCCACGCCGGATACCTTCAGGTTCCCCAGCGTCTTTTCCATCCTTTCCCGCGCCGCGTCCAGTTCGACGCTCCGCCGTTCCCTCTGCCGCAGGGCGTCCTGGTACAGGGCTTCCTCCGTCCCTTGACGGAGCCTTCTTTCCTCTGCCCTATCCCGTTCCTGCCTCTCTCTCTGGGCCTTCTGCCGTTCCTCTTCCTGATACCGGCGAAAGGCATACGCTAAGATCCCCGCGCCGAGGACGGCAATAAAGAGACAGAAGGGGGAAAGAAAGACCCCCAGCAAGACGCCCAACACACACAGAAGGATGCCCAGATTGCGCCCGATCATACTCTGATAAGAGACGCCCTCCGCCTTCGTTTCCGGCTCCTCTTGCTCTGTCTCTTGTTTTCGCGCTTCCCGTTCCCGGACGAGCATTTCCGCCTCCGCCAGGCGTTCCCGCCCGCTTTCCAGCTCTTTTTGCAGCCTTAACAGTTCTTCGTACTGTTTTTCGTCTCCCAAACGATTCTGTCGGATCTCCCGCTCCTGGCCGATCAGGCTCTCCTCCTCCCGAGCGAGCCTCTCGATATGGCTCTTTTGCTCCGGTTTTCCGGCCCTTTCCAAAAGCGCCAGGGCGTCCTCCTCATCCTCCACCTCTTCGGGCAGCCGGGTCAGCTCCTGATAGATGCGCTCCTGCCGCAAACGCGCCTCCTTAGATTCCTTTAACCGCCTCTTGAGATCCTCTTCCCGAGCGGAAACTTCTCCAAGACGGCTGTTCTTTTCCCTGCTCTCGCCGCCGATCTGCTCCCACTGCTCCCGGAGGCTCGAGAGGGAATGGCGCACCGAGATTCCCTCGTCGCCGGAGGAAGTCAGGTTCATCAGGCTCTCCTGCAGCTCTCCGCCCATCTGGGAAAGATCGGCGCTGGCCTTTCCCTGGACGATGCTGATCGTATTGCGAAAGGCCGCGGGAGAAATCTTAAAATCCCGCGCCGCCGGCTCCCGCTGCTGATAAAAGGGATTCAAGGGGAGTTCCTCCGTCAAGTCCTCCTTGGTATCCGCGTCCCACATCCGGACCTTTTCGCCGTCAAAATCCCGGTAGACGGCGACGCGCTGACCCTTCGCCTCATAGATCAGCGTCCCGGCGTAGGAACCGCCGTCCCAGGGGCGGTATTTTCCCAGATCCTCGGTGTACTGGCGGCTCTTCGCGGGCTTATAGAAGCCGTAGAGCACGCCTTCGATAAATTTCATCAGGGTGGTCTTCCCGGACTCGTTATTGCCGTAAACCACATTAAGCCCTTCTGAAAAGAGGATTCTACGGTTCCGGTACTGCCCGAACCCTTCGATATTCGCCTCCACAAGCCGCATCTTCATCACCCGCCTTTTTCCTGACTATGATATAACGCCTCTACTCCCGCGGCCAAGGCCGTCTCTAAAAGCCGCCTTTCTCCCTCGTCCCCCGCCGCCCGGATCCGGTCCTGCATGGTCTTTATGTACTTGCCCAACAGATTCTCCGGGTTTTGCTCCCGGATTCGGTCATAGCTGAGCTCCGTCTCTGTCCGGTCTTGGATCGTTAGGCTAAAGAACCGCCCGGGCACTAGGGCGCTCCTGAGTTTTTCCGGATCCAATGGAACGAAACCGCCCCGAAAGCCTGTCATGATCACTCTGCAAAAGTCCCGCCTACGGCTTACGCCGGGAAAGATTTCCGCAATCCTGTCTCCGATCTCTTCCGTATTCTTTTCTCCCCGCAGGGAAAGCTCTTTTGTCACAAAGTTCCGGTGTCTTAACGACACCCGCTCCATACGGGACAGGCACCTTCCTCCCGCCTTCTCCAGTTCCACCACCCAGAAACCGGGGGAACCTTCTTCCTCAAAGGAATGAGGCGCGGGACTGCCCGCATAGGCGGCCCAGGTCCTGCCTTCTCCTCCCCAGCATAGGGGATTCGCCCTGTGACCCAGGGCGCAATAATCTATTCCCATCTGTCTGACTGCCTGCATGTCGATGGGATGATCGAAGGATGCTTCCTGGCCGCTCTCGCCGTGAAGCATGAGGATTCGGTATTTCTCATCCTCTTCCGGCGGGACGTACCCGGAAAATCCCTCCGGCCAGGTCTCCTTCGCCCAGCTCTCCGCCCACAGGACCGCGTTCAGCTCCGGAAACTCATATCGATGAAAACCCGGCGGCACCCTGTATACGTTTTCGGGCCATTTCCCCTCATCTTCCTTGGGATCTTCCTTCCCCAGGATCCAGACCACCCGCGTCGGCTGAATCCCGCAAAAGAGATCCGCGCATCGCTCCTTCTCGGAGGGCGAGAGGTTTCCCTCCATCAAATTTCCGCAAATGAGCAGCAGATCGGCGCGCTCTTCTTTTGCCCGCTGACAGATCTGATCCAGAGTCTGCCAGATTTCCTGCCGCCACAACGCTCCCTCTTCCGGCAATAGTCCCGTTCCTTCAAAGGAATGCCCCAGAAGCACATCCGCCGTATGGACGATCTTAAGCCCCAATCCGCCGCCTCCTTTCTTTATTTTACGTTCATGCTTAAAAGCCCGCTGCGAAAAACCGCGCCCCGAAGCTTCGGATCATACATGATGATGGATTTCATCGATTTGATGGCCAGCCCCCAACGCAGCTTCATCACCCGCTTCCGGTATAGGTCCTCGGTTTCTTCCGGGGTACCTCGGCGCAGCAGCGCTTCCCCCAGCGCCGTCCCGGAGGACAGGGCGTAGCTGATTCCTTCCTCGGAGCTCGCGCTGATCAGGCCCGCCGCCTCTCCCGCCAGGAACACCCGTCCCTTGCCCAGGTACACGCTGCCGGGGCCGTAGGGCCGCAGGAGGATCGCTCCCTGCTCCCGTTCCGGCGTCCCTAGGGAAAATCCCGTCGCCCGCACCCGGTGCTTCAGGTACTGGAACCTCCCTCTAACGTTCTTGCCCTCGGGGATGGCCGCCCCCAGGATGACCTGTCCCCCTTTGGGAATCATCCAGGAATAATAATCGGTCACCCGCTGATCGAAGAGCGCCACATAATAAGGAAGCTCCTCTTCCATGGGAAACCACTGCTGCAAAGATACATAGCGCCGAATCGGGAAACGAGGCTCGTCCGGTCCGCAATATTTCTGCTCCAGGCGTCGCCTTACCAAGGACGCCGCGCCGTCCGCTCCCACCAGATACCGGGTCTTGATCTGCCGCGTGACGCCGTCCGCGCCTCGCAGCGTGACCTCCACGTAATCCGTATAGGGCGTATATCCCACGACCGTGGTCCGGTCACAGAGTTCTACCCGCGGAGAGATCAGCGCCTCCGACAACATCCATCGGTCAAAGGCCCCACGGTTGATATTGATATAATGTTTCGGATAATACCGCTCCTGATTCGTATCATAATCGATGGCTCTGATCGCGAACACTTGGGGCGACTCGAGCACCTCCTTGGGAAGCGCCAAGCCAAGCTTGGCAAGGGTCTCTTGAGCGGTGGGGTTGAGAAGCCCTCCGCAGCTCTTTTCCCGCCCTTCCTCCACCGGGACGTGAAGATCCCTGGATTCCACAAGCAGGATGTTGCACCGCTTCCCCGCCGTCTGCGCCAGCATACAGCCCGCGGGCCCCGCGCCCACGACGACTGCCTCATACATTTCCATTGGATCCCTCCTTCGGCTTTATTTCATGATTCTCCAGCTCTTTAGATATTTATTCTTTAATAACTCCCCCGTGGCCTTTCCCCAGCCCAAGGGGTATCCCTGCACCGTGACCAGGTTCCATCCCAGGGCAAAATTCCCGCTCAAGGTTTCGCCCTTCAGGTAATGCCTCGCTTCTTCTATGGACAGATCCGCCCGCCGGCGTGCCTGATTCCCGCTAAGGACCATGGCTAGGGCCTGGGACGGCTCCAGACGGTCATGCCTTGCTTCTCCTAATAAAAGCCCGGGCCGCAGTACCCGGAGTCCCCCCAGCCTCTCCCGGGAAAGCAGCATGGCATAGACCTTTTCCCCGGAGATTTCGATCCGGCAGTCCTCAGGCAGGATCTCCTGCCAGGGGCACGCGAGGTTTTCCCTCGCCCAGTCTTCCCAGATCTTACAGGGTTTCGCGGCTCCCTCCGCTGTCTCCCGGCCAGGCGCTCCTTCCCCGTCCCGGCGCAGTAAGGCCACGAAATGGCCCTCCCCCCGCAGACGGTGCGGCCAGAACCGGGCGCAGCCCTTAAGATCCGCTAAAGCGGGATCCGCCCACTCGGGCACTCCGTCCGCGACGCCTTCCGGCTTCGGCAGCGCCTCCAGATGAAAATCCGGGTGCTCCTTCAGAAACCATGCGAGGGTCTGCTCGTCTTCCTCCGGCGCGTAGGTACAGGTGGAATATAAGAGATATCCTCCCGGCGCCGTCATCTTAGCCGCCTCCGGCAGGATCTCCCGCTGTAATTTCGCGTAATAGGCATTTCCGTATTGAAGCCAGTTTTTCGCGATCGAAGGATCTTTACGAAACATCCCTTCGCCGCTGCAGGGCGCGTCCACCAAAACCTTTTGGAAGAACCCGGGGAAACGCGCGGAAAGCCTGTGAGGCGCCTCGGAGACGACGACGCCGTTCGCGACGCCGAACACCTCCAGATTCCTTAAGAGGGCCTTCGCCCTCGAGGGGCTGATGTCATTGGCCACCAATAGGCCCTTGCCACCGAGCTTCGCCCCCAGGGCGGTGCTTTTTCCCCCGGGCGCGGCGCACAAATCGAGAACTCGATCCCCCGGCTCTACGGGCAGGAAGGAGGCCGGCGCCATGGCGCTTGGCTCCTGCAGATAATAGAGCCCCGCGGCATAGAAGGGGTGGCGGGACAGGGCGGGGGCTTCTTCCTTTAGATAGATGCCCAAAGGGCACCAGGGCACCGCCTCCCCCAGATCCTCCTCTCCCATCTTCTCCCGCAGCTCCCCAGGCATCGTCTTCAGCGTGTTCACCCGCAGGGCTTTGGCATAGGGCTCTTCCATGGCCGCCTCGTAGGCTTCCCATTCCTCCGCCCCCAATAGGGAGCGCATTTGTTTTTGGTAGGCCTCGGGAAGCTTCATTGCAGCGATCCCATATGGGCCACGGCCTTCATGATGCCGATCTTACCGTGCTCCCAGGTGAGCGCCCCCTGGAAATAGGCCACATAGGGCTCCCGCATGGGGGCGTCCGCGGACAGCTCGATGGTCGCGCCGGAGATAAAATTGCCCGCCGCCATGATGACCTGATGATCGTACCCGGGCATGTCCCAGGCCACCGGCGTGACATAGGAATCCACCGGGGAAGCGAACTGAATCCCCTGACAGAACTTCTCTAAGGGCTCCGGCGAGCCGAAGGTAATCGTCTGCACGATGTCATGGCGCGTCTCTTCCGGCGCGGGATACACCGAATATCCCAGATCCTGAAAGACCTTGGCCGCGAAGATCGCCGTCTTTACCGCCGCCTCCACCACCGCGGGGGCCTGAAAGAGACCCTGATAGAGAGATCGGTTGACGCCCAGGGTGGGGCCCTGTTCCTTGCCGAGTCCCGGCGCGGTGAGACGAACGGCGCAGCGCTCGATCAGGTCTTTTCGTCCCACGATATAGCCGCCGATGGGGGCAAGGCCGCCTCCCAGGTTCTTGATCAGAGATCCGACGCACAAATCCGCGCCTACGTTGGTGGGCTCGATGGTCTCGGTAAACTCGCCGTAACAGTTATCCACCATGCAGATCACGTCCGGCCGCGCGGCTTTCACCGCCCGGATGATGCTTCCGATCTCTTCCACGGACAGGGTATGGCGCACCTTATACCCCTTAGAACGCTGGATGCCCACGAGACGGGTCTCCGGACGCAGCGCGGCTGCCACCGCCTCCGGATCCGGCGTGCCGTCTTCTTTAAGCTCTACCTGAGCGTAGGTGATGCCGTATTCCATGAGACAGCCCGACTCCGGGCGCAGGCCGATCACGCCCTGCAGGGTGTCGTAGGGCTCTCCCGTGGCATATAGGAGGCCGTCTCCGGGACGCAGGCAGCCGAACAGGGCGGTGGAAAGGGCATGGGTGCCGCAGATCAGCTGGGGCCGGACGATGGCGTCCTCCGTGCCGAAAATATCCGCGTAAATCGCCTCCAGGGTATCCCGCCCTAAATCGTTATAGCCGTATCCCGTGGTGGTCTCGAAATGGTTCTCTCCCACACGGTGCTTCTGAAAGGCCGCAAGCACCTTGGCCTGGTTGGCCTCCGCGATCTCCGAAACCCGTTCGAAGACAGGGGCCAGCTCTTTTTCTCTTGTATGACAAAAATCATAGACGGCTGAGGGAATCCCCAGAGCCGTCAACGTCGCTTCCTGTATCATGGATTAAGCCTGCTCCTCCTTCACCGGATTGGTAAAGATGACCGGACGCACCGGCGCGATGGTGGAGATGGCGTGCTTATAAATCATCTGCTGCTTGCCGTCGGAATCCATCATCAGCACAAAGCTGTCGTATCCTTTTACGCAGCCCTTGATCTGATATCCGTTGGTCAGAAAAACGGTAACTTCTGTTCTCTCTTTACGAAGCGTGTTCAGAAACATGTCCTGAAGATTCAACTGTTTCGTCATGGTAAAATTCTCCTCTCAATGAAAAATGAAAAACAAACCGGCCGGCCGCCGCCGAACCACTTTTATTATACTGGATGCCATTTCTAATTACAAGGGGTATTTTCCCCAAAACCCTCCCGGATTTTCCCGAGAAGCTCCCTTGGCGTCTCTCCCTCTTCCGCCTGGATCCACAGGGCCTCTTCTCTGCGGAACCAGGTGAGCTGACGCTTGGCGAAATGCCTGGTATCCCGCTTCAAGACCCGAACGGCCTCCTCAAGATCCGTCTCGCCCATTAGATAGGCAATGATCTCTTTATAGCCCAGACCCTGCATGGAAACCATGTCCCCGCGGCATCCCTTTTCCAGGAGACCGCGCACTTCCTGCACCAGCCCCTCCCGCATCATCTGATCCACCCGGGCGTCGATCCTTCGGTAAAGTTCCTGCCGGGGGCGGCTAAGCACATAATAGCGCAGGTCGTAGGGGCTTTCCTTTTGCCGCAGTCTGGCGTTATGGGCGCTGATGGGTTCTCCGTTTTGATAAAAGTATTCCAGGGCTCGGATCACCCGCTTGAGGTTATGGGGATGAATCTGCCGCGCCCCTTCGGGATCGACCCGGGAGAGCTCCCGAAAAAGCTCCTCCCGCCCTTCCTCCGTGGCGCTTCGCCTCTCCAGCTCCCGCCTGATTGCTCCCCCTGTCTCCTCGGGAGAAAACTCCGCGCCGTAGGCCAGCGCGTGCAGGTAAAAGCCCGTGCCCCCCGCCACAATCGGGATATGCCCCCGGGAGCGGATCTGGGGGATCAGCTTATGGGCCTCCTCCACAAACCGGGCCACGTTCCACTCTTCCCAGGGATCCACGCAATCGATCAGGTGATGGGGGATCCCCTCCGACTCTTCCTTCGTGATCTTGGCCGTCCCGATGTCCATGCCCCGATACACCTGCATGGAATCTCCCGAGATCACCTCGCCTCCGATTTCTTTGGCCAGCTCCACCGCCAACGCCGATTTTCCCGCGGCGGTAGGGCCGGCGATGATATACAGCCGCTCTTTTTCCATCCGCTTCTCCTTATACGATCCGCTTAAACAGCCGTTCCATCTGCTGCTTCGTCATGGTGACCACGGTGGGACGACCGTGGGGGCAGTTATAGGGATTGGTCGTGCGGGAAAGATCCGCAAAAAGGGTCCTCGCCTCTTCCTCGCTCATGGTGTGATTGCCTTTGACCGCGGCCTTGCAGGCCATCATGGCCATCTTATCCAGCAAGAGATCCCGGGGCGTATCCCGGCTGCCCTCACAGATGAGCCCTATCATGGCCCGAAAATCCTCCGGCTCCATGGGACCGTTAAAAATATAGGGCACACAGCGCAAAAGCACCGTGTTCTCGCCGAAGGGTTCTGCCTCGAACCCCATATAGGAAACCAGCTCCCCATGCTCCGAAAGCCCGAGCATCTCCTGGGGCGACAGCGTAACCGGCTCCGGCTCTAGAAGGATCTGCCCGTCCAGGGGCTTCTTCTCCAGGATCTTTCGGATCCGGTCATAGAGGATCCGCTCGTGGGCGGCGTGCTGATCCACGATATAAAGCACGCCCTCCGCCTCCGCCATCCAGTAGGTCCCGAAGGCCTGTCCCACCAGACGAAGGTTTTCCGGCGCGGGGAATCGGCGGCCGGCGGGCTCCTTTTCC
>CALWBZ010000119.1 GCA_944376225.1 uncultured Clostridia bacterium | reverse complement strand
CAGATGCGGGTGGCGGGGGATGCGCAGGATATCGAACTTACCTGGCGGGTAAGCAGCCTACAGATTGCCGCCGGTTCGGAATTTTACCCCCAGGACTGGATCGAGACCGCTAGAGACCCGGTACACGGGGATATGACGGGGGAAGTGCAGATCGAAAGCCGCGTCGATGGGACGACGCCGGGACAGTATTCCGTGATCTATACCCTGTATTCCTATGACATGACCCAGAAGGCGGAGGCCGTCTTGCGGGTAGAAGTCGTATAAAAGAACGAGGCGTTGCTTTTGAGCAACGCCTCGCGTTTTATGGCAGGTCTTCCGGAGTCGTAATTTTTAGATTCGAATAAGCCCCCAGGGTGAGCCGCACGGGATGATTTGTATAGCGTTCCACGACCTGGGCGTCGTCGGTACAGCCCGCGTCCCCGGCTAGAAAAGCGGCGCGGTGCGCCTCAAGAATCAGATCCTTGCGAAAGACCTGGGGAGTCTGGACGCTCCAGAGGGCAGAGCGATCCGGCGTCATGCGGACGAAACCGTTTCCGTCATCCATCTTGATGGTATCCTTCACGGGAACCGCGAGGATCGAGGCGCCGTATCGTTCGCCGTCGGCCAGGACGCGGTCCAGGGAAGAAAGATCTAAAAACGGCCTCGCCGCGTCGTGAATGATTACATGGGTACAGTCGTGAGGCAGGGCTGCCAGGCCCTTTCGCACCGATTCCTGGCGTGTCGCCCCGCCGGAAACAACCTGTATCACCTTGGTGAAGCCGAGCTCGGCGCAGCGCTTTTGACAGAAGGGGATGTCCTCTTCTGCGACCGGCAGGACGATACCCGATACGGCGTCATGGCGCTGGAAGATATCCAGCGTATGAAAGAGGAGCTCCCGCCCGTCCTTCATGGGCAGGAACTGCTTTTTCACGGCGGTTCCCATGCGGCTGCCGGAACCCGCGGCGGGAATCAGGGCCCAGAAGACGCTCATGATTTCGGGCTCTTTAGGCAGAGCACGCCGTAGGGCTCCAGATAGGCGGTATCGCCGATTTCCTGACCGGTCAGAAGGTCGCCTCCCGGGGTCACGGAATGCAGGGACACACGCTGATCGTTGAAATTCAGGTAGAAGGTATAGAGATTCTCCTCATCTTCCCGCACGTGCTTCTCCACGTTTTCGGGGAGACTGCACACGGGCAGGCCCAGGGCTGCCGCGGTCTTGAAATAGAGCTTCTTGAGGTAATCCTCTTCCACCCTCGCGCCGATATAGATGGCATGCCCCTTTCCGTAATGGGAGAGGGTGACGGCGGGCATATCGCGATAGTAGTCCTTTTCATAGGAGGCCAGCACCTCGGCTCCCTCGGTATGCAGCACCTCGCAATAATCCCGTACCTCATAGAGGCGTCCGTCCCCCGTGCGGATCGCGTTGCGCTCCGAAGGATAAATGGAGTCGATCTCCTCATTCCAGATCTGGAAGACCTCGCGCAGGTTCGCGCCGGGGAAACCGCCCAGATGGGCCAGCAGCGTATCGCCCACATAGCCCAGCAGGTAGGTGGCGATCACCACGCCGCCCTGTTTGACATAGTCTTTGAGTTTTTCGCCCAATTCATCGGAGATCATGTACAGCATGGGCAGGATCAGGAGCTTGTAAGAAGAGAAATCCGTATCGGAGGAGATCACGTCCAGGTCGCAGCCGGAAGAGGTAAAGGACTCGTAATGAGCGCAGACGGTCTCCATCATCTCCTTGTGTTCGCTCAGGCCCGAAATGAGCTCCACGGCCCAGCGGTTCGGGGTATCCATGAGAAGGGCGGCCTGGGTTTTAACGCGGGAACCCGCCACGGGCGCGAGCTTCGCAAGATCCTCGCCCAACTGGGCCACCTCTCGGAAGATCCGGGTGCGGTCGGAACCCTCGTGATCCACCACGGCCCCGTGATACTGCTCGAAACTGCCCCGGTTTTTGCGGAACTGGAAATACTGGACGCTGTCGGAACCGCAGGCCACGCTCTGCAAAGAGGACAGACGATGCACGCCCGGCCGGCGGATCTTGTTAAAGGGCTGCCAGTTGACCAGACCCGGCGCGCTTTCCATCAGCAGGAAGGGCTGCCCCTGTTTGTAATTTCGCATCTGAGAGTGGGAGAAGGCCGTGACCGCGGCGGTATGGCCCATGGATTCTCCGGGACGGTGCCAGAAAGGATAGCTGTCCCAGCTGATCACGTCCAGATCCTTGGCCATGGGGGCGTAGTCGAGGCCGCCGTAAAGGTGCATGAAATTGGTCGTCACGGGCACCTGGGGGGCAAACTCCCGCAGGGGCTTGATCTCTTCTTCCATGAAATCCTGGGTGTTCCATGTGGTGAAACGCTTCCAGTCGAGCTGCATGGCCGCCATGGACGTCTCGCCGTTCTGAAAGGGCGGCTCGATCTCTTCAAAAGAGGTATAGCGGTGGCTCCAGAAGGAAGACCACCAGGCGTCGTTTAACTGGTCGATGGTCTTATACTTTTTCTTGAGCCATTCGCGGAAGCGCTCGGTGCAAAGAGGGCAGTAGCAGGCGCCGCCGTATTCGTTGGACACATGCCATAAGATCAGCCCGGGATGGGAGCCATAACGCTTGGCCAGTTGGGTATTCATCTCCCGTACTTTCTCTCGGTAGGCAGGAGAAGAGGGGCAATGGTTATGGCGCACGCCGTGATGATTGCGCTGACCGTAGGAATCCACCCGCATGGCCTCCGGATATTTTTTGTCCAGCCAGGCGGGACGCGCGCCGCTGGGGGTGGCCAGAATCGTATAGATGCCGTTCTGGTAGAGGGATTCGATCCGCTCGTCCAGCCAGTCAAACTGATATCGGCCCTCCTCGGGTTCCAGCATGGACCAGGCGAAGATGCCCATGGAGACGCAGTTGATACGCGCCTCCTTCATGAGCTCGATATCCTTCTTGAGGATTTCGGGGTACTTCACCCACTGATCCGGGTTGTAGTCGCCGCCATGGAGCATGGCCGGGATTTTGTCAAATAGAAATTGCTGTTTCATGGTGACCTCCTATTATTAGGGAAGGGGCAGAATGTCTTCCCATTGTACGTTCCAATCCTTGGGGAAGCCGGGCGTCTCGGCCTCGCAGCCCTCCCAGCCGGCGCACATCAGGCCGACGGCCAAAAGCAGGGCACCGTTGCCCGGCAGATAACAGGGGATGTCGGCGCGGTCCGCCTGGCGGTTGTGACCGTTGTTTAAGTATACGTTCTTTTCGGAATCGTAGAGCAGGCACTGTACGGCGGTCTGGGGCAGTCCGAGCCTCGCGGCGCACATGGCCAGCATGGGGAAATCCCAGCCCCAGATCTCGTTCATGCGCCAGCCACCGGCAAGCACTTTCTTGAGCGTGTTTTCCATGACGGCGGGATCGATGCTCTTCCCGGGGAGCATGCCCATCGCGGCCACCATGGAAGGATGATCGCGGTTAAAGAGCTCGGTATAGGTATCGGGACAATTCTCGTGGGCCAGATACAAATCATCCTTTACGGGAGCGGGAGCCATATGGGAGGCGATCTTCTCCCATTCTTCATTGACCGGCTCTCCCAGCCGCCGCAGCCATTCGTTGGCGGTATGTAAGCCGTAAGCCCAGTATTCCAGCTCGTAGGGCGGATTCATGACGATGCGGGCGTTATGGTTTTCCTGGGAGGGAATCATGCCCGGGCCCAGCACATAGCAGCCGCGATCCTCGTCCCAACGGGCGTAGTCGGCCATGAACTTCGCGGTCTCCAGCACGATGTCCAAATAGCATTCCAGCACCTCCTTAGTAGGACGGGCGCGGTAGACGAGCTCCGCGTAATAAAGAGGATGGGGCTGCTGCCAGATCAGGAGAGGTCCGATGGGGGAAGGACTGTCCACGCCGGAAGCGTCCGTCATCTTGGGCCATCGGGCGCCCTTATACCCTTGAGAAGAAGCCAGCTCCTGGGCCTTGGGCAGGATGGATTGATAATACCAGAGGCTTTTTTCCAGCATCTCGGCCCGGTTCCAACTGGCAAAATGGGCCGCGTGCCAGTAGTGCATCTCCAGATGGAACTTACCGTACCAGCTGTTCATCACAAGACCCGTCTCCTGGGGAGGCAGGGAGCCGGAACAGTTGACGGCGGTCTGATACTGGGAAAGGATGATGCGGCGCATCAGTTCCTGGCCCTGCTTGCCCCCTTCCTGAATATGAACGAAGCCGCCGTGGGTCCAGAAGTGTTCCCAGTGTTTCTTACAGGCAACGAGAGCCTCCACCATGGTAGGAATTTCCTGGGGAGCGGGCTTCGGAGAGAAGACGAGGCGCATCTCCAGCGTTTCCGAAGCGGTCGTGATCTCGAAATGATGAGCGCCCCGGGCCTGAACGCACCCTTCCTGATCGAGGAGGAGGGTGACAAAATATCGGTCCTCATCGATCATCCGCAGAATCTCCGTGCGATCCTCGTCTCTGCGGGTAATCAGGCTCTTATGAGAATCGGGAGCGGTCCAATTCGCTCCGGTGCGGTCCGGCGAAGGCGCGGGAAAATCCAGAATCACCTTCAGTCCCTGCTGCAGCAGGGGAGAACGAACGCTCACGCAGAGCATGTCCATGGCGGGATGCACAAAGGTACAGACTTCCGCGTCCTGTCCGTGATAGGAGAAGCGGCTGTCAATAGTGCCCTCCCACAGGTTCATGCGCTGATAAGGGTTCTCGATCTCGGCCGTATCCGGCACGGGCTGATCGCCGGGGAAGGCGAAGGCCAGCCGGCCCATGTGGAATTTGTGGGGATTCTGGCGCAGCCAATCAAACTCCTTTTTCTGAAATCCGGGCTTCGTGACATAGGGCACGTCCCTCTTGCCGTTGGAATACAGCGTCCGGGCCATCAGATGATAATCGAATTTGTACTGATCCGCTCGGTAGGGGGCGGTATGCCAACCCCACTGTGCCTGAGTCAGAAGCGGGATTCCCGGCTCATGGAAGCGACTGAAGGTCTGAAGCCCCGTCATGTCCGCGTTGAAAGCAAACTCACCGTTGCCGACGCTAAAGGGAGAGTAGGCGTCCCAGGCGGTGTTGACCGGGGAATACTGTTCGACCACGGCCTTACGATTGATTTTTGACATAAGTGAAACATCCTTTCTGATATGCAGTCTATCGGCAGCCTTGGGAGTTTGCCGTCCTTTGGCGGCAAACTCGGGGCGCAGCTCGGTCTTTTCCCTATGAGAAGGCTGCCTCGCTGCGCCTATTATACCAAATCCCCGGGAAAAGGTAAATACTCGAATTGGCACGTTGGGATGAAAATCATTCTAAAAATACGAAAAAACGTAATTACGTATTGACAAAATACCAAAAAGGGGATATAATCAGAATATCAAAGTATTACAGAGAGGAGTTTTGAAATGGAAAGAGATCTGGGAAAAGAAATCGATGCTTTGAAGGAACAGATGGAAGAACTGATGAAAATCATGGCGCGGCAGGGAAACGGGAAGAAACCCACTTCTCCGGAGGATCGGGTAGAGGTGATGGATCACATGCATCCGGATCCTCATCTGAAAGAGTTAATGAGCAGGCTATGCGAGGAGACTAACCGGAAAAAGTATACGGGAATGGTGACGTATATGGGCGTGTTCGCATCAGGCGGACATCAGCAGAACTGGATCCGGAACCAGGTGGATACGGATCGGCTGTTAGCGCTTATCGAAGATGAGACGGCTGCGCAGGTACTTTCCTGTATCGGGAGTCAGGAACGGCTGAACATCCTGTTAGCCCTTTTAAGAAAACCCTCCGGAGTAGGGGAACTCATCGAAAAATGCGGTTTTCATTCCACGGGACAGGTTTACCATCATCTGCGTCCCTTGCTTGCGTCCCACCTGATCGAAGAAAAAAGCCGGGGGGTTTACCGGATCCCAGGACAGAAGATACAGGGGATTATCATGCTTTTGGCCGGAATCTGCGATGTGGTGGACAAGGAATATACGGCAAATTAAGAATTGACAAGAACGAAGGGGAGGACTACAATAGAAAAAAACGCGAAGGAGCGAGATATATGTCGGATCAGCAGTATTTAGCCTGTGAGCGGAAATCCGTGTTCTGGCTGCTCATGGTGGCGGCGGGAATGATGGGGGCTTATACCTATAATCTAAGGGGCGGAGTCTTTTGCAACGCCCAGACCGCCAACGTGGTGATGATGTCCATCGCCTTCGGCAAGGGGAGCCTGAAAGAAGGGTTTTATTACCTGATTCCGATCTTCGCTTACATGTTGGGAGCCTTCGTGTCGGAGATCCTGCCCTCTCCCTTGAAAAAGCTGGGATACGTGCGTTGGGACACCTGCCTCGTCGCCTTCGAGATCCTGGTGCTTTTGGGGATCGGTTTCGTTCCCCTGAGCGTGCCCCATCAGATCGTACAGGTGACGGTGAACTTCATCGCCTCCATGCAGTACAATACCTTCCGGCAGGCGGAGGGGATTCCAATGGCGACCACCTTCTGTACGAACCATGTGCGGCAGGTTGGGATCGGGATCGCCAAGCTGATCCGTAAAAAGGACGGGGCCGGTTTTCGCCGAGGCATGATCCATCTGGGGATGCTGGCCGGGTTCATCCTGGGCGGAGCGGGGCTAACCCTCCTCTGCGGGCCCATGGGGGAGAAGGCTATATGGATCGCTATTTTGCCCCTTCTTGTGATCTTCCTAAGGCTTCTTAGGGCCGATCTTTTCAGCGAGAGGGATCTGCTGGAGCAAAAGCCCAGGGGGCATTAAGTTTTCTCAAAAAACACTTGTCAATCAGGCCGTTGTAGGCTATGATAGAACTAAGCTCCGGATTGCCGGAAATAACCATAATATGGAGGTACTTATGAGCAAATATCCTGAGAAAAAAGTAAACAACCAGTGGTACAAAAAGGTCTGCGACAGTGTCATGGCCCGCAACGAGCTTCTGAGCAAGGTCTGGGCTTACGAATACGGCGTCATCTGGAACGGGATGGAGGGCGTATGGCGTCTCACGGGAGATTCCAAGTATTTCGATTATATCAAGAACAGCGTGGATTCTTTTATGAATGAGGACGGTTCCGCGGTCCGCGGCTACAAGCGGGAAGCCTATAACGTGGATCTGGTCAATAATGGCAAGCAGTTTCTGATGTTATACGCGGAAACGAAGGAGCCGAAGTATAAGAAGGCGGCGGACATGCTTAGGGATCAGTTCCGGGAGCATCCCCGTACCTCGGAGGGCGGATTCTGGCATAAGAAGATCTATCCCTGGCAGATGTGGCTGGACGGCATCTACATGGCCTCCCCCTTCCTGGCGCGGTACGGCGCCATGTTCGACGAGCCGGAGCTTTTCGATGATGTGGTGGGTCAGGTGCGTCTCATTTATAAGCATACGGTGGATCCGGAGACGGGCCTTTGCTATCACGCCTGGGACGAGAAGCGGGAGATGTACTGGGCCAATCCGGAGACGGGCTGGTCGCCTCATTTCTGGGGACGGGCCATGGGCTGGTTCATGGCGGCCATGGTAGACATCCTAGATTATCTGCCCAAGGATCATGAGGGACGGGAAGACATCATCCGGATCTTCGGTGAGTGTACCGACGCGCTGTTTAAGGTACAGGATCCGGAGAAGCTCTGCTGGTATCAGGTGCTGGATCAGGGAGATCGTCCCGGCAACTACCTGGAGGCTTCGGCGTCCTGCATGTATGTGTACGCCTTCGCCAAGGCCATCCGGATGGGCTATCTGCCGGCGTCTTACAAAGAAAGAGTAAGAAAGACTTATGCCGCGCTGATCGAGCAGTTCATCGAGGAGACGAAGGACGGCCTGGTGAACGTAAACAAGATCGTACAGGTGTCCGGCCTGGGCGGCGAGAGCAAGAGAGACGGATCCTTTGCTTATTATATGAGCGAGCCCATCATCAGTAACGACGGCAAGGGCGTGGGAGCCTTTATCGGCGCCAGCCTGGAAGTAGAAGAACTCATGAAATAAGAGGTAGAAAGATGAAGACAAGAATTGGGGTCATCGGCACCGGGTGGCGTGCCGGATTTTTCCTGCGGGCAGCGAAGATGCTGCCCGAAAGGTTCAGTGTGTGCGGGATCGTATACCATTCTGAGGCCGGGAAGAAGCGGGCCGGCGAGTGGGGCGTACCGCTATACGCGGACTATGCTCAGATGGTGCGGGAGGAGAAACCGGATTACGTCGTCGTATCCGTCTCCCGTAAGAGCGGCGCGGCCCGGAAGATCACGGCGGATCTTGCCGAGATGAGCGTGCCGGTTCTGATGGAGACGCCGCCCGCGGACAGTCTGGAGGATTTAATCGAGTTTTATCAAGAATGCGGACAGGCTAAGATCCAGGTGGCGGAACAGTATCAGTTTCAGCCTATGATCGCTTCGCGCCTCGCGGTAGCCGCTTCCGGCCGAATTGGTAAGGTGTATCAGAGTCGTTTCCAACTGCCCAACGGGTATCATGCCATCAGCGTGCATCGTAAGGCGCTGAGCGTGGGCATGGCGCTGCCGAAGGTCTGGGGCGCGCAGTATACCCACAGCCGGATGAACGCCCCGGGCCGGGAGGGGGATCCCGCGGCGGAAGAGATGATTTCGGTCAAGCAGACGGTGTTTCACCTGGATTATGGGGATATGCAGGCTTTCAACGACCTGGAGGGCGATCAGTGCCGAGCCTGGATTCGTAAAGAGCACTATAACATTCGGGGAGACCGGGGAGAGATCTACGATGACGAAGTCTATTATATGGAAGATTATCTGACGCCCGTACATGATACACTGGAGCGGATGATGACCGGAGCCGGGACGAACCTGGAAGGATCTTTCCTGCGGGGAGTACGGGGACAGGGGGGATGGGTCTATGAGAACCCGTTTCGCCCCGCCCGGATGTTCGACGATGAGATCGCGGTAGCCACCTGTATGGCCAAGATGGCCGAGTATGTTCAGGGCGGCCCCGGTTTTTACAGTCTGGCGGAGGCCATGCAGGACCGGTATCTGGCTCTTCTGACGGTACAGTCGGCTAAGGAAGGCCGGGTTCTTACGGCCGAGCCGCAGATCTGGATGGAGTAAGGAGGATACGCAATTGATTTTGATTCAGAATGGAATCGTTTACACGATGACGACGGATGAGCCGGTGAAGGCGGACATATTGCTGGAGGATGGGAAGATCCAGGCGATCGAACCCGGGATCTCTCCCGAGGAGTCCTGGCAGGTGATCGACGCGGCGGGACTCAGGGTCTATCCCGGTTTTGTGGATGCCCATTGTCATCTGGGCATGTCCGAAGAGGCCATCGGCTTTGAGGGAAACGACGTAAACGAGGCGACGGATCCGGTTACGCCCCAGCTGCGGGCCATCGACGGTTTTAACCCGACGGACCGAGCGGTGGAGGAAGCCCGTCTGGCCGGCGTGACCTGCGTAGCCACGGGGCCGGGCTCGGCCAATGTGGTCGGCGGGCAGTTCGCGGCCATCAAGACTTATGGCAGCCGAGTGGATAAGATGGTGCTGAAGGCGCCTTTGGCCATGAAGGTGGCTTTCGGCGAAAATCCAAAGCGCGTTTATAATAGTAAGCAGAAGATGCCTTCCACCCGTATGGGAACGGCGGCGCTGCTGCGCCAAACACTGACAGAAGCAAAAAACTATATGAAAAAGCGGGAAAACGACCCGGAAGCGCCGATAGATTTCAAGATGGAAGCCTTGGTACCGGTGCTCAGGCGGGAGATCCCCCTGAAGGCCCATGCCCATCGGGCGGACGATATCTTTACGGTGATTCGTATCGCCCGGGAGTTTAACCTTCGGTTTACGCTGGATCATTGTACGGAGGGACATCTCATTACCGACGAGCTGGCCGAAGAGAAGGTGCAGGCCATCATTGGGCCTTCCTTCGGGAGCCGCTCTAAATTTGAATTGACGAACAAGACCTTCGACACGCCCAGGGCGCTCTATGAGGCGGGCATTCCCTTTGCGATCATGACGGATCATCCGGTGATTCCTTGTCAGTATCTGCCCCTGTGCGCGGCGCTGTCCCATAAGGCCGGGCTGCCGGCCATGGAGGCGCTGAAGGCGATCACGATCCGGGCGGCGCAGATTTTAGGCCTGGAGGAGCGAATCGGCTCGCTGGAAGCGGGGAAGGACGCGGATATCATTTTGTATGCCGGCGACCCCATGGAGGAAATTGAGGCGCGCTGCGTCATGACCATCATCGACGGGAAGATCCTATCGGATCGGAGGAACGGGTAATGGCGGCGCAGTTTCAAAACGACTGGCAGGATCTATTGCAGCCGGAGTTTCATAAAGAGTATTATCTGCGCTTGCGGGAGTTTCTGAAGCAGGAGTACAGCAGCCGCACGATCTATCCCGATATGTATGATATCTTTAATGCCATGCACTTTACCGCTTATGAGGACGTGAAGGTGGTCATCTTGGGGCAGGATCCGTACCATGGGCCCGGTCAGGCCCACGGACTGAGTTTTTCCGTAAAACCCGGCATCGCCGTGCCGCCTTCTTTGCAAAACATCTATCAGGAACTGGCGAATGATCTGGGGCTTAGGATCCCCCATTCGGGATATCTGAAAAAATGGACCGATCAGGGAGTTCTGCTTTTGAACGCGGTGCTGACCGTGCGCGCGGGGATCGCCAACTCCCATCGGGGCATGGGATGGGAATACTTCACCGATCATATCATCGGGCTTTTGAATGAGAGGAAGAAGCCCGTGGTCTTCCTGCTGTGGGGACGGAATGCCCGGGAGAAAAAGGCGCTCATCACCAATTCCCAGCATCTCATCCTGGAGGCTCCCCATCCGAGTCCCTTATCCGCCTATCACGGCTTCTTCGGATGCAGGCATTTCTCCAAGGCCAACGCCTTTTTGGAGCGGCAGGGGATGGAGCCTGTGGATTGGCAGATCGAAGACGAGCCCGCATCTAGAGTCTAGGGACATCAGAAAAAACACTGTATCCATGTAGGGTACGGTGTTTTTTTGCGTGTGCCTGTGGACGCTTCTTGATCCAACGATGACGAGTTTCAGCTCTTTTCCTGTTTTTCGTGTTAAATTAATCGATTTTCCGGGAAAAGCGATGACGGGTTTCATACGCAGTCCATTTGAGAAAGGCGTTTCAAAATAAAAATAGCGCGGTTTAGAATTCCTGAAAGAAAAACGGAAAATATATTGACTTTTAGAGAGGACTGTAGTATGCTTAGTAAATCACAGAAAAACAAATGTCCGTCCTAAACGGACATGTTAAAGCGGAAAGGATGGAGAGGGCATGAAGGTTCAGTTGATGAATAAGATTTCGCAGGTGGGATTGGGAGTATTCGATCAGTCCTATACATATGGGGAGGCGGTGGAAAATCCGGACGCTCTTTTGGTGCGCAGCGCGAAGCTGCATGAGATGGCCTTTGAGCCGGGATTAGCCTGTATCGCCCGAGCCGGCGCGGGAGTGAATAACATTCCCATAGACCGATGCAGTCAGGAGGGAATCGTGGTCTTTAATACGCCGGGAGCCAACGCGAACGCGGTAAAGGAGCTGGCTTTGGCGGCGATGCTCCTGGCTTCCCGAGACATCGTGGGAGGCATCGAGTACGCCAAGACGCTGGCGGGAACCGAGGGCGTCGCGAAGACGGTGGAAGCCAACAAATCTCGTTTCGCGGGATACGAATTGGCGGGAAAGACTCTGCTGGTCATCGGCTTGGGCGCGATCGGAGGTCCTTTGGCGAATATGGCGGTACAGCTGGGGATGCATGTCATCGGATACGACCCCTATGTGTCCGTCAACGCGGCCTGGAACATCAACAGCCGGGTGCGCCATGGGGAAAAGCTTCCGGAATGTCTGGCGGAGGCGGATTATATTTCTCTTCATATTCCGCTGACAAAAGACACGAAGGGCTTCTTAGGCAAAGAGGAATTTGAGGCCATGAAGCCGGGCTGCCGGGTGCTGAACCTGTCCAGAGGAGAGATCGTGGATAACGAGGCGATGCTCGCGGCGATCAAGGCGGGAAAAGTCGCCAAGTATGTGACGGATTTCCCGGATGAGACGATGGTGGGCCAGGAAGGCGTCATCGCCATTCCTCATCTGGGCGCCTCTACGGAAGAATCGGAGGATAACTGCGCGCGGATGGCGGCGGAAGAGATCCGGGATTATCTGGAAAAGGGCGTGATCCGGCATTCCGTCAACTTCCCGGATTGCGACATGGGCTCGCTTGTTATGCCCGCGCGGGTGGTGGTGCTTCATAAGAATATTCCGTCCATGGTGGGGAAGATCAGTCAGAACCTGGGCGAGCAAGGCATCAACATCGAAACCATGAATAATCGCAGCCGGGGAGAACTGGCCGTATCGATTCTGGACGTGAGCGCGGTACCCGAAGAAGACACGCTGCGGAAGTTAGAAAATACGGAAGGGATCATTCGCGTGCGATTGATTCAAAAATAAAAGATTTTGCTTTACTTTTTCCGAAAAGCGTGCTATAATTTACAACTGTGAATGGAACCATTGCTTAGCTTCCGGAATCTCCAACCGTCGCTCAGCAACTGGCGATCCGTAAAAAAGAATGGAGGATTATCATTATGACGAAAGAAAGAAAGCTTGAAATCATCAAGGAGTTTGGCCAGAACGAGCAGGATACCGGTTCTACCGCTGTGCAGATCGCGCTGCTGACGGAGAGAATCACCCACCTGACCGGTCATCTGAAGACCCATCCCAAGGATCATCATTCCCGCCGGGGCATGCTGATGTTGGTCGGACAGAGAAGAGGCCTGCTGAACTACTTGAAGAGCAAAGATATCGAGCAGTATCGTACGCTGATCGCTCGTCTTGGAATCAGAAGATAATAGAAGCATCCCGTTCGATCACAAGGAACCGTGATGCTTTACCGGTGATGAGCCGGAAAAGATAGGGCGGATGGTTCATCCGTCCTATTTTCACGAAGGAGCGGGTGCTTCTTCGTAGGAAAAAGGGAAGCGAGGGTAAAAGACAAATGGTAAAAGAATTTACGATGGAACTTGCCGGACGCACGCTGAAAGCGGTGATCGGCAAAGTAGCGGAGCAGGCGAACGGCGCCGTGCTGCTGTACTACGGAGACACGGTTGTCCTTTCCACGGCGACCGCCTCCGAAAAGCCCAGAGAGGGAATCGATTTCTTCCCCCTGAGCGTGGACTATGAAGAGAGACTGTATGCGGTGGGAAAGATTCCGGGCAGCTTTGTGAAGCGTGAGGGCCGTCCCACGGAGAACGCGATCCTGACGGCCAGATGCATCGACCGTCCCATGCGGCCGCTGTTCCCCAAGGATTACAGAAACGACGTATCCCTGGTCAACACCGTTTTGTGCGTGGATCAGGACTGTTCTCCGGAGATCCTGGCGATGGTCGGATCCTCGATCGCGGTATCCATCTCGGATATTCCTTTCGCGGGCCCCATCGGCGCGGTGTCCGTCGGTTTGGTGGACGGAGAGTTGATCATCAATCCCACTTCCGCCCAGCGTGAAGTCAGTGAGTTGGATCTGACGGTCGCCTCCACAAAGGAGAAGGTCGTGATGATCGAGGCCGGCGCGAAGGAAGTGCCGGAGGATAAGGTGCTGGAAGCGATCTTCTATGGTCACGAAGTGAATAAGCAGATCGTGGAGTTCATCGACGGGATCGTAGCGGAGTGCGGTAAGCCGAAGCACAGCTACGAGGAGCATGTGGTGCCCGCCGCTGTCATGGAAGCGCTCATGCGCGTGATTCCCCAGGAGCGGATGGAAGAGGCTGTTTTCACCGACGTGAAGCAGGTGAGAGAAGAGAACGTAGCCAAGCTGACCGCCGAGTTTGAGAGCTATATCGATACGCTGCCGGAGGAGGATCAGGAGATCTTCCGGGCCAACCTGGACGACGCGGTGTATCAGTATGAGAAGAAGACCGTACGCAAGATGATCAAGGTGGATCATAAGCGTCCGGACGGCCGGGGCATGGAGGAGATTCGTCCGCTTTCCGCGGAGATCGACGTGCTGCCGAGAACCCATGGCAGCGGCCTGTTCCGCAGGGGACAGACCCAGGTGTTGTCGGTAGCCACCTTAGGCGCCATCAGCGAGCAGCAGAAGCTGGACGGCCTGGATGCCCTGGAAGAGACCAAGCGTTATATTCATCATTATAATTTCCCCTCTTACTCGGTGGGAGAGACGAAGCCCAGCCGCGGCCCCGGTCGTCGTGAGATCGGTCATGGAGCCTTGGCGGAGAGGGCATTGCTTCCTGTGGTTCCTTCGGAGGATGATTTCCCCTATGCCATCCGTTTGGTGTCCGAGGTGCTGAGCTCCAACGGTTCCACCTCCCAGGGCAGCATCTGTGCCAGCACGCTGGCGCTGATGGCGGCGGGCGTGCCGATTTCCGCGCCGGTGGCGGGTATTTCCTGCGGCCTGGTGACGGGGGATTCGGATGATGATTTCGTGCTGCTGACGGATATCCAGGGCCTGGAAGACTTCTTCGGCGACATGGACTTCAAGGTAGCGGGAACCTTTAAGGGAATCACGGCGATCCAGATGGATATCAAGGTGCAAGGCCTGACGAAGGAGATCATCGAGGGCGCCATCGCCAGAACCCGCACGGCCAGAGAGTATATTCTCAACGAGATTTTGCTGCCCTGTATTTCTCAGCCCAGAGAGTCCGTGAGCGAATACGCCCCCAAGATCTATCAGACCAGAATCAATCCGGAGAAGATCGGAGAGGTCGTGGGACCCAAGGGTAAGATGATCAACAAGATCATCGATGAGACGGGAACCAAGATCGACATCGAGGACGACGGACACGTATATGTATTTGGCGCGGATGAGGAGATGTCCAAGAAGGCCATCCAGATCATCGAGACCATCGCTAAGGATGTAGAGCTGAACGAGGTTTATAACGCGAAGGTCGTCAGACTGGCCACCTTCGGCGCCTTCGTGGAGCTGCTCCCCGGCAAGGACGCCCTTCTGCACATTTCGGAGATCAGCTATGAGCGGATCGACAAGGTGGAAGACGTGCTGAAGATCGGCGACGAGATCATGGTCAAGGTCATCGGCATCGACGATCAGGGCAAGGTGAAGGTATCCCGCAAGGCTTTGCTGCCCCCTCGGGAAGGCGGAGACCAGAACCAGGGACGCAGGGATCATCACCGTTCCGACAGAGGACGCCGCCACAATGACTAAGTTTGAGAAAGTCAGTCTCGCCCGGTACCAGGAGGACCGGGCCGAGATTTTATTAAAGGAAGGTTTGAGCAGGGAAGAAGCCTATAAAATCGCGGAGCAAGAATATGCCGGGATCGAGATGCCCAGAAGAGGAACGCTTTTTTCCGCGGGATACGATATCCGGACGCCGGCGGCATACCGCCTGGAGCCGGGGCAGAGCCTGGTCATCCCCACGGGATTAAGAATCGCGATGGAAGAGGATATGTGGCTGGGCGTCTACATTCGTTCCAGTCTGGGCTTTAAGTATCAGGTGCGGCTCAGCAATTCCGTGGCGGTGATCGACGCGGATTACTACGGCGCGGAAAACGAGGGACACCTGCGGATCAGCCTGTATAACGGAGGCGACCGGGTGCTGGAACTGGCGGCAGGGGACGCTTTCGCCCAGGGAATCCTGCAAAAATACTATAAGACGGATGACGACGATCCGGTGCGGAAAGTGCGTAAAGGCGGCATCGGTTCTACCAATCATTCCTGAGAGGGACGGCGAATGGATAAAGGCTTGCGCGTAGGAGTCATCTCGGATACCCATGGGCTGCTGCGTCCGCGGATGCTGGAGGTGCTGAAAGGGTGTGACAAGATCATACACGCCGGAGACTTCGACAATCAGGAGACGGCGGAGCGGCTTGACGCCATCGCGCCTATGTATATGGTCTGCGGAAACAACGACTGGTGGTGGCGGCAGGGACGTCTGGAAACCCTCCGGTTTGAGCTTGGTGGCCTGCGCTTTTTCCTGATTCATAACCGCCTGCGGATCCAGAGCCTGCCGGAAGACATCGACGTGGCGATCTACGGTCACACGCACCGATATGAAGAGGAGCGGGTGGGAAAAGTTTTGTGGCTCAATCCGGGAAGCTGCGGATACGGCCGGTTCGGCCTTCCCGCGAGTATGGCCGTGATGACCATACGAGATCGAAAATACAAGATCGAGAAGATCCTGCTGGGATAAACGAGGCTGATTAAGAGCCTCGTTTATTTTGTGTTTTTTCATCGATAAGGGAATGGAGTTTCTCTAGGGCGGTCTGTATGCCGCCGACTTCCCGGATCAGGCCCTCCCGCACCGTATCCTCTCCCACTAAGATCGTACCCAGATCCTTGGTGAGGATCCCTTTATTCAGCATCATCTCTTCTAAGCGTTCTTCGCTGACTCGGGAATGGGAGGCGATGAAACGGGTAATCCGGTCCTGGATGATTTTGAAATAGTCGAAGGTCTGGGGCGCGCCGATGATGAGTCCGCTCATGCGCACGGGATGGATAATCATGGTGCCGCTGGGGACGATAAAGGAATAATCCGCGGCAACGGCCAGAGGAACGCCGATGGAATGGCTGTCGCCCACCACGAGCGACACCACGGGCTTACTCAAGGAGGCGATCATCTCGGCGATGGCCAGTCCCGCGGAGCAGTCTCCGCCGCTGGTTTGCAGCAGGATCAGCACGCCGTCCACCTCCGAGCTGTCCTCGATGGCGGCCAGGCGGGGCAGCAGATGCTCATATTTGGTGGTCTTGCTGCTTCCCGGCAGATTCTCGTGTCCTTCGATCTCACCGATAATGGTAAACAGATGGATGCGGTGTTTTTGAGGATTATGGATGAGGCTGACCTGCCCGGACTCCTTGATCTCCTCATCCTGCTTCGTAATTTCTTCGTTCATGGGAAGCCTCCTTTGGGGAATCAGAATAGGATTAGGATGCGCGGTATAAAAAGATTTATTCCTTTGTCTTTACAGATTCCGAAATCCATTGTATAATAAAATGACATTAAAGGCCTTCGGGCCGGGGGAATAAGGAGAGGAAGAAATGATAAGTTGGTGGCAAGCCATATGGATGGCGGTAGTACAGGGATTGACAGAATTTCTGCCGGTGAGCAGTTCAGGGCATTTGATACTCGCGAGCGAGCTGTTAGGGATCAATACGGACGGGGGACCGATCTTCGAGGTGCTTTTGCACATCGGCACCCTGGTGGCGGTGTTTATCGTCTATTATAAAGACGTATGGGGCCTTATTAAGGAAGGCGTGATGTTGATTGTGGACGGCGTCAGGTATCTGGTGAATAAGACGGCGCATCCTTTCAAGATGTATCCGGAACGCAAGATGGTGATTCTTGTCATCGTCGCCAGCATTCCCACGGCCATCCTGGGTCTTTTTGTGGAGGCGTTTTTGCAGGATCTCTTTATGAGCTCGGTGATTCCCGTAGGCGTGCTGCTGCTGGTGACCTGCGGCTTGCTTTTGGCGTCGCAGAAGATCAAGATCGGCAAGAAGCGGGTGGAAAAGGCAACCTATAAAGATGCCCTAGCAGTGGGAATCGTGCAGGGTATCGCGACCCTGCCGGGGATTTCCCGTTCCGGTTCCACCATCGTGGCGGGCATGGCCGGAGGGTTTGACAAGGAGTTCGCGATTCGCTTCTCCTTTTTGATCTCGATTCCTGCCATCGCCGGCGCGGCACTTTTGACGCTGCTCAAGGCGGACTTCGCGGATCTGGCCGCAAACTGGGGTCCTTATCTTCTGGGGACGGTATTGTCCGCGGTGGTAGGGTATCTGTGTATCCGCACGCTGCTTAAGCTATTGCAGAATAATAAGTTTCATTATTTTGGGTATTATTGCGGCGCGATGGGACTAATCGCCATCGCGTGGGGGTTGTTCCTATAAGTCATCCGCCGTCAGGGGGGATAGTATGGCGAAAAAGACAGCATTTGATAAGCAAAGAGAGGCCAAAAAGAGCGCCTCTTCGGGAAAGAGCCGTTCCGCCTCCGGCGGGAGAGGAAGGCCTAAGGCCTCTTCTTCCGCTGCCGGAAAGAACGCGAAGACGACTTCCAGAGCCAAGGTTCAGGAAGCGCCCCGCGCTCCGAAGTTTCAGGTCAAAGAAACGGTGGGGCGGGAGGTTCGTTCCCTGTTTTTTCTTTTGATATGGGTATTGTTGGCGCTTGGCATTTGCCTGGGGCCTGTTTTTGGCGTATTCGGAGAAGTGGTCCGAGACGTGAGCGTGGGGGTGCTGGGAATCGGGGCCTATTTATTATGTTTTTCAGGCATCCTGGTGGTGACCGCCCGCATGTGGAGACGGCCGGAGTATCCGAATTACGCCAAGAACCTTTGCCTTTTGCTGCTGATTTTAGCGATTACGATTTTCATGCATGTCCTCAACGGCTCGAAGATGGAAGAAACGATCGACGTTTGGTATCACGAGGCCGCCTGGTATACCGGCGGCGTGGTGGGAGCCGCCTTAGGGACGCTCTTATTGGGATTTCTGGGGAAGGTGGGTACGATCCTGCTCCTTGTGGGCGTCATGGTCATCTGCCTGGTGGTGATCACGGAGAAATCCGCCATTCAGGCGGCGGTTAAGGCTTGGGCCAAGACCCGTAAAGTGACGAAAAACGTAGAGGAAAACGTGCGGGAGAAGGTCAAGCAGCATCAACAGATGCGGAGGATCCAAACGGAAGAGTCGGAGATTCCTCAGGAAGAGCCGCAGATTCATATGATCGAACAGCCCTCCTTTTTTGAAGAATCCGAGGATGAGAAGATTCCGGACTGGCTGAAGCCGAAAAAGAAAGAAGAAAAGCCCGCGGAAAACAGGGAGAACGTGTTCGCTTATGTGCAGGAGCAGAGCATGAAGGGCCTTCAGGAAGAGAGGGCAAAGACAGAGGAGAAGGCCGTACAGAAGGCCGCGCCCGTCACAAAGGAAGAACAGGAGCAGGTCAATTACGGCATTCAGCAGAATCTCTTCGCGGAAAATAAAGAAACGGAACAATACGTATTTCCCACGGTGGATCTCTTGGAGCAAGGGACGGCGCCCCCCACGGGCAGCCGGAACGAGCTGTATCAGAACGCGCAGAAGCTGGAGAACGCTCTCGCGAGTTTCGGCGTAGAGGCCCGGGTGACGCAGGTGAATCAGGGACCGACGGTGACAAGATACGAACTGATCCCCAGCCAGGGGGTGAAGGTCAGCCGGATCGTGAATCTGGCGGGGGATATCGCCTT
Source organism: uncultured Clostridia bacterium (assembly GCA_944376225.1). Taxonomy (GTDB): domain Bacteria; phylum Bacillota; class Clostridia; order Lachnospirales; family Bianqueaceae; genus Faecimorpha. The sequence goes on along the minus strand of CALWBZ010000119.1, from coordinate 7,023 downwards.
GAATCTGGCCGCGCCTTCTATTCGTATCGAGGCGCCGATTCCGGGCAAGAGCGCGGTGGGTATCGAGGTGCCCAACAAGCATCCGGTGACGGTGACGCTGCGGGAGGTCATCGAGAGCGACGTATTCCGTAAGTTTCCTTCCAAGCTGGCATTCAGTTTAGGAAAAACCATCGACGGCGAGGTGAAGGTGGCGGATATCGCCAAGATGCCCCATCTACTGATCGCCGGGGCCACCGGCTCCGGAAAGAGCGTGTGTATCAATTCCCTGCTGATCAGCATCCTCTATAAGGCGCATCCGAAAGACGTGAAGCTGATCCTGATCGATCCCAAAGTGGTGGAATTATCCGTGTATAACGGCATTCCCCATTTGCTTCTGCCCGTGGTCAACGACCCCAAGAAGGCGGCGGCGGCCCTGAACTGGGCGGTGCAGGAGATGACCATGCGGTATAAGAAGTTTGCCGACCTGAGCGTGCGGGATATTAAAGGCTATAACGAGGCGGTGCAGGAGCATCTGGCCCAGGGCGAGGTGCTGGAGAGCATGCCCCAGATCGTCATCATTATCGACGAGTTGGCGGATCTGATGATGGTGGCGGGCAAGGAAGTGGAAGAGCCGATCTGCCGTCTGGCGCAGATGGCCCGGGCCGCGGGAATGTATCTCGTCATCGCCACTCAGAGGCCTTCCGTGGATGTGATCACGGGAGTCATCAAGGCCAACATTCCCTCTAGGCTTGCTTTCGCGGTGTCTTCCGGGGTGGATTCCAAGACGATTTTGGACATGGTGGGCGCGGAGAAGCTGTTGGGGAAGGGCGACATGCTCTTTTGCCCCATCGGCGCCTCTAAACCGACCCGGATTCAGGGAGCCTTCGTGACTGATCACGAGGTGGAACGCGTGGTGGAAGCCGTGCGGAAGGGAATGCCCGGCCCGGATTATCAGCCGGATCTGGCGGAGAAGGTGGAGAGCGCCGGCGCGGTGAGCCTCTTCGCCCAGGAAGAGGAACAGGACGAATACCTGGAAGAGGCCATCCGCATGGTCGTGGAGAAACAGCGGGCTTCCATCAGCATGCTGCAGCGGGCCTTTCGCATAGGCTTTAACAGGGCCGCGCGCCTGATCGAAGCCATGAGTGAGCGAGGCGTCGTAGGGCCCGACGAGGGGAGCAAACCCCGAAAGGTATTGATGACGAAAGAAGAATATGAAGGACAAGGAGTGAGTCATGATGAGCAGTTACAAGAGTGATATTGAGATCGCCCAGGAATCGGAGATGATTCCCATCGCGCAGGTGGCCTCTAAGCTGGGGATCGAGGCGGAGGAGCTGGAGCATTATGGCAAGTATAAAGCGAAGCTGAGCCAAGAACTGTGGGAGAGGATCAAAGACAGGCCGGACGGAAAACTGGTGCTGGTTACGGCCATCAATCCCACGCCCGCGGGGGAGGGAAAGACGACTACCACCATCGGGCTGGGAGAAGCGCTGGGGCGCATGGGCGTGTCCTCAGTCATCGCCCTGAGAGAACCTTCTTTAGGCCCCTGCTTTGGCTTGAAGGGCGGAGCGACCGGGGGCGGATATGCCCAGGTACTGCCCATGGAAGATATCAATCTGCACTTTACGGGGGATTTTCACGCGGTGACCACCGCCCACAACCTGCTCGCGGCCATGTTGGACAATCATCTGCAGCAGGGAAACGAACTGGGGATCGACCCCAGGACGGTGAGCTGGAAGCGGGCGCTGGACATCAACGACCGCGCCCTGAGAAACACTGTCGTAGGGCTGGGAGGAAAATCTCAAGGCGTGCCCAGAGAAGACGGCTTCATGATTACCGTGGCATCTGAGATCATGGCGATTTTATGCCTCGCGGAGGATCTTACGGATCTAAAGGAGCGGCTGGGAAAGATCATCGTGGCCTATACTTATGATAATCGGCCGGTGACGGCGGCGGATCTAAAGGCCGCGGGAGCCATGACGGCCATCTTGAAGGATGCCATTCGGCCGAATCTGGTGCAGACGCTGGAACACACCCCCTGCCTCATTCACGGCGGACCCTTCGCCAATATCGCCCATGGCTGCAACAGCGTGCGGGCCACGAAGTATGCCCTGAAGCTGGCGGACGTGGTGATCACGGAGGCGGGATTCGGTGCGGATCTGGGAGCGGAGAAGTTCATGGATATCAAGTGCCGCATGGCGGGGCTCAGGCCGGACGCCGTGGTGCTGGTGGCTACGATCCGCGCCCTCAAGTATAACGGGGGCGTGGCTAAGGAAGATCTGGGCGAGCCGAATATGGAGGCGCTCAAGGCCGGATTCTCGAACTTGGAAGCCCACATCGAGGGACTGCACCAGTATGGGGTGCCCATCGTGGTCACGCTGAATTCTTTTGTGACGGACGGAGCGGAGGAGATTTCCTATGTGGAAGAGCGCTGCCGCGCCATGGGATGTTCCTTCGCGCTTTCAGAAGTCTGGGCGAAGGGCGGAGAAGGCGGTCTGGCCCTGGCGAAGGAGCTCCTGGACACGATGAAAGAGAAAGAAACCCGTTATCAGCCCTTATATCCCGACGATATGCCCCTGGAGAAGAAGATCGAGACCATCGCCAAGAAGATCTACGGGGCGGAGGGCGTGACCTATGCCGCCGGCGTGCGGACGAAGCTTAAGAAGCTTACGGAACAGGGATACGGACAATGTCCCGTCTGTATGGCGAAGACCCAGTATTCCTTATCGGATCAGCCCAAGAAGCTGGGAAGGCCCAAGGGCTTCAAGATTCAGGTGAGACAGGTTAATCTGTCCGCGGGGGCCGGTTTTGTGGTAGCCCTCACGGGGGATATCATGACCATGCCGGGGCTGCCGAAGCATCCTGCGGCGGAAGGCATCGACGTGGACGGAGAGGGAAAGATTACGGGACTGTTTTAAGGGAAGGAGCGAAACATGGAGACGAGGCTGATTGACGGAAAGCAGATTGCCAGGGAAATTCGGACGGAGCTGAAGGAGAAGATCAAGGCTCTTACGGCCGAGGGAAAGCCCGCGCCTAAGCTGGCGGTGATTTTGGTGGGAGAGGATCCCGCCTCCCAGATTTATGTGCGCAACAAGGCGAAGGCCTGCGGCTGGATCCGTATGGAATCGGAGACGATCACGATGAGCAAGGACACGAAGGAAGAGGAATTGCTGAAAAAGATCGAGGAGCTCAATCGGGATCCGGGCGTGAACGGCATCTTGGTACAGATGCCCCTGCCCGATGGCCTTAACGCGGATCGGGTGCTTAAGGCCATCGATCCGGCGAAGGATGTGGACGGGTTCCATCCGATGAACGTGGGCAAGATGGCGGTAGGAGATCCCACGGCGCTTGAGAGTTGTACGCCCGCCGGCGTCATCCAGCTTTTAGAGCGGAGCGGGATCGAGATCGGCGGCAAATACTGCGTGGTGGCGGGGCGTAGCAACATCGTCGGTAAGCCCATGGCCAGGATGCTTCTGGCGAAAAACAGGACGGTAACGGTGCTGCATTCTAAGACTCGCGACATGGAGGAGATCCTCAAACAGGCGGATATTTTCGTCGCCGCCATCGGAAAACCTCGGTTCTTTCACGGCAGTCAGTTTAAGGAGGGCGCGGTGGTGATCGATGTGGGCATCCATCACGGCGAGGACGGGATCTGCGGAGACGTGGATACCGAAAGCTGTATGGGAGTGGCTTCTTATATCACACCGGTGCCGGGCGGCGTCGGGCCCATGACGATCGCCATGCTTTTATACAATACGCTGCGGGCCTATGAGCAGCAGCATGAAGGATAAGGAGAAAACGGTGAGTACAAAGATCGCGTTTGTTTCCCTGGGATGCGACAAGAACACGGTGGATTCGGAGATCATGATCGAACTCCTGACGGAGAAGGGGTATGAGATCGTGAAAGAGGATGATCAGGCGGAAGTCATCATCGTCAATACCTGCGGATTTATCCAGGACGCGAAAGAAGAAAGCATCCAGACCTTGATCGAGATGGGAGAGTATAAACAGAACGGAAATCTCAAAGCGCTGATCGCGGCGGGATGTCTGGCGGAACGCTACGCTAAGGAGATTTTCAGCGAGCTGCCGGAAGTGGACGCGGTGGTAGGAACCGGCAGCTACGAGGAGATCGTGGATGTGGTGGAGGAGCTTCTCGCGGGAAAAAAACAGGTCAGGCGTCTCTTGGACGCCTCGAAAAGGGATCTGGGATACCGCAGGAGGATCCTGACTACCCCCGGCTATTACGGATATGTGAAGATCGCGGAAGGGTGCGACAACCGCTGTACCTATTGTGTCATTCCCAGGCTGCGGGGGGTATTTCGCAGCCGCAGGCCGGAGGATATCCTGCGGGAGGTGCGGGATATGGCGGAAGAGGGCGTTCGCGAGCTCATGATCGTCGCCCAGGACATCACCAAATACGGGAAGGACTGGGACGGGAAGAGCCATCTGCCGGAGCTTCTGCGTCAGATCGCGGCGGTGGAAGGGATCCATTGGATCAGGCTCTTATACTGCTATCCGGAGGACATCACGGAGGAGCTTGTGCAGACCATCGCCGAGGAGCCGAAGATCGTTCACTATGTGGACATGCCGATCCAGCATTGCGCGGACGGAGTGCTCAGGCGGATGGGCCGCCATCACACGAAGGCGCGGCTTTTAGAGGTGATCGGGAAACTGCGGGAAGCGGTGCCGGATATCGCCCTGCGCACGACCCTGATCGCGGGATTTCCGGGAGAGACGGAGGCGGATTTCCAGGAGCTTTGTGATTTCGTTCGTGAGGTACGGTTTGACCGCCTGGGCGTCTTCGCCTATTCCCAGGAGGAAGACACGCCGGCGGCGAAAATGCCGGATCAGGTTCCCGAAGAGGAAAAGGAACGTCGTAAGGACATCCTGATGGAACTGCAGCAGAAGATCAGTTCCGAGAAATCCCAGGAAGCGGTGGGATGCCGGATGGAAGTGATGATCGAGGGACAGATCCCCGGAGAAGGGGAGGGAGAGGAGCTTGTCTATTCGGCCAGAACCTACCGGGACGCGCCGGAGATCGACGGATTTTTATTCCTGACTTCCTCGGCCTCCTACATGTCCGGGGACTTTACGCAGGCCGAGGTGGTAGGCGCTTTTGAATATGACTTGATGGGAGTGGATGCAGATGTGGAACATCGCGAATAAGCTGACGATGCTGCGGATGATCATGGTGCCGGTATACGTCATCGTGTTTTCCCTGGTGCCGGAGCCTTGGAGCCGGTATTTATCTTTTATTTTGTTCGCCGCGGCGTCGTATACGGATCATCTGGACGGGAAACTGGCCCGGGAACGAAACCTGATTACGAATTTCGGAAAATTTATGGATCCCCTGGCGGATAAGCTTTTGGTGATCTCGGCGATGATCTGTTTTGTGGAGAACGGACAGCTTGCGGGCTGGATTTTGATCATCATCGTAGCCAGAGAGTTTATCATCAGCGGCTTCCGATTGGTGGCGGCCTCCGGCGGCGTGGTCATCGCCGCGGGCATCTGGGGAAAGCTAAAGACGGTGGCGCAGATGATTATGGTTCTTCTGATGATCCTGAATTTCCCCTGGGGTTGGTATCAGATCCTGATTCAGATCTTCGTGGTGTTGTCCGTGATCCTGACGATCGTATCCTTGGCGGATTATATCTGGACGAACCGTAAAGTGTTAACAGAAAAGAAGGCGTGAGTAAGAATGAAGGAATGGAAGGCGGAGATCCTGTCCATCGGGACGGAGATCCTGTTAGGAAACATTGTGAATACGAACGCGGCCTATCTCTCCCGGGAGCTGGCGGCGCTGGGAGTTTTGGTGTATCATCAGGAAGTCGTGGGAGACAACAGCGAACGCCTGGAACATGCCCTGAAGGAGAGTTTCGCCAGGGCGGATATCGTCATTACCACCGGGGGACTGGGGCCTACCACGGACGATTTGTCCAAGGAGACCGCCGCCCGCTATTTCGGCTGTCGGCTGGTGCGGGACCAAAAGGCGATGGAAGATATGCGCAGGATGATGGAGCACGCCGGCCGGAAGATGACGCCGAATAACGATAAGCAGGCGGATCTGCCCGAGGGTTCCATTCCGCTGTATAATCCAAACGGGACGGCTCCGGGCTTTATCCTGGAGAAAGACGAGCAGATCCTGATCATGATGCCCGGCCCTCCTTCGGAGATGGAGCCCATGTTCAGGGAACAGGTAAGGCCCTATCTGAAGCGGAAAAGCCAGCAGAAGCTGGTATCCAGAACCCTGCATCTTTGCGGGATCGGCGAATCCGCCGTAGAATACCGGCTGAAAAAGCGCATGGACGAGCTGGAGAATCCCACGTTAGCCCCTTATGCCAAGACCGGGATGGTGGATCTTAGGATCACGGCCAAGGCGGGAAGCGAGGAGGCGGCGAGGAATCTGATCGATCCCGTGGAAGAAGAGATTCGAGATCAGTTCGGAGACTATGTCTTCGGTGCGGATGAAGACACCCTGGAGGGCGTCCTGATCGAACGTCTGGCGGAATTAGGGTTTTCCATCACCACGGCGGAATCCTGTACGGGAGGCTTACTATCCGCCCGGCTGGTGGATTATCCCGGCGCTTCCAGGGTACTCAAGGAAGGTTTCGTGACCTACTCCAACGAGGCGAAGGAAAAGCTCCTGGGCGTGCGACATGAGACTTTGGAGAAATATGGGGCGGTAAGCTCTCAGACGGCGATGGAGATGGCCGCGGGGGCGGCGGAGTCCGCGGGAGCCCAGGCCGCCATCGCGATTACGGGGATCGCGGGGCCTACGGGCGCGGTTCCCGCCCGCTTGGGACAGCCCGAGAAACCGGTGGGGCTCGTTTACATCGGATATTATCTGGACGGAGAGGTATCCTATGAGGAGTGCCGTTTCCATAAGTCTCGCAGGGCTAACCGGGAGAACGCGGTGGTTCGGGGACTCAACGGATTGCGAATGAAAATAACGGAAAAATTTCCGCGAAAGACCGACCAATAAAGAAAAACGTACGATTATATAATACAGAAGGGGAAAACAAGAAAAGAGAGGAGAGGAGCCGATGC
>CALWBZ010000118.1 GCA_944376225.1 uncultured Clostridia bacterium | reverse complement strand
GCCGTCGTAACGATATGTCTTCCCCGGCCGGCATACTGCTCCGCCACGCCCTTAATCGCCCAGTTATCCGACTCCGTCCCGCAGCCCGTAAAAAAGATCTCCCTCGGCTGCGCTCCCAGGCAGGAAGCCACCTGTCTTCTGGCCTCTTCCACCGCCTCCCGACTCCTTCTTCCTATACCGTACAGACTCGAGGCATTGCCGTATTGCTCTCTCAAATAAGGCATCATCCGCTCGAGTACCCGGGGATGCACCCTGGTGGTGGCGGAATGGTCCGCGTAAACCAGACGTTCTGCTCTCACCTTCCCACTTCCTTTCTGCCGGAATCCGGTACTTCTTCCCCATCCTCCTGAATAGAATGTTTTGAAACGCATTCTGGAGGATCCTTTCTTGAAAAAAAACACCGCCGTCGCCGGCACGCTCATTCTTGCCGCGGCGGGTCTCGCCACCCGCCTGATCGGATTCATATACCGCATCCTGATGTCGAGGTGGATCGGCTCCGAAGGCATGGGCCTTTTCGGTCTGATCTCCCCCGTCTACGGTTTTACCTTCACCCTGTGCGGGTCCGGCGTCTATATGGCCGTCTCTAAGCTCGTGGCGGAAGCCCGCACCGACCGGGAAGCCACGCGCCTCGTCCTGCCAAGCCTTCTCCTTACGGTGAGTCTCTCGGCGGCCGCCATGTTGAGCCTACAGTTTCTGGCCTTGCCCCTCGGCACGGGACTTCTTGGGGACGTGCGCACCGTCCGTCCCCTGCGCCTGATCAGCCTGGCGCTGCCCTTTTGCGCCGCCGGCAACTGTTTTAAGGCTTACTTTCTCGGCGTCCGCCGCATGGCCATTCCGGCCGTGAGCCAGATCCTGGAGCAGCTCGCCCGCATGGGCGTCATCGGAGGAATCGCCCTGCTTAGCTCCCCCGATGACCTGGAGGCCGCCTGTATGATCGTCGTCCTCGGCAACGTGGCCGGAGACCTTTTCTCCTGTCTTCTGACCGCCACGGCCTATGGTATTGTATGTAAAAAGCAGGGGAAGGGTTCCTCGAAAACGCCTGCCGTCCCCTTCCTGGCAAAACTCCTTGGCATCGCCTTTCCGCTGACCGTCAACCGCGCCATAGGATCCGGCCTCTCCGGTTTTGAAAACATCATCATTCCCAAAGTGCTGGTACGCTCCGGCATGAGCTCCACCGCGGCCCTTTCGGCCTACGGAGAGCTAAACGGCATGGCCTTCCCCATTATCTTCTTCCCGACGCTCCTCACCGGCGCCCTCTCCAATAACCTGCTGCCCATCGTCTCCTCCGCTCACGCCTCCGGTTCCTATAAGCGGCTGCAGCGGGCAATCGAACAGTCCCTGCGCCTGACGCTGTACATGGGTCTGTTCTTCGGACTGCTCTTTGCCCTCGGCGGAAACTGGCTCGGCAGGGTTCTTTATGACAGCGCCTCCGCGGGACATTACATCGTCCTTCTCTCCGTCGTCTGCCCCTTCTTCTACCTGCAATCCGTCCTGGGAGGATTGATGAACGGACTCGATCTGCAAAACGATTCTCTGGTGCATACCGTACTCTGCGACGGCATCCGCATCCTGATCCTCCTGTTTATCGTGCCTTCTTACGGGTTTAACGCCTTTATCGCCGGCCTTCTGGGCACGAACATCCTGCTTTCCCTTTTGAATCTGCGTTCTTTGCTGCGGGTGGCGCCGGTGCGCATTCGCGTGCTCAGACTTCTAGCGCCCCCCAGCCCGGCGTCTTTGAGGCATTTCTTACCCGCCCGCTCCCGCCAGAACCGCAAGGGGTGAGATAAAGGTTTCCAGATCCTGAATCGCCTGAGAAAGGCCCTCAAGATCCACCTCCGCAATCCCCTGCGCCGCGCCGGACAACGCTTCCCCGGTATTCTTGACGACCGCGGACAGTTCCTCGATCTGGGAGGCCAGATCCATGCCGGCGAACTGGCTGCTGATGCTGTCTAGGTTCGCGGCCACGATCTGCACATCCTCGATGGCCCTCTTCAGGTTATTCACCATTTCCGCGTCGTTTAACTGCCTCGTGAGTTCATTCATACTCATAGAGAATTCCTGTACCCGTTCCAAGGTTTCTTCCATCTGCGGCTCCAGGTTCGACGCGCTGCCGTTCCATAGGAAAAACAAACACCCGATTAGGATTACCGCCGCCAGAAGCAGGCCGTTTTGCAGCATGAGCCTACGATTCTGAGACTGCAGCAACTGTACTACTTGCTTATCCGCTTGCTCCATTTCATCTTCCCTCCACATTTTACTCTCATCCTCTTTTTCTTTCGCTGCAATATACAAAAAAGCCTGTATACGCTGATTATATCATATACAGGCAGTGGCTTCAATATGTATTCCGCAAAGGATTTTCCCGCGTTCTTATGTTTATGTCTCATCCATCTTGACTTCCCAGGAGGCTAAGAGCCTTCTCAGCATGTCCAGCAGCGCGTCCCGTTCCTGGGGAGACAGGGGCGCGAACAATTCTTTTAGATCCTGCTCCCAATGGGCGTCGATCTCCTCTGCCCGCCTGCGTCCTGTCTGTGTCAGACGAATGTCCGTATTGCGTTTATCCTGAGGGTTCCTGCTGCGGACGATCAGCCCTTCGGCTTCTATTTTGCCCAGAATCTCGCTCAGAGACCCGGATTGAATGTCCGTCATCTCCAGAAGTTCCTTCTGGGTGATCCCTTCATGACGGCCGAGGATGGACAGGATCCGGTTCTGGCTCGCTTTTCCTCCCGCCCTTGTCCACAGGAAGTGTCCGCAGCGGCGCATCTGTGACCAAAGCTCTTCTTCCCGGCTAAGCTTTACTTCGTCCATGCTCCGACCCCCTCGTTACCAACAGTTTCTATAATAATTATATATCTCATCATATCCGCTGTCAAGCGGGAGTCGGAGCCTGATTTTAATAAACGTCCCAGGCCTTGGGCACGTAGAACTTCTGGAAACACCGCACGGCGTAGTTATCCGACATACCGGACACATAGTCGCAGATGATGGTGTCTAAAGAATCCCCCAATTTCAGACGACTCAAGGATTCCTGGCTCAAGTCATCGGGATGATCCCGAAACCAATCCACAAGTTCTCCCACCAGACGTTCCGCCTTGGCCTCCTCCCTCTTCGCCAAGGACCCGATATACACCCGATCGAACATGAACTGCCTCAGCCTCATCATGGCGTCCTGGACCTCCGGCGTCATGCGGATCTCCGGCTGGTCCATGCTCATGCTGATCACATCCCGAATCATCCGATTGAGTCTTTCCTTCACGTTATGCCCCAGGATATCGCAGCAATCCTTAGGCAGCTCCTCCTCCCGGATAATCTGTCCCCGGATGGCGTCGTCCGTATCGTGATGAATATAGGCCATCTTATCCGCCAGCCGTACCACCTGTCCCTCCATCGTGGAGGGCATTTTACGGATAGAATGATTGGCCATGCCGTCCAGTACTTCCCAGGTCAGATTGAGTCCCTGTCCCTTCTTCTCCAGCACCTCCACCACGCGGATACCCTGTCTGGCGTGGGAAAATCCACAGGGCATCTTCTCGTCCAGCACCCGTTCCCCCGCGTGTCCGAAGGGCGTATGCCCCAGGTCGTGTCCCAGGGCGATGGCCTCCGTAAGATCTTCGTTTAGACGGAGGGCCCGGCTGATCGTGCGGGCGATCTGGGACACCTCCAGCGTATGGGTCAGACGGGTTCTGTAATGATCTCCTTCCGGGCGAATGAAGACCTGGGTTTTATGCATCAGCCTGCGAAAAGCCTTACAATGCAGGATCCGATCCCGGTCCCGTTGATAGGCCGTGCGCATGTCGCAGGGCTCCTCTTCCCGTTTGCGTCCTCTGGTTTCCGCGCTGCGCGACGCGTAGGGCGAAAGGGTCGCCCTCTCCCGTTCCTCCGTGACCAGCCGCAGACCCCAATCCTTTTCTTTATTCATCTTCTATGCCCTCCCTGATCCGCTTCCAGAACTCTTCTTTCGGTGTTTTCGACGGCCAATGAACCTGAGCCCCCTGACTCCGGATATCGAAGGCGCAGATCTCTTTATAATCACAATATCTGCACTGGGACTTCTCGCTGCTCTTTTGGTATGGATAGGGGCGAATGCACCCGGCAAGTTCCTGCTCCGCCAGTTCTCCGATCTTCTGTACGGCGTAGTCTCCCAGCGCCTCGATCTCCCGCGCCGACCTGAGCTTCTTCACGTCCGAGCCGTGTACGGCGCCGTTTTTGATAATACGAATCGGCAGCAATCGATTTATCTCTTCCTTCTCCCTAGCCATTCCCAAAAGCGCCTTGGGATCCTTGGACAGGATGCCGGATAGGCGTCCCTGATCCCGCATTTTTTTCTCCTCCTTCTCCGGCGTCATGTCCTCGCCGGTGAGCTTTTCTATCTTGGGAATCAGGTGAAAATAAAACATTCCCGCGGGAATCGCCTTTTGTTCCATGGCGCGAAGACCTTCCGATACGGCTTTCATGTAGACCGGCAGCTGCATACCGATTCCGTCCTCCAGCTCCGTCTCGTTAAATTCCGTACTGGACCCGGATTTATAGTCTAAGATCCGGACATAGACGCCCTCCTCTTCCCGCAGGATGTCCACCCGATCGACGATGCCCCTCAGTCTCAAGACTCTTCCCTCCGACAGGGGCACTTCCACCGCGGGAAGACTCTTCCCCGGGCCGCTTCCGAAGCCCCACTCGAAATACTCCGGCCGAAAGGTTCCCATCTCCACCTGTTCCTTTAGCGTTTGCAGCGCTCTTGCCGCCGTATTTTGAAGCTTCCTCCAATAGAACCGGTATCGTCCGTTATCCTGATACTGAACATATTCCTCCTGGTTTTCCGAGAAGAGCCTCTCCACCGTCTCCCCAATCTCCCCCTCGGGAGTATCCTCATCGAAGAAACGCTGCAAGAGAAGCCCCGCCCCCTCCAGGATGGCATGCAGGAGCCTGCCGTCATCCAGCCGGCTCACCTGAAACTTATCCCGCTTCGTAAGCCGCAGGCCATATTGCAGGAAATGAGAATAGGGACAACGGGCGAAGCGTTCCATACGGGTAACGCTCAGTTCCCACTGTTCCGGCTGCCAGAGCCGCAAGGCCGTATCGGGAGCAAGTTCCTCCTCCGGCATTCTTCCCCCCGCCCGTACCCGACCGAAACGCTGGGCATAGCCATGCCGAAGAAACCATTCCAAGAGCCTCGGATCCCTGTCCTCGCTCTCGCACAGGGTTTGAAAGCAGGGTTCGGCGAGGGTCAAGCTCTCCTCCCGCGGCCAGGCGTTTCCCTTACCCAGGATCTGCCGCAGACGGCTCCAATATAAAGACGGCCTGCGTGGTTCTCCCTTTTCCGGACTGGCGTCGTAACTGATGTACAGCCCTTCCTCCGGACGGTTCAGCAGCATGTAAAGATGAAACTCCTGCTCATAGACCTGCCGCAGTCCCCCCGGCGCCAAAGAGAAGGGAAGCTCTCCCCGCTCCCGTTCCTGCAAAAGCCCCTGATCCCTTGTGATCTTGGGGAAATACGCCTCTCCGAATCCCAGCAAAAACAGCGCCTTAAGATCCCGGAAACGGGAACGGTCCATGTCTCCCACCGTGATGGCGTCTTGAACGGGAGGGAGCATCCCCAGACGGATTTCTCCGATTCCCGCGGTTAGGATCCCGCAGAACCCGTCCACGTCTAACACAAGGCTGCCCATCATCTCCTGAATCCGTTCCAGTACCTGGCATACGGCCTTGTAGATCTGCCGGTTATGAGAAGCCTGTCTGTAAAATCCTTCCTTTTCTAATCCCTTGACCTGGTTTTCCAGCAGCTCCCGGGCTCCCGTAGCCTCTAAAAAATCCCGCAGATGGGTACACCACCAGCCGGCCTCCGCTCCCTTCCTGGCCTCCGCCCCTTGCCAGAAAACGGCGAGACGCTGCATATAGAGTTCTGCGGCCTCCTTGTTGGGGCTTCCTTCCACGCTCTCCAAAAGCGCCTCTTTCGCCCTCTCGAACCCTCTCCACCCTCTGGCCAGCGCCAGGTTATCCACCGTGTCCAGCTGATCCCGCTCGAAGGGGGTGAACCCCGTCTTCAGAAAAGAGAACAATGTATCGTAACTGCACCGGCTGCGAAGCATCTGTAATAGGGAGAGGATCATCCTTATAAAAGGATGGGCCTTGATGGAACGGGTCTCATCCATGAAGACGGGCATATCAAACTCCTCGGCATATTGACGAACCAATTCCTGATAAGCGGATACATCCCCCAGGGCGATGCCGATCCGGCGGTAATCGTATCCTTTTTCCCGCACAAGACGCAAGATCTCCACAAAGGCGCGCCGCACCTCTTCCCTGCGATGGGGCGCATCGTACAGATATACATGAGCCTCTTCTTTCTTCCAGGGCTTCGGCGGCACGCGGAAAAGTTCCCGGGCCACATGGGCGATCCCGTCCTGCCTGCGGGGGGAAAGCTGGATCTTCTGTACCGGTACCCGATAGGCTCGCGCTTCCTCATAAAGGGCATACAGCGTCCGCCGGCTCACGTCGAAAAGCTCCTCTCCCTCTTCCTGCCCCCATTCCGCCTGATTCGCCGCCCTCGACGAGACGGTCACGCCTATGGTCACCTGTTCCGCCCTCAGCATGAGCTGACGCAAAACCCGAATCTGCTGGGGCGTGAAGCCATAGAAATCGTCCACATAGATCAAAGCGCTGCGGAGTCTCTCCGAATGCGGGATCGCCTCCGATAACCGGTCGAGAAGCTTCTCCGCCGCCTCCCCATGTAACAGCATCTCTTCTTCAAAACGTTCCCTCAGCTTGCACAGATCCTGGAGCTTCATCCGCAGGCTGCTTTCCTCCTGGGCGCCTTCCGCCGCTTCTCTCAATGCCTGATCGGTGACGCCGTACTGATCGAGTTCCGACAACATCGTCTTAAGCTTCTGCAAAAATCCCTGGGAATGAACGCTCTTTCCGTAATAGACCAGTTCCTGGGATAACTCCTGAACAAGGCGGTACAAGAGCATGCTCTTTCCCACCTCGTCCAACACCACCAGTTCCTGCTTTCCTTCTTCCGAAAGAATGCGATGGGCCAGACGACGAAAACTAAGGACATCCGCCCCCATCAGGCCCTTGCCCTCTCCTTCGGCAATCAGCCTTTTCTGTTCCAGGAGCGTAATCTGTTCCGGAACGATCAGGATCGGACGTTTATCCACATTTTTCAAAAACTCCTGCCGAATGCGATGGGACTTGCCGGAACCGGCTTCTCCCAATATGAGCCGCAGCAGCATGGGCCTCCCCCTTTCATCTTGATGTATCCTGAGGAAACTGTCATTCTGCGCTCTCTTGAATGCCCGATTCCCTTGGGAGTTTGACGCCCTTTGGCGGCAAACTCGAGGCGCAGATCAGTCTCTTCCCTTAGAGGAAACTGTCATTCTGCGCTCTCTTGGATACCCGATTCTCTTGGGAGTTTGACGCCCTTTGGCGGCAAACTCGAGGCGCAGATCAGTCTCTTCTTTCAGAGGAAACTGTTATTCTGCGCCTATTGTATCACATCTTCGATGTGGGCTCAATACCTTCCCCGAGAAGATTTTCTCATACATATTTTAAGGATTCCCTCATAAAATGCAGTAAAAGTACGTAGCCGGAGCGTGCAGGACGCCCGCCGGCTATCCCTTTCTGGAGGAATGAATATGGCTTTTCGTGTTGTAACTCTTCGTCTTCCCCAACTGATCCGCGCCGGCCTGGCCGTCTTAGGGATCCTGATCGTGGCGCTATTATGTTTTCTTTTCTTCAGACCGTCACCGGAGGTTCCCTCTGCCTCTGCCGAATTGTACTATCCCGGCCTCTATACGGCTTCTGTACAGTTCGGCGCCCAAACCGTCTGTGTAGAGGTGGTTATGAATGAATCCGGCATCCAATCCGTCTCCTATCAGATTCCCGCTGAGGTCTCCGAGGTTTATCCCCTGGTGGCTGAAACCAGCGCGGATATCGAGGAACAGGTGCGAGCCGGAAAAGACCCCGCCTCCACTCCCACCGACAGCGCCTCCCAAGATACGGCGAGCTATCTTCTTCGAGCGATCGAAGCGGCCAGGGACAAATCTCTTCGCTAAACACCCCGAAGGGATCTCCTCGCATACAATAGACGGGAGGGGGCGAATCCATTGCGCAAAGGTTGTTTTCCCACGAGACCCGTGGGCTGTATGGCCGCCTGTTTTGGCTGCGGGATCTTACTGGCCGTACTCATCGATATCCTATGGATCAACTGTATCCTAGGAATCCTCATCGCCGTGGCGGGTATCTATCTGGTGGCTGTCTGCTAGGACAGCCGCCTTATACATTGAACCAAAAGGCTAGCCAAATACTCGTCAGCACATTTCCTCGAAATCCTGTTAAGTTAACATAAAAATCCGAAAATGTGCTGAAAGAGAGCTCCGCGTAACAGCACATTTCCTCGAAATCCTGTTAAGTTAACATAAAAATCCAAAAATGTGCTGAAAGAGGGAGCCGCGTAACACAATCCCGGAAAACGCGAATCATAGAATGAAGGGGCGTCGCAAAGTTGCGACGCCCCCTTTTATGTGATATTTCAGTTATTCTTGCACCATGCTGCATAGAAGCGTCCCTTCCGTGAAGGAAAGGGTCCCCGATGGCTCGGCCAATTCGTTGCTGGTTCCGATGACGGCATGAGGCTCCATCCTATACGCCGTGAGGGGATATTCGAATCCCCGGAGGGTCACTCCCCTCACCTCCCCGCCAAAGGGCAGGAAGGACACATAGACCTTTTTCTTCGGATCGAACCAGGAGGGAATTTTCACCTCTTCTTCCCAAGGGCCCCGTCTCATCCACAGGCGGCTCCGGCCATCCCAGATCTCTCCCCGGGGAGCGATGCGGCACAGTAGATGGAGATTCGCCAGCGTATGATCCACCCTGCTGCCCGAGGCCCCAATCAGGCGGATTTCCGCTTCTTTTCCACCGTACTCTTCCGCCACGCTAATCGCCAGTTCCGTATCCGTCTCGTCCTTATGGGAGGGATAGACCTTGGGAACTATTCCTTCTTTCTTGGCTGTCTCAAGAAGGGAGGGATCCACGGAGTCCATGTCTCCCAGGAGAACATCCGGCCGGATGCCCAAGGTTCTGAGATGGCTGAGCCCGGAATCCGCGGCAATGACCCACTCCGGCCCCCACTCCCGAATCGCTCGCGCGAAAAAGGGATTCGACTCCATGCTTCCGCCGGTGGCGATCAGTATCTTCATCGTCTTTCCATCTCCCGAATCGATTTTACCAGCTCCCGAGGGTCCTTCGATCCGAAGAAGGCGGTGCCCATGACGATCACGTTGGCTCCGGCCCAGACAGCCTCCCCCACCGTCTCCTCGTTGAGTCCTCCGTCCACCTGGATATCCAATTCCGGATAAAGCCTTCTGAGGGCCCAGACCTTCTGAAGGGTGGGCTCGATGAAATTCTGCCCGCCGAATCCCGGATACACCGTCATCACCAGCACCATGTCCAGGAGGGGCAGTACCGGATCCAATACCGTCCAGGGCGTGTCCGGGCTGATGGCACAGCCCACCCTGACGTTTTGCGCCTTGATCTCTTCCACCACTTCCCGCAGATGATCGCCGCACGACTCGGCGTGCAGGGTAATGCCGTCCGCCCCGGCCTTGATATAGGCTCCGGCGTAACGCTCCGGTTCGCTGATCATCAGATGAACGTCAAAGAAAGTCCCCGTGTGGGGACGGATTGCCTTCACGATCATGGGGCCCATCGTAATGTTCGGTACGAAGTGCCCGTCCATCACGTCGATATGCACCATGTCGCATCCGGCTTTCTCCACCAATCGTACTTCTTCCCCCAGGCGCGCGAAATCCGCCGCCAGGAGGGACGCGGATATCTTGATCATTTCGTCGTCTCCTGTTGTTCCTCTGCTTTCAGTTCCCGCCACAGGGCCAGGTACCCTTCATACCGTTCCCGGACGATTTGTCCGGCCTCCACGGCGCGCCTCACGCCGCAGTCCGGTTCGCTGACATGACTGCAAAGCGGGAAATAACACGTCTGTTTGTAAGGTTCAAACTCGGGATAAGCCTCCGAAAGCGTCTCGGAGGTCACGTCCTCAAGACGCAGGGAGGTGAACCCGGGGGTATCCGCCACGAATCCCTCTTCCTCCTCAAGACGAAGAAGCTGGGCGCAGCGCGTCGTGTTCTTCCCCCGTTGTATCTTTTCGCTCAGGTCCCCCGTCTCCAGACGAACCCCGGGGATCAGGGCATTGAGTAGAGAAGATTTTCCCACTCCCGAAGGTCCCGCCAGTACGCTGACCCTGCCGGAAAGCCTCTCCTTAAGCTCCTGTATTCCCTCTCCTGTCCGCGTGCTCGTACACAGCACGTCAAAACCCGCCCGCCGGTAAGTCTCCGCCAAGGAGGTCGCCAAGGTTTCCTCCGTCTCCCGTGTCTGATCCCACTTGTTCAGGCAGATCACCGGTCTGATCCCCTGTGTCCGCACCATGACCAAAAAGCGCTCCAAAAGCATGGGATGGGGCTCGGGATATATGGCGGCGAAAACGAGAACCGCCTGATCCACGTTTGCCACCGGAGGTCTTGTCAGGCGGTTCCGCCGGGGCAGGATCTCTTCGATCCGACCCTCGGGAACAAACCGCACCTCATCCCCCACCAGCGGAGTGATCTTCTTCTGTCGAAAACTGCCTTTTGCCCGGCAGCGTACAATCTTCTGCCCGTCGTCCACATCGTAGAACCCGGACAGGGATCTTATAATCCTTCCCTGCTCCATTTAATTTCCCACACTGATATTCAGGATCTCCGTATCGTCGAGAAGTACCTGAATCGCGCGGGTTCCCACGGGGTAGTTGACCCAAATCTCTTTCTCGGCCAATTGCTCTCGGCTCAGCCTCTGATCTAAAAGAGTCTCGTTCTCCCCGTTCACCCTGGCAATGACCTTTACCTGGGCTTCCTCCAGAGAAGTCCCGCCGAACAGCTCCTCATTCAAGAGGAATGCTCCCGCGTCCTCCGAAGACGCCCCTTCATAGGCGCCCATGCTGATCGTGATCGCGATGGCGCTTCCCCGGCTGACCTGCCTGCCGCTGGCGATCCCTTGGGCGATAATCCTTCCTTCCGCTACCTCAAAACTGGTCGAGCGAGTCACCGTTCCCACACTGAGTCCGGCCTCCTCCAACAGTGCCTTCGCTTCTTCTTCGGTCTTATTGTATAGATCCGGCACCTCCGTCAGCTCCTCCTGAGCCACGGCCACATAAAGCACCACCACCGTGTCTTCGGCAAGCTCTTCTCCGGGCCTGGGGGACTGATCTACGATCAGGCCGTTCTGATTCCCCGCGTCCTCGGCGACTTCCACACGGTAGCGAATGCCCCGAGCGGCCAAATCTCGAATCGCGTCCTCATAACGGTTATCCAGGTAATCCGGCACCTTGGAAACCTCTCTGGCTCCTTTACTCACGGTGAGCGTCACCGTCAGGACTTCCCCTTCCGGAATCTGCGTACCCGCGTCGGGTGTCTGTCCCGCGATGATTCCCGCCTCATAGGCGTCGCTGAAAATTTCCGTCTGTTCCTCGGCAAAACGCACGTTAAGATTTCCGCTTTCCACTTCCTGCTGTGCCGCCTCGACGCTCTTACCCACGAAGTTGGGCAAATATCCCGCTCCCGACTGCACCTGGGTAGAGGACATAATACCCGTCACCACGACAGCCGCCAACACAATCACCAGAAGTCCAAGCACTGATCCCAGGATCGGAATGCTGTATTTTTCCCAGAAGGATTTCTTAACCGGCGCGGGCGTCTTCTGCACGGGTCTGCCGCCTTTCGGCTCCTCGTGCCGCTTCAGCTTCAGCTCCGACGGGGCGATGGGCGTCGTCTGCCGTTCCCGGATGCCTCCGTGGCTGGGATCTTTATAGACCTTCTTCAGATCCGCGATGAGCTCCGCCGCGCTTTGATACCGGTCCACCGGATTCTTCCTGGTCAACCCGAAGATGATCGTCTCCAGGCCCGGCCAAAGACCCGGCACAGCCTCCCTCGGCGGGGGCGTGGGCGTATTAAGCTGCTGCATGGCCACCGCTACCGGCGTGTCTCCGTCGAAAGGCGGCCGTCCCACGGCCATCTCGTACATGGTGATTCCCAGGGAGTACAAGTCGCTGCGCTCATCCACCGGCAGGCCCCTGGCCTGTTCCGGAGAAAGATAATGCACGGATCCCATGGTTTCCTTATGATCGGTGATCGTGCCGGAATTGGTGAACTTGGCGATCCCGAAATCCGTCACCTTTACTTCTCCTTTAGGCGTCACCAAGACATTCTGCGGCTTAATATCCCTATGTATGATATTGCTTTCGTGGGCGGCCTTCAGGGCCTCCGCGATCTTCAGCGAAACCTTTACGATCTCGTCGGAATTCATGTGATGACGGCGCTGAATATATTCCTTCAGCGTGAGTCCGTCCACATATTCCTTTACCATATACTCCAGTCCCTGCTCCGTACCGATGTCGTAGACTCCTACGATGTTGGGATGCGTCAGCATCGCGATCGCGTGCGCTTCCTTGCGGAATTTCTCCACCTGCACAGGGTCGTTGATGAAATCCTCCCGCATGACCTTCACCGCCACCTCGCGATGCAGCTTCAGGTCCATCCCCCGAAAAACGACCGCCATGCCCCCGGACCCGATCTGCTCCAATAACTCATATCGGCCCGCCAGCATCGTCCCGACTTCTAACATTTACGCTTCCATCCTTTCCAAATCCACCAAAATGACCGATATATTATCGGTTCCCCCGTTTCGATTGGCTTCGCCAACCAGCATATCCACACGGTCGGACAGCGTCAGGCTGCGCATTTTACAGATCTCGCTGATCCTCTCCGTCTCCACCTGTCCGCTGAGTCCGTCCGAACACAGCATCATCATGCGGGCATATCCCGCCGGTACTTTATACAGGTCCGCCCGCACGGTCGCTTCCGTGCCGATGGCCCTCGTAATATAATTTCTGTTGGGGTGAACCCGCGCCTCTTCTTCCGTCAATTCGCCTCTGCGCATCATCATCTCTACGATCGAATGATCCATCGTCACCCGCTCCAGCCGGTCGTCCTGGGTAATCACATACATCCGGCTGTCCCCCACGTTAATACAGTAGATCCCGTCCTCGCAAACCGAGGCCGCCACCAGGGTGGTGCCCATGCCGCTCAGTTCCGCGTTTGACGACGCGAGGCTGTACACGTGCCGGTTTACGGCTTCCGCCATCTCGCAGAAGATTTCCCCGGTATCCCCGGGCCAGGCATCCTTTATGAACTGTACACAGAAATCCACGGTTTCCGTAGAGGCTCGTTCTCCCGCCGCGTGCCCGCCCATACCGTCGGCGACGATATATAGGTTGGGCAACGACCCTACCGCCTCTTGCGAGGAAAACACCCGGTCCTGGTTTACCATCCGGCAGGCCCCTATATTACATCTCGCTGCCGCTTCCATCTTTCTCCTCCTGTTCTTTCGCCCTTCTTCTCAGCTGTCCGCAGGCCGCGTCGATATCCCGTCCCAACTCCCTTCGCAGGGTAACGGGGATATGATGGGCCTCAAGAATCCGCAGGAACGCCTGTACCCTTCCGTCCTTGGAGGGAGAAAGGTCCCGTTCCGTCACCGGGTTTACCGGAATCAGATTCACATGGCACAGCATGCCTCGCAGCCGCCCCGCCAATTCTCTGGCGTGGTCGGGACTGTCGTTGACGCCCTGGGCCAGGGCATATTCGAAAGTGATCCGCCGCCGGGTTATCTCTGTGTATTCCCTGCAGGCCTGCAGCAGCCGGTCCATGGGGACCTTGCGCGCGATCGGCATCAATTCCTTCCGAATTTCATCGTTGGGGGCATGGAGAGAGACCGCGAGGGTAACCCCCAGATCGAGCTTCGCGAAATCCTGTATCCGCTCCGTCAATCCACAGGTGGATACGGTAATGTTGCGAAGGCTCATATGATGTCCCGCGGGATCATGGATCAGCTCCAAGAAAGCGCACAGCGCCTCGTAATTATCGAAGGGTTCTCCGCAGCCCATCACCACCACATGGCTGATCGTCTCTCCCGTATCCCGCTCCGCCAAGTAGATTTGCTGCGCCATCTCCCCCGGCGTAAGATCCCTGATCCTGCCGGAGAGGGTGGAAGCGCAAAACCGGCATCCCATCCTGCACCCTACCTGAGAAGATATGCACAAAGACGCGCCGTAATGATAGCGCATGAAAACCGTCTCGATATGCTCCCCGTCCCAAAGACGCATCAGATACTTCCTCGTGCCGTCTTTGGCGGAGGACTGTACGAGACTCACTTCCATGGGATGCAGAGGGATCTCTTCCTCCAGACGCTCCCTCAGATCCTTGGGCAGATTGGACATCTGCTGATAAGAAGAGACCTTTCCGCCATGGAGCCAGCCGAAGATCTGGCGGCCCCGAAAGGCGGGCTGTCCCGTCTCCTTCATCCGCTCCTGCCACTGCCGGCAGGTCAGCGAGAATCCATCCCATCCCTCCATTATACTTTACCTCTTTTTATAGAATCTTGCAAGAAAAAATCCGTCAAAATAATCCTTTTCCGGTAGAATATAGGTATATGTCGGATGAATCTGCGAGGCCGGGAAACCGGCGGGCAAGATTCCCTCCAAAGACTTTGCCCCATACTCCGGATGAGTCTTTAAGAACCACTCTACGTTTTTCTCGTTCTCCTCAGGACTCAGGGTGCAGGTGCTGTAGACCAGCACGCCTCCGGGCCTTACGCAAAGAGACGCCGCGTGCAGCATCTTCTTTTGCAGGGCGGCGAGTTCCCCTATATCCTCCGGCTTTCTGTGCAGTTTCAGATCCGGCTTGTTCCGCAGGATCCCGAATCCGGAACAGGGGGCGTCCAGAAGCACTCTGTCCCAGGCCTCCCGGTCATTCGGATTCTCCTCCGCCGCGTCGCCCTTTTGTACCCTCAGAATCGAGCAGCCGAGCCTTTCTCCGTTCTGCCGGATCTGTTCCAGTTTATGATCGTACAGGTCCCGGCTTTCTACAAGGCCCTGATTCTTCATGCGCTGTACCATATGGGTGGACTTTCCTCCCGGCGCCGCGCACAGCTCCAGCACCCGTTCTCCCGGCTGGGGGTCCAGGGCGTAAGAAGCGAGCATGGAGCTCTCGTCCTGCACCGTGACGAGCCCCTTTCGGAAAGCTTCCCATCCGCTGATATCCCCGCTTCCCTTACAGGTGAGCGCTTCTTCGCATACATGACCCCGGCCTATCCGTTCTTCTCCCAGGGATCCTGTCAGCTCTTCATACAAGGTCTGAGGATCTACGCGCAGCGTGTTGCACCGCAAAGACAGATCCCGGGGCAGGGTCAGGTTCCGCGCCAGCCTTTTCGTCATCTGCATCCCGTAGGCTTCTTTCCACATCTCCAGGATCCATCTGGGGAGGCTGTAGCGCACCGACAGGTGGGCCAGGAGATCCTCATCCGCCTCCGGCCAGGATTCCCGCAGGTTTTCTCGCAGCATGGATCTCAGCACCCCGTTCACGAATCCGGATAAGTGCTTTTGGGGCGAAGCCAAAACGAGCTTCACCGCCTCGTCCACCACCGCGTGGGGCGGAATCCGGTCCATCCACAAAAGCTGGGCGCCGCTCACCATCAGCACCATGGCCACCCGAGGCTTCATCCGCCTTAAGGGGATCTTGGCGTATCGGTTGATCAGCGCTTCCAGACGCAGGTAATGGGTCAGCACCGTATAGACCAGGTTGGTGATCAGCGCCCTCTCCCGCTCTCCCCACTCCGGATGGGCTCGAAAGGAGGCCAGAAGGAGGGGAGAAGCATAGGCCCCCTCGTAAAAGACGCGGGTGAGAATCTCCACCGCCTCTTTTCTTTCATTACAGTTCGGGCTCTTCATCCTCACCGAGCCTTTCTCCCAGAAGCGGGCATCCTCTCAGGAACGCGTCCGCCTGGAGCATCTTTTTTCCGGGGAGCTGAAGAGCGCGCAGCTCTAAGACTCCGTCCCCCGTCTGCACGAGGATCTGCCGATCGGGTTTCGCTCCCAGGCCCGCCGCCTCTTCCCTCGTAAACACCGTCCCATTAGGATGTCCGCCGGGCCTTCCGCTTTCTAAAAACACACGAACCTCCTGCACTTTCAGCGTCTTCCCCTTCCACCGGGTAAAAGAGGCGGGCCAACTGGTGAAGGCTCGCACGGCTCGCTCCATCTCTTTAGCCGATAAAGACCAGTCCATCCTGCCGTCCTCTCGGCTGAGCATGGGGGCATACGTGGCCAGGCTCTCGTCCTGGGGAACCCCCGTGAGATCATCTCCCGCCTCCCAGGCCGAAAGGGCCGCGAGAAAGGCTTCCGCCCCGGCCTCGGCCAGTTTCATCTCCAGGGAATCTCCCGTGTCCTGATCCGTCACCGGCACCTCACGGGTGAGGATCATATTGCCCGTATCCACGCCTTCATCCATGCGCATCACGGTCACGCCGGTCACGGACTCGCCCGCGGCGATGGCCCGCTGGATGGGCGAACAGCCCCGGTAACGGGGCAGCAGGGAAGCGTGGGCGTTGATGCAGGGGGCTATGCTAAGAATCGCCTTTGACAAAATCTGTCCGTAGGCCGCCACCAGAATCAGATCCGGTTTTAACTGCCTAAGACGCTCCACCTCCGCCTTGCGCCGAATCCGCTCCGGCTGAAAGACCGGGATCCCCTGGGACAGGGCGTATTCTTTTACCGGCGGCGCGCTCAGTTCACCCTTGCGCCCCTTCGGCCTGTCCGGCTGCGTATAGACCGCCGCCACCTCATACCCGGCTTCTCGGACGCCCCGCAAACAGACCTCCGCGTACTCGGGCGTCCCCATAAATACGATTCTCATTCCCCTTCTCCCGGCGCCAGCCATCTCTCCACTTTACTCGAATACAAAATCCCGTCCAGATGATCGATCTCATGACACATGGCCCGGGCCAGAAGCCCCGTGCCGGTGCGGATAAACTCCTTACCGTTCTCGTCCAGCGCCTTCACCGTCACCTTGCCGGGGCGGCAGACGACTCCTCTCTTGCCGGGGATGCTTAGGCATCCTTCCGCCTCCCGGACTTCTCCCTGGGTCTCGATGATCTCGGGATTGATGAGCACTAATCTCTCCCCTTCTTCTCCCGTGTCGATCACCACAAGGCGGCGCAAAACGCCCACCTGTACGGCGGCCAGCCCGCAGCCTTCCGCGTCGTACATCGTATCAAACATATCCTCGATCAGCATTTGCAGTCTGCGATCAAATTTCTCCACGGGCCGGGACTTCTTCAGCAGATCCGGGTCCCCTTCCGTTCGTATGCTCCTTAATGCCATCTTGCTCATCCTTTCTCAAAACATATACACCGGATTCAGATCCGCCGTTACCTTTACCTGGCGGTTTTGCTCCTGAAAACGGGCCAAACAGTAATCTCCGTAAGCGATCAGCTTCTCCTCCTCCGGATGGCTGACCAGGAGTTTCCATCGAAACACATTGTCAATCCGGCCCAATTCCGCGGGAGCCGGGCCGAGAATCTTATAGTTTCTTCCCTTGCCGTAATACTCCATGATGCCGCGCAAAAGCGCCGCTCCCTCCCGCGTCTTCTCCTCCTCCCGGGCGGTCAATAAGATCTGTAAAAGATGGGCGTAGGGAGGGCATCCCATCAGTTTGCGGGAGGCAAGCTCCTGCCGGTAAAACCCATCGGCGTCCTGCTTTGCCACACTGCGCAGCACATAGTGGTCGGGATCGTAAGTCTGTATCAGCACCCGGCCGGGGCGCTCCCCCCGTCCCGCCCGACCCGCTACCTGGGTCAGGAGCTGATAGGTCCGTTCCGTACTGTGAAAATCGGGATAAAACAGGGTCATGTCCGCGGCCAGAACTCCCACCAGCGTCACCCTCGGCATGTCCATGCCCTTCGCGATCATCTGCGTGCCGATGATGATATCCGCCTGATAGTCTCGGATCTTCTCATAAACCTCCTGGAAGGCGTTCTTGGTTCCCGTCGTGTTGGCGTCCATTCTGAGGATCCTGGCCCCGGGAAACCGTTTGGCCGTCTCTTCCTCCACCCGCTGCGTCCCCAGGCCGAAGTATTTCACATAGGAGGAACCACACTGGGGGCACCTGTCCACCTCGGGAGCCTGCCTGCCGCAATGATGGCAGATCATCCTATGAATATCCTTATGATAGGTATAGGGGAGATAGCAGGCGGGGCACTTCAGCACGAAACCGCATTTGCGGCAGCTTACGAAGGAGGAGTGCCCTCTTCGGTTGAGAAACAAAATCACCTGCTCCCGACGCGCCAGGCTTTGTCCCATGGCCTCCAGCAAGTCTTGACTAAAGATACTCATATTGCCCATGGCCAGTTCCTGCCGCATGTCTATGGTTCGGATCGTAGGGAGACTTGCGTTCGCGGCGGCCCTGCGCGTCAGGCGCAGGAGCCGGTAGACGCCTTCCTGGGCCAGCTTATAGCTCTCCACCGAAGGGGTGGCCGACCCCAGAACCAGCGGAAATCCGCCCCGGCGGGCCATTTCCCTGGCCACCTCCACCGCGTGAAAGCGGGGCTGCATGTCCGATTTGTAGCTGGTCTCGTGCTCCTCGTCCAGGACGATCAACCCGGGGCTCTCCAGGGGCGCGAACAGGGCGGATCTGGGCCCCGCCACCACTCGGGCCTGTCCCGTCTTGATTCTTTGCCACTGTCTGGATCGTTCGGTGTCGTTTAGACGGCTGTGAAGAACCGCCACCAAGTCTCCGAAACGATGGTTCAGCCGCTCCAGAAGCTGAGGGGTCAGGCTGATCTCCGGTACCAGCAAGAAGGCGCCTTGTCCCCGCTCCAAGGCCCGCTCGATACAGCTCATATAGACTTCCGTCTTTCCGCTGCCCGTAACGCCGTAGAGCAAAAAGACCTTGTTTTCTCCCCGGTGAATCGCGCCGCCGATCTCCTCCGCAGCCTGACGCTGCTCCGGATGCAGAGGGGGCGAGGATCTCTTCTGAAAAATAACAGAAGCCGCAGGGATGCCCTCCGGCTCTTCCCGGCATCGGATCCATCCTTTCTCCTGCAGCGAGCGAAGAGACGCGCTTCCCAGCCGAGCTTCTTTCATACATTGAGACAGGGTCCACCCGGGATTGTCCCGCAGGAGTTCGAGAAAGCGGCGTTGATTCTCTCCCATCCTGCCAATTTTCCCCGTCAGGGGGCGCAGGAGCTCGGCCCGTTTTACCGTCTCTCTCGTTCGATCCGGATTTCTGGGGACAAATAGCGCCAAGCAAGCGGATAAAGAGGCGTAGTACCGCTTCTGCATCCAGCGGGCAAGCGACAGCTCCCTCTCGCCGAACACCGGTTCCTGCCCCATCACCCGTATGATCTTCTTGATCTTTTCCTTGGGGTAGGACGTGTCTTCCGACACTTCCAGCACGAACCCCTCCAGCGTACGGTTTCCGCCGCCAAAGGGCACCTGCGCCATCATCCCTACCTGAAGGCGCATGCCTTCGGGAATCTCATAGGTGTAGATTCGATCCTGCTCTCTTTGATACAGCTTTACGATGATTTGGGCATAGGCCAATTATTCCTCATCCTCCATGTCGCGGCTGAAATCCACAACCGCCATGTCGTCGTATTTCATATGCTCGTGGACGTTGTCCGGCTCCTCCGCGTAGATCGCGATCTTCCCAGCGTCCATTTCGTCTACGACTCGGGAAAGCACGCCCAGTTCCGGATCCCTGGCATCTACCATGGGCTTATCGCCCGCGATGATGGCCCTGGCCCTGCGGGCCGCCGCGATGACCACGCTGTAGCGTGAGTTGATTTCGGGCAGTCCCTTCTCCTGGTTTACCTCGTTTACCTTTTCAATCAATTCGCTATATGACGGATGCAACATGTCTCTTCTTCCTTCCTTTTTCTGTTAAGATAATTTCATCTCGCGGGCTTCTTCCCGCAGGCTCTCGATCAATTCCCGCTTCTGGCAGGGACGCTCGTGCAGCATGCGGATGATCTGCCTCACCTGTTCTACGCAGGTATCTAACTCGTCGTTGATCACGATATAATCGTACCGGTCCATCTTCTCGATCTCATCCACCGCCTGCCTAAGCCTCCGGCTTACCTGTTCCGGATCCTCCGTCCCTCGGCCCACCAGGCGCTTTCTGAGTACCTCCATGGAGGGCGCCGCCAAAAAGATCAGGCCCGCCTCTCCAAACTGTTCTTTCACTTGCAGGGCTCCCTGGGCCTCGATCTCCAGGATAACGTCCCGTCCCCGGCTCATCTGTTCCCATACATAGTCTTTAGGAGTTCCGTAGAGATTGCCGGAGAACTCGGCCCATTCCAAGAACCGTCCCTCCTCGATCCGTTTTTGAAACTCCTCTCTGCTCAGGAAGAAATATTCCCTTCCGTCCTGTTCTCCCGGCCGTGGGGCGCGAGTGGTGGCCGAAATCGAGAGACGGAAACTATCGTTTTCCATCAGTCTCTTGACTACGGTCCCTTTTCCTGCTCCTGAGAAACCGGAAATGACGACCAAAACACCTTTCTCGCTCATTTTTCCTCCTTTAGTACCTCTTCTGTCTCCGGCTGAAAACTCTCCTGGGTGATCTTTCCTTCCGCCCGGGCCGCCACGGTCTCCGACTGGAGGGCGGACAAAAGCAGATGGCCGCTGTCCATCACCAAGACGGATCTGGTCTTGCGTCCGTAGGTCGCGTCTATGAGACGCCCCCCGTCCCTCGCCTCCTGGATCGCCCGTTTGATCGGCGCGGAATCCGCCCCGAGAATGGCGATGACCCGATCCGCGTTCACGATACTGCCGTATCCTACATGAATCAGCCTCATGAGCTCCTCCTATTCAAGGTTCTGGATCTGCTCCCGTACCTTCTCGATCTCCTTCTTCAGCTCCAGCGCCTGCTGTGTCACGGCCAGATCTCCCGCCTTAGAGGCGATGGTATTGGCCTCCCGATTGAATTCCTGCATCAGGAAATCCAGCGGACGGCCCACGGGCTCCTTCGAATCGAGCAGCGTCCTCATCTGTGTGATATGACTGTTTAGCCGCACCAATTCCTCGTCGATGCAGCACTTGTCCGCGAACAGAACCACCTCGTTTTCCAAAACGCCCGGATCCAGGCTCATCCGCCCTTCCGTCAGTTCTTCCACGCGCTGAATCAGTTTCTTTCTGTATTCCTCTTCCACCTGGGGCATGTGGATTTTTAGTTTCTCCACGCCCTCCCTCATGCCTTCCGCTTTCTCCAGAAGATCCTGGCGAATCCTCTCCCCTTCCGCTTCCCGCATGGCGTTTAGGTTCGCAAGGGCCTCCTTCGCGGCTTCCGAGAGCATGGCCCAAACTTCCTCCAGATCGATCTGCTCCTCCGCCGGTTTCAGAACCTCCGGCAGCGTCAAGATCTCACTGATGCCAAGGTCGTCTTTCAACCGATACCTCTTGCCCAATTCCCGAAGCTTTTGGATATAAACCGCGAGGGTCTCTTCCTGAATCTCCAGCCCCGTCTCCAGGCCGGCCAGCTCATAAGTCACGCTGACTTCCACTTTCCCCCTGGATATATTCTCCCTCAGAAGAACGCGCAGGTCGTTTTCCAACGCGGCAAGCTTCCGACCCATTCGGATGCTGGGCTCGAAAAAACGATGATTCACCGTCTTTAATTCCACGGTGAACCGACTGCCGTTTCTGCTGCATTCTCCCCGTCCGAAGCCTGTCATACTACGGATCACGGGTACACCTTCTTTCTTTTTACGCATACAAAAATATTATACCCGATCCACCGGCGAAAAGCAAGCCTAATTCCCGGCTTTTGCCGCCTCATTCTTTATTTTTTCAGTTCGATTTTCGCGTTTCCGTCCTCGTCCAGCACAAGGCGCATCTGGCGAATATGCTTGTCATAAAACTGCTGGCGCTCCGACATGGTCATCTGGATGCGCGTGTCGCAGAGGGCCTCTTCGAACATCTCCCGGGCGTTTAGGTGTAAACAGCTCTCCAGATACCGCTGCATCTCCCTAAACAGGGCGCCGCGCTTGATGTCGGAGGTATGCCCGGAATAAAAATCATCGATATAGCAATAAAAGATCCCCGATTCCACCAAGGCTCCCTTAATGTCCGGGCCGCACTTCTCCCTCTCCAGCATCACCAAGAAACGCGCGTCGGGCAAGGAGGAGATGAGCCCCCAGTAATCCGAATCGCTGGAAACGATGATAAAGGAGTCCACCTGGTTCTGATAATGCTCTTGGCAAGCCCTTGCCGTCAGCCGAATGTCCACCAGGGACTTGTCGCGCTTCACCCTCTCGATCATAATGTGCTCCACCGGCGCCTTTACATAATCCTCCAGAATCTCCCAGGCCGAGGCCGTATGCACGTCGTCAAACAGGATAATCTTCTGGATTTTCTGGATATAGTCGGCGTCCAACCCTCTGAGCGTGGCGCAGAGTTTATAAGGATCCGAGTTCTCGCAATCCACGACTACCACCACATTCACACTGTCCTCGATAAACCCGTAAACGCTTTCCTTTACATAATCGCCCGCGTCCGATACCTTACTGTAGTCTAAAAAATAATCTTTGTGCCATTGATAGAGTAATGTTACGAATTTCTTATCATTATATAAAATATTTCCTTCGTCCTGGGGCTCCCAGTTGATATACATCTGATAAGGATACATCCACCGGTTCGCGTAATACTGATTAGCCGCCGCCTTGATCCCGTTCTCCGTGAGGCCGTCCGGCATGATGAATAGCTCTCTGATATATTGCCAGTTGATCCAAACCGGAAACAAAGGCTTACAATTATTAATGCGATCTGATATTAAACGATTGATTTCTATAATATAATGATTGGGATGATAATTGGATCGATGAATTAATTGAATATTTTCTTCGCTTAACTGCCGGAGGCTCTCCGCCGGTACGTATTCCGGCATCATGAGAATACTGCAGAACTCCGTTTTCATTTTGTCTTTTATATTTTTGTAATTACGTTCTATTGCCGTCCGGATCATACAGAGATTGCGGATGATTCTGGCGTTTCGGTCCCGATCCATCTTCTGAAATACTCTTGGTTCCGGCGATTCGTATTCGTTTTCAAAGATTCGTTTAGGCACTCCTATGAGATAGGCGATCTGGGAGATTAATTCGTATGTACTGTCTTTATACAATGCTCGTTCGTTTTCTAATATGGTACTAACCGGTTGACTCATGCCGTTCATGTTCCGTCCTCCTTCGTATGTATTCTTTTTTGACTTTCTATATTCATTATACACGATCTCGGTCCAAAAAACAATTTGGATATTGAAACTTTTCTGCTCCCGGGTCCCTTGGAAAAGAGCCGCCATCCGTTACATCGCTCCCCCGACGGCGGCCCTTTTCCTCCTTTCTTACGCGTCCATCTCGATCCTGCGCGTGGCCACCTGTCGGGCGAAGGCCTGATCATGCTCCACCAGAAGCATCGTGGGGCGATAGGCCAAAAGAAGGCGTTCCAGCTGCATCCTGGAATCCACATCCATGTAATTGAGCGGTTCATCCCATATATACAGGTGGGCCCGCTGACACAGACTCCTGGCGATCAGCACTTTCTTCTTCTGCCCCTCGCTGTAGGATTCCATGGGCTTCTCAAACTGCGTCCTGGAAAAATCCAGTTTTCGCAGGATGGCCTTCATTAAACTCTCATCCAGGTCTTCTCTACGGATCAGCTCCCGCAAATCTCCACACAGGAACGAGGTGTCCTGGGATACATAGGAGATTCGCAGTCCGCTGGCGACCCTCAGCGACCCCTTATAATCGATGGGATCCCCCATGATCAGGTGCAGGAGACTGCTCTTGCCGCAGCCGTTTCGTCCGCACAAAAGGGTTCGTTCCCCCTGCTCGATCACAAAGGTCAGCGGCGCGAAGATTTCCCGCCCGTCATAACAGACCGTCAGTCTCTCTCCCTCCACCAGCTTCTGACTGTGATACTTCTCCGTATGAATCTTTAAGTCTTCCGCCGTTTCCACGTTCTGCAGCAGCTCTTTTCTGCGCTCGATCTGTTCATTTTGCCGCTTTTCCAGCGTCTTACTGCGCTTCATCATCTTGGCCGCCCGATGGCCTATGAAGCCCCGATCGGCGCCGCTGCCAAACTTCTCTTTCTCTTTGCGTCCCGACCAGTCCGACGTCTTTCGGGCCGCCGTTTCTAAATGGCGAATCTCCCTTTTTAAACGCTCGTTCTCCGCTTCTTCCCACTCGTCCTGCATCCGCTTGTTTTCATACCAACTGGTAAAATTCCCCTTCTGTACCTGGATGCCCGTGCGATTGATCGCCAGCATGTGATCTACGCACTGATCCATAAAAGCCCGGTCATGGGAGACCAGGATGAAGCCTTTTTTCTTTTGTAAATACTCCGCCACTTCCTGCCTGGCCTGCATATCCAGATGATTCGTCGGCTCATCGATGAGCAGGAAGCGGTTTTCCCGCAGGAAAAGAACCGCCAATAACACCTTGGTCTGTTCCCCTTGGGAAAGGGTGCCGAAAGGCCGGTTGAGAACCTCCTCATCCAGATGCAGCAGTTTCAGCTCTTTGCGAATCTTCCATTCCGGCACATCCTGATCCAATCCCTCTACCACATCCTGGGTCAACTCCCAGGGGTCGTCCACCGTAAATGGAAAATAATCGAATCCCACGCTGGCGCTGATCTTTCCCTGATAGGCGTATTTCCCTTGCAAAAGCCTTAAAAACGTCGTCTTTCCCCGTCCGTTGCGCCCCGTAAACCCTGTTTTCCAATCCGTATCGAGCTGAAACGTCACATGTTCAAATACATTATCATAGCTTCCTTCGTATGCGAATGTCAAATCTACCACGTCAATCTTAGACATATAAATCCCTCCTGGTAAAAAATCCCAGGAAAGCATTTCCCGGGATCCACCAAGCATACATATAAAAGCCAGATCGGCACGGGATGACTGGGAATACTTTCCTGCTAAAACGTACACGAAAAAAACGACTCTTCTCGTCCTTCTCCTGTACCGAGTTACCTCTACATTAGCAAGAAATATTCTTCATCCTCCCACTCCTTTTCTTGTTTTTCATTCTCCCATGGTTGCTGTGAATCATGGGAATTTGACGCCCATTGGCGGCAGACTCAGGGCGCAGCCTGGTCTTTTCTCGTCAAGAACGTCAACTGACTGTGTTTATTGTACCACGGACGCGCGCGGCTGTCAAGAGCCGGCCGGATCCACATAGAGCGTTTTCTGATGGGTATAGATGACGAACCCGGGCTTGGAGCCGGAAGGCTTCTTCACGTAACGCCTCTGGGCGTAATCTACGGGGACTCGGCTGCCGGAAGCAGCCCTGGAATGCCCCGCCGCGATTCTCGCGGCTTCCAAAATGCTCTGATCCGTATAATCCTTCCCGTATTCTTTGTCGGCGCAAAACAGAATCGTATGAGAGCCCGGGATATCCTTCACATGGAACCACAGATCGAAGGGAGAGGCGGTCCGAAACGTCAACTGATCGTTTTGGATATTGTTCTTGCCCACCATGACCGTAAGTCCCTCTGACGTCTCCAGGGTGATCGGCTTGCTGGCCGCCAGATTCTTGCGTTTTTGCCTGTTTTTACGGACATATCCTGTCTCATAGAGCTCCAGACGAATGTCCTCCAGATCCTTTTCGCAATCCGCCATGTCCATGGCCGCAAGGAGACTTTCCAGGTACTGGATTTCTTCCTCGGTCTGAAGCAATTGTCCCGTTAACGCCTCCTCGGTACGCTTCAGCTTGTTGTACCGGGCATAGTATTTCTGGGCGTTCTGGGCCGGCGTCAGGTTCTCTTTCAGGGTAATCTCCACGCTAACCGGAGGATCCTGATAAAAATCCTCGGCGATCAGCTTCCGGTCTCCGGTCTGAACACGATAGATATTGGCGGTAATCAGGTCTCCCGCGCGCTGATATTTCTCCCGTCCCTCCGTGTCCCGCATTTGCTTCTGCTGCAGGTCATACTTCCTTCTGGCGCGATCTAAATGCGTCGTCACCACTTTGTGAAGATCCTGAGCCTTCTGCCGCAGCCTATTTTTCGTATCCTCCCGCACATAATACGCGTCCAGGAGCTCCGAGGGCGCGTCGTAGGTTTTCTGCTCCACTCCCGCCATGAGGCGGCTTTCCGTCATGCTGTATTCCCGCATGCGGTCCCCGTCCATAAAGATCGCTGGATGAGCGGCCTCCTCCCGCATCTGCCGAAACACTTCCCGAAACGCCAGATAGAGCCGGTTCTTCTCCTCCCCCGAAAGATCGTGAAAGGCGGAGCGCTCCGGTATTTCCGCCCGAAAGCAGATCTCGGAGGCGGCAAAGGGGCTGATCCCGTTAAATACCTGATACATTCCTTTTACGACCGGGGCATGACAATCTTTCCAGGCTTCCTCAAAGATTTCCAAAGACTCCATATCCAGCGGGTTAGCCCTTTGATTATGGGACGGCGCCTCATAGAAAAGACCCGGCAGTACCATGCGGAAATGGCTCATGTCCTGCCCCACATGGCGGGCGGCGTCTATGATTCTGCCCCTTTCGTCCACCAAGATCAGATTGCTGTGTCGTCCCATGATCTCCAGGATGATCTTCTTATGGCATAGATCCCCCAGTTCGTTATAGACTTCCACATCGATCTGCAAAATCCGGTCAAACCCCACCTGAGAGAGGCGCGCCAGTTTGCCCCCTCCGAAATGCTTGCGAAACAGCATACAGAACATGGGCGGCTCCAAGGGCGTCTCCGGCTTATTCTCCGTCAAATAAAACCGGGCGCTGTCCGTATGGGCGCTTAAAAGAAGGCGGTATACCTGCCCGGGCCTTCGGATGCTTAAAACAATCTCGTCTTTTTCCGGCTGATAGATCTTATCGATTTTTCCGCCCTCGATCTTCTGCCGGAGCTCCTCGATGACCTTATAGGTCGTGATTCCGTCAAACGCCATGGCTCGATGCCTCTACCAACCCGCGAAACAGTCTCGCGGCGTTCTCGTCCCTTGCGGCCATGTATTCCGGATGCCACTGTACCCCGAGCCAGAAGCCATATTCCGGCATTTCGACGGCCTCGATCAATCCGTCTTTCGCCCTGGCGGCAACCTTTACCCCCGGCGCGCACTCCCGCACCGCCTGATGATGAAAGCTGTTCACCCGCAGGCTCCCTGTTCCCAAGAGGCGATACAGTAAGGAATCCGGCTCGATCTCTACCGTGTGAGAGGAGACGGCTCCCTCCGAGGGCTGCTGGTGAGCCAGCGCCTGGCCGTCTGCAAGCCTTCCCGGGAAATACCTGGGGATATCCTGCCAGATCGTCCCGCCCTGAAAGATATTCATGGACTGGATCCCTCGACAGATCCCCAACATGGGCTTTTTCAACGCATAGACCGCCTGATACAACATCTTCTCCATCCGGTCCCGGTTCGTCGAGGCGCTTCCGCAGCCCGCGAACGTCTCCTCTCCGAAGTAAGAAGGATCCACATCCACCCCGCCGGAAAACAAAAATCCGTCCAACTCTTCCGCCAGGCGTTCATAATCCTCCGCCTGCCCATAATAGGGGAGCAGCACGGGGATTCCCCCCGCCTGCCATATGCTTGTGGCGTAGTTGGCCCGTAAAAACATGTTTTTACCGCTCTCCTCTTCGGAAAGGGTCACACCAATCCATGGCTTTTTCATCCTTCTATCTCCACTCTCTCTAGGGTATCTCCCTCGTAGATCTTCTCTCCGTCCCGCAGGATCCGAAATCCTTTGGGGGCTTCCGCCCTGTCCTTTCCTTCCGACCAGGAGACAGTATAGCGGTGGCCCCGGATCCGGAGGTTATCCAGCCGGAACCATTTCAGTCCCAACCGCAGCGGATCCACTATGATCCTGTCTTCCTCCACGTCCACGCCGGCGACAAAGGTCACCACCAGATCGATCCAGTAAGAATGGTTATAATCCACCTCGTCGCTCAGGCGCTCTCCGCTCTCCGGATTATAGTGCTCCACCAGATAGGGCCGCTCCACGTCTCCGTCCCGGAAATGCTGATTGGTGTACTGGCGGAAAAAGCGCCAGAAATCCCGGTCATACCTGTGCTCATGCTTCTGGCTCTGCTTGCCCAGCGCCGAAAGGGCGATGGCCGTCGTATAGGGCCAGGAGGGGCCGTCCCATACGCATCCGTTTCGTCCTTTAATAAAGTTGCCCTGCCAGCCGCCGTCGGGAGAATACACCGGATTCTCCTTGGATACGGAGGGGAAGGCATTGCCCGTATCGAACTGTTCCGGGTCCATGAGATAGATAAGGCCCGGCAGCTTCTCGTCGTTCGTGATCTCCGCCCAATAGGGATAGAATCCCACGATGTTCTTCACCATGGCCTTCTCATCGGTCTGATAATGCAGGTCATAATAGAAATGCGTCTCCTCGTCCCACATCTTTCGGTTGATGTCCCCGGCAATCCGCTTGGCCAGCTCTTCATATGTCTTCTGATCCGGATCTCCCAAGATCCGGCAGATCGCCGCCAATCCTTTTGTGTTGAGATAATGGTACACACTGCGATCCACTCGTTTCAGCGGGGTGTAGGTACTCTTGTCCTTGGGATTCATCGGATAGTTGTGGAAGTACCAATAACTCGGCTGGTATTCCTTGCCCGTCCGGGAATGGGTATACTCGATCTGCAGCGCGTCTTCCGGGTCTCCGTGTACTTTTATATGGCCCTGGATATAGGCCTTCATCGCGGGCAGGACTCCCTCTAAGAACGCTTTATCCCCGTCCACGAGATACAGCTGATACACGGCCCATACGCCATAGTTAGCATAGGCGGCCAGATAATCATTCGTAACCGTGCTTCTGGGAATGCCGTTTTCATCCGCGCTATCAAAGAAGCTGCGCAAAAACTCCCTCGCAGTCTCGTGATCCTCGTTCCACCGATAATCCGTCACGTGTAAGGACGTGGACAGGGGAATGAGTTTAGAAAACTCCCAGCCTTTGCTGACAAAGGGGGTTTTGTTCATGCGGTGGGAACGGCCTTCATACATGACCGCGTGCCGGAGATTTCCGAAGGCGGGATAGGCCGTGCAATGACGCATGATAAACCAGCGGTAGACCCAGGCCCGGTCGAGCATGGGATGGGAGCAGGAAAACTCCGGCACCCTCGCCATAAAATCCTCCCACTGCTTCTTGGCCGCTTCTTCCGCGTCCCGCGCCCCGGGATAGCGCTTCCAGAAGGCCGCCAATTGATCTTCCAGCTCTTTCCTAGTCTGCGTGCAGAGGTTCCCCACCTGGCAGGCGGCTACCAATTCCACCTTCTGTCCCGGCTCCAGCACATACTCCTTTTCGGGCAGGCTCCAGCCGATGACGCCGCCCACCTGATATCCGTAGCTTAATACCGGGGAAGCGAAGAAACAACCGTCTCGCTCTGTCCCTTCCGGCTCCCCCCTAAAACGCAGCGTCATGGGTTCCCGGGAATGATTCACCCATACCTGACGGCTGAAAGCCAGGTCGTCAAAGAGAATGGATTTCGTCTCTGAAAAGGAGAAATCTTCATCCTCGTAACCCATCTCCAACCGATCGGGATACCAGACGCTTTTCGCCAGCTCCCAATCCGCGTCACGATCGCAGACGACCTGAAAAAGCTCCGTCAGATTGGTTTTGTGAATAAAATCGATACGCCCGCAGAACCCGGGTTTCCGGTCCAGATAATCGACCCACAGACGCCGGCCTACCGGGCCGAACAAAAGCTTTCCCGTGTGTGTCCGCAGGCACCTGTCCTCATACATGATGGTTTTCATTGTGTGTAACCCCCTCTATTTTTCTCTATTTACTTGCCCAATGTGTCATGAATGGCTGTAAGACCGATTTCCACCTGTTCTCCATAGTATTTCTCCGCCGCCGTATCCTCCAGCCCTGCCTCATCATACGCGCCTAGGCATACGTAGAAGACATACTGATCCACCCGCAGAATCTGCGTGGCCTTCAGCTTCGGAACATTCATCGGATACATCATCGCGTTTTCGATCTGCATATCCAGATAAGCCTGCATGGCCTGTTCCACCTCTTCCGCCTTACCGTCCGCCGCCTCGATTCCCACAAACATATCGATATGCGTGGACATCATCGGCCCTTCCGCCACGAAATCCTTGATATCCTCCGCCGGGATTCCCATGACCGAGCTCAGGTAGTTCTCATCCAGCTCCATGCTGGGGATATAGTTTTCTCCATAGGCTTCTTTTACCGCATTATGCACTTCCGGCAGTTTCCCGGATTCCAGCGCGGTTTCCTGATTGCCGCAGGACGCGGCCAACATACAAAATACCAGTACCAATACCATCCATAACTTCTTCATTTTCCCTCTACTCCTTTAATTCTAAAGATTCTCCGGCTGCTAAAAGCAGGCGGTTGGGCGCCTGAAACCTCTCGGCTACGGTTCGGTCGTACAGTTCGCCCGGTTTTGTGTGAATCGGAATCACCCGGCGCGCAGGCAAAATCGCCGCGCAGCGCGTGGCTTCTTCCGCGTTCATGTTATACACCCCGTCCACAGGCAGCAGGGCATAATCCATGGGCGGCAATTCCGCCATCTCCCGCGTCTGGGAGGTATCCCCGGAAGCGTATAGGCATAATCCTTCCCAATACAGGAGATAGCCTACGCAGCTTTCCTTGGAATGATTCTTGTTATAGGCAGGGACCGCCTGAATCCGGATCCAGCCCAGATCAAAAGTCTGATACTTCCCATCGGCCAAGGCCTGCTCGGAATGGATCACTGTCGTATCCTCTTTTTTCGTCACCTTCTCCAGAGCGTTATGGTCATAATGCTCATGGGTCACGAGGATCAGATCCGCCGGCACATCGTAGCCGTCGCCCGCGTAGGGATCCACATAGACCACACGGCCTTCTTCCGTCGTGATCCGGTAACTGCCATGTCCCTGATAATAAAGTACAGATGCCATTCTTTCGTCCTCCTATCTTCTTGATTGACAAAGATTTACCTTCTAGGCCTATTGTACCTTGTATGGACATAAAAATCAAGACTTCTGATGGATATGACTTCCGTATACGCTTTTACTCACCTGCAGCTGCTGGGAGATCCGCTCTTTCAGGGCGTCTACATGGGAGATGACACCCACCAGCCGATTTCCTACCGATAGGGTTCCCAGGGTTTCTAACGCCTGTTCCAGGGCCTGATGATCGAGAGAGCCAAAGCCTTCATCGATGAAGACCGCGTCCACCTCGATTCCTCCCGCGAAGCTCTGAATCACATCCGATAAGCCCAGCGCCAAGGCCAAAGCCGCCTGAAAGGACTCGCCTCCGGAAAGAGAAGAGGCGGGGCGTTTCCTGCCGGTATAGTGATCCAGCACTTCCATATCGAGGCCGGAAGCCTTTTTGATATTTTCCGCCTGTTCTCTTCGCGACAGCGTATACTGGCCCTGACTGAGGATCTTCAGCCGCTGATTGGCGGCTTGCAAGACCCGGTCGAAATAAAAGGCCTGGATATATTGCTCGAAGGCAAGCTTCGGCCGTCCCGGCAGACTCCCGCTCGCCGTCTGGGCCAGAGCGTTCATCCGCTCGTATTCCTCACTGACATTATGATAGTTTCTAAAGGCGGCTTGAAGCCCTTTTAACGTCTGACGATTATTCTGAAGCCTTGCCGCCAGATCCTCATAGAGGCTCTTCCTCTGCCTTTGTTCTCGTATCAAATCCTCCTCCCACGCCTGTAACGCCTCCTTTTCCGGGGCCTCGGCGAGAAATTCTTCTTCCTTACGGATGCTGTCCGCGATCCCCTGAAACAGTCCTTCCTCTTTTTTCAGATCCTGTCCAAGGCTTTCATATGCCTGCCTCGCCTTCCTAAGCTCCTCGGCAAGCCGTTCCGCCTTATCGACAAGTTCCCTTAGAAGGGCCGTGAGGGCGGTTTCGCTCTCCTGAGCGCATCGTTTTATTTCTCGTTCGTAAGCTCCCCGACAGGCGGCCTGCTCCTGTTTGCAGATATTCAACTTCTCCGCGGCCCGGTTTTGTTCCTGTAAAAGAGCCTCCAGCTGTTTTGTCTGTTTTCGCATCTGCTCTTGCAGCCGTTTGGCTTCCTGCCGCTGATTCGAGTAAAACTCCAGCTGCTTTTTAGCCTTCGCGAGATCCCCATCGATCTGTCCGATCTCGGGAGGCAGCTCCTGCCTGGCCTCTTCCAGCTGTTTTAGGCTCGTCTCCCATTGCCCCTGCAGGGCGGCTGCCTGCTCGTTCTCCCGCAGACAATTTTGCAAAAGCCTTTGCACTTTCTCTTTTAGTTTCTCCCGCTGCGCTTCATCCATCACCATGCCCTGTCTTTGGGCCTTGGCGGGATGGGATCTTGATCCGCATACCGGACAGGGCTCCCCTTCCGCCAGCGTCTCCGCTAAGATCCCCGCCTGTTCCTGCCTCCACAGGCGCTCTGCCCGCTCATAGGCTTCTCGGGCCTCGGCATACGCTTCCTCGGCTTTCCGGTAACGCTCCCGCCCTACGTAGAGGTTCTGCTTTAACTGCGCGCAGGATTTTTGCATCTGTTCCACCTGCAGGCTTCGTTTTTTCTGTTCCGTTAGACGATCCAGCTTTCTAGCGGCCTGGGCCTCCTGTTCTCCGGCCTCCTGTAATTCTTGGTATTTTTTATCTGCCTCCTGACGCTTTTGCTGCTCCGCAGCATACTGACGGGACACGCTCTCCCGGAAAGTTTCGAGTTCTTTTATTTTCTTTTCTTTTTCCTGTATGGTTTTTTGCAGGCAATCTGCTTCCTTACGGGCCTTA
This sequence comes from uncultured Clostridia bacterium, assembly GCA_944376225.1. Classification (GTDB taxonomy): domain Bacteria; phylum Bacillota; class Clostridia; order Lachnospirales; family Bianqueaceae; genus Faecimorpha. The sequence continues at coordinate 1,243 of CALWBZ010000118.1, read as the reverse complement.
AGCCGTTCCCTAACCTGTTCCGCCCGCAGATTACACTCGTTGATCTCCTCTTCCCTGCTCTGGGCCTCCTGAAGGATTCGCTCCGCCTTTCGCGCTTCTTCCTTGAGTTCTTGGATCTTTTGCGCGCAGGATTCCCGCTTCTTTACGGCTTCTTCCAGACGTTCCCTTCCTTCCCTCCAGAGACGAGCCTGCTCCAGCAGCCGCGCGTTCCCCGCCTCTTCGTTCTCGAGACGTTCTTTCTCTTTCTGTTCTTCCCGAAGCCATTCCTCCCATCGCGGCATCTCGCCTTCTGCCTTATAAGGATCCTCCAGGATTTCCTCCGGAATCTCTCTTTCCTTCGGCAGCCGCAAAAAACTCAGAAGGTTTCTGATTGCGCTCCGCGCTTCCTGTGCCTCGCCTCTCCTGCGAGAGGCCATCTGTTTCAATTGTTCTTGAAGGAATTGACATCTCTCGGTATGAAAGACTTTGCGCAGGATGGTTCCCCGTTCCTCCGTCCCTACCAGAAGCAGCTGGCGAAATTCTCCCTGGGCGATCATGGCGATCTGCTTAAACTGCTTATAGTCCACGCCTAACAGCCTCTCGATCTCCGGCGTCACCGTGTTGTTTCCGCTTAAAACCGTGCCGTCCGGCATGGTCAATATGACCTTGGGCGATTCCTTCGTCATTCCTTGTCCCGACTTCTTGGGACGTTCGTAGGCGGGACTGCGCTCGATTCGATACACCTTTGCCTGCTGGGAAAAGGTCAGGCTGACCCGGGTGGGATCCTGCTCTCCCGCGTAGTGACTGCGCACCGAATCGATCTGCCTGGCGCTTCCGCTGGTTTCTCCGAAAAGAGCATAGCTGATCCCGTCAAAAACGGTCGTTTTCCCCGCGCCCGTATCGCCGGAAATCAGAAAAAGTCCGTGAAACCGCAAAAAGTCCACACGTTCGGTTCCGCCGAAAGGGCCGAACCCCTGCATCACCAACTCAATGGGCTTCATTCTCCGCCTCCTTCTCCAATAGTTCTCGGATCGTTTCCCGCTCGTCCTCGGTGAGACTACGACCATACTGCGCCTCGAAGAAAGCGGCAAACAGCTCATCCAGGTCCTGCTCTCGGGGTAAACCTGTTCCCTCTAAGATATTCCCTTGGTTTCTTGTCCTGGCATTATCAAAATCAATACGCATCAGGTCGGGATACACACTCCTGAGCTGCCCCACCGCATCATACACCTCTTCATCGGTCAGAATAGCCCGAATGTAGTCC
>CALWBZ010000117.1 GCA_944376225.1 uncultured Clostridia bacterium | reverse complement strand
CTTCGGAAGCTTTAAGTTTCTGCACCATGAGCCAGGCCGTGTCTCCCATCCAGAAAAAAGGCTTCTCTCCGGTCAACAAATAGGGGCGATCCGGCGCCGGATGCAGCGGACCATTCTCCCAGGGTTTTCTTCTCGTCTCTTCCGGTTTTCTGTCTGCGTTCATTTTCTGTCCCCCTTTATATAATAGATCGCTGTTTTTTGATTTCATGGAATCGCCCTATGCCAAAGCGCTCCCGATCCACTCGCAATACTCCGCCACCGTACACCGATTCTCCGCTTCCAATGCCATTTCGCTTGTTTGCGGCATCATGTTTTGAGGGACTGTAATCATCCCCTCCTCATCTTCCGTAAACAAACCGTCCGGACAGATATAGCTCCCATTCTCCCGAAGAAAGAGGAGGACCCGATCTCCTGCCGAAACCGGGACCACTCCGGAATATTGTATCACCTGTGTCGATGTTTCTCCTCCCATTTCAATATAATTGACCGTGGCGGATTCTTCATCTCCCTTTAGCATCTCTATGACTTCTATGGTGACATCCCGATAGTATTCCTTAAAAGTTTTATCCTCACCGATGACGTGTTCCTCTATTTGCGTCGTCCCCTTATCCACGACCTTTCCATATACGATGGTCTCCGCTTCCTCTATGGCCTCATAAAACGTGTACGCCGGCCATAACGCATCCACTGTCGTCACCGTTTTATCGGCATGGCAGCCCAGATTTAGAAGAAGAAGCAAGCTCCCGACTCCTGCGCATATCCACTGAAATCGTCTATGTTTCATCCCGCGCACCTCCTATTATGTATCATAGCATAATTCCATAGACGAAGCAATATGCCCTTAACAGCACTTTCGGGGAAAATCCCATTAATTTAACACGAAAATCCCGAAATGTGCTGCGCACCCGACAGCTCTTTCGGGAGAAAACTCATTAATTTAACACAAAAATCCCGAAATGTGCTGCGCGCCCGACAGCACCTCCCGGGATTTTTGGATAACTCGATCATTCCTTGAGGGATCCGATCATGATGCCTCCCACGAAATATTTCTGCAAGAAGGGATAGATGCATAGGATCGGAACCGTGGACACGACAACCATGGCGGCCTTGATGCTTTCTACCACTTGTTCGTATTCCGCGGTCTGCTGATCCACATCCAGATTCGATCCTTCGATCAGCATTTTCTGGAGCACCAGCTGCAAAGTGAATTTCTCTTTACTCTTGATGAAGATCAGCGCGTTAAAATAAGTATTCCAATGACCTACGCCATAGTAGAGCACCATGACGGCCATGGCGGGCAGCGATAAGGGGATAAAGACCTTAAATAAAATCGTAAAGTGTCCCCCGCCATCGATAAACACGGATTCCACCAGACTTTCCGGAATACTGGTAAAATAGGAACGCAAAAGGATCATATTGTATGTGCTGATCGCCGTGGGAAAGATCAGCGCGAACAGGCTGTCATACAATCCCAGATCCTTGACCGTCAGGAAGAAAGGCACCAATCCTCCGGAGAAGTACATGGTAATCAGGATCATAATCATGATCGGCTTATGCCACATCACGCTGCGTCTCGTCAAAAAGTAAGCGCCGAGGCTCGTCAACGACAGATTGACCGCCAAGCCGACGACGATGACGAAGATGGTGTTTCGATAGCCCGTCCATACCTCGTTATTGCTAATGACCCAGGTATAGGCGTAGGTGCTGAATCCCTGGGGCCTTAACATCAGGCCGCGATGGGCGAAGAGGGCCAAAGGATCGCTTAACGAGACAAACACCTCATACAGCATGGGATACAGCATGATGACAGATAAGAGAATTAAAAACAGGACATTGAAAAGATTAAAGGCCCTTTCTCCAATCGTTCTTCGTTCGACCATTTGAATGCCCCCTTTCAGAACAGGCTTGTTTCCGTGACCTTACGGCTGATGGCGTTGGCCGTAAAGACCAGAATGAAATTCAACAAAGAATTGAACAGGTTGACCGCGGTGGAAAAACTCCAGTTAAATTCCAGAAGTCCTCTGCGATAGACAAAGGTGGAAATCACGTCCGCCGTCTCATAAATGGACTCATTATACAAAAGGATAATTTTTTCATATCCAACGCTCATCATGCCGCCAATCTGCATGATCAGGAGGATTACGATCGTAGGCTTGATCCCCGGCAGCGTGATATGCCAGATCCTGCGGAACCGTCCAGCGCCGTCCAGCGCGGCAGCTTCGTGCAGGCCGCTGTCCACTCCCGCGATGGCCGCCAGATAGATAATGCTGTTCCATCCGATGCCCTGCCAGATTCCCGTGGCGGTATAGATGGTTCTGAAATATTCCGGCACCTGCAAGAGAGACTGGGGCTGCGCCCCGAACCAAGAGCCTATCTCATTAAACAACCCATCGGAAAGACAAAACTGCCGCACCATTCCGCAGATGACCACGGTAGAGACGAAGTGCGGAAAATATGTAATCGTTTGTACCACTCGCTTGAACTTTTGGTTTTTCAGCTCATTCATTAGCAACGCCAGAATAATGGGAGCCGGAAATCCAAACACGAGGGAATACAGACTGATCATGATCGTATTGACGCAAACGCGTGTGAAAAAGATGGAATCAAAGAACGAGATAAAATGATAAAGCCCGTGCTGACTCGTCCAAGGGCTTCCCCAGATCCCCAGATTGGGCTTGTAATCCTTAAAGGCGATGATGATACCTACCATGGGCTTATAGCAGAACAGGATATAAAAAATGACCACCGGAAGAACCATCAGATACAGCGGCCAGTTCCTTCGCATGTCGCGGGACGCCCGTTTCCCGAAACTGTCTTTCTTCATTCTCCGCACCTCCTATCCTAATGTAGGTTTCCCGGGAGGCTCTCCCTCCCGGGAAACTTTTGTTAACGGGCCATATAACGGTCGTAAGCCGCCTGTTTAATCGTCAAAATTTCTTCCGCCCCTAATTGACGGATCGCATCTATAAAACCATCCCATTCCTCCATGGAAGAAGTCCCCAAGATGAACTTCGTGATATTCTCCCTGCAATAAGTATCCAAAGTAGAATATTTTGCGGAGATCACGCTCGTCTCTTCCGCCGTATGGGTAATCGCCGGTAAGACATGTTCCTCCATGCCAGCCTTCCAGGTTTCTTTAATCTCACGAATATAATCCGGATCATAATAATCCATATCCTTACCCTGATGCGGCCAGTTATGATATTTGGCGAAATAGTAACGTGCCGTAGTGGAAGAGTCTCCGTTCGGCGGGTTTGTGATCAGATCCGTAAACTTAACGAAATTCCCTTCTTCATCCGCCTCATAGGTAACGCCCTCTGTTCCATAGTTGGTCAACATATCCCCTTCTTTACTAAACAGATAATCCATGAAACGGCTAACTTCTTCTGGATGCTCTGTTTGAGTGCTCATGGTCAGTTCAAATCCTCCGTCAAAGATCAGTCGATAATGACTGTATTCCGGTTCATCCCCTTTGTTCATAACCAATGACGGAACAGCAACGACTTCATAGGCTTCATTCGCCTCCTGCAATACGTTTACGCAGTTTTGTACGTTTCCGCTCTGCTGAATCGCGGCCCCTGCTTCTCCGTTCGCGAATTTCGCCTGTACGGTGCTCTTATCCACGGTAGCAAGGTCTGTATCCAACAAGCCTTCTTTATACCATTGGGCCATCATTTCGATAAAATCACGGTATCCTTCTTCTAATGGACCGAATTTAACCTCTCCATCATCCACATAGAAAGGATAAACTGTGTCAAAAGGCGAACTCAAAGAGGCCGCTGCTGTCTCCAGCCATAACCAGCGCAGCTCAAAGGTCAGAGGACTCACCACATTTAGCTCCGTCTTAAAGGCGCTAAGTACATCGTGCATTTCATCGATGGTTTCTGGTATTTCCATATTTACTTGATCCAGCCAATCCTTGCGAATCACCAGTCCGGTTTCCACGTCGGTTCCTTCCTGTCTCAGCCACGGCGCCGCATAGAGTTCCCCGTTATCCGTACGGATCATCTTATCGATCTCCGGGTTTTCTTCTAGGAATGCCATGAAATTAGGCATCTGTTCGGAATGAGAATCCAGGGTCTGGATATAGCCGTCCGTAATGGCCGCTGCCGGCCCTCCGGGAAATGACACCCAGTTACAGACAAACATATCCGGATATTCTCCCGAAGCCAGAAGGAGCAGAAACTCCTGTGTGGTATCATACGGGCCGGATTCTGCTCCGATAAATTCCAAATGGATTCCCGTCTTTTCCTGCAGAACCTCCCAATAATAATACTCACGGGCATACTCCGGAACGTCTTGGAGATCATAAGCTTCGTAATTGATCGTCAGCGTAACCGTTCCGTCCATAGGATAGGAGAACTCCGGCCCTACCGGTTCCTGCGCCTCTCCCTTCGACGCCTCCTGCACGCTTTCCGCGCTGCTTTCTTCCACTTTGCTGCTGTTTCCGTCACCGGAGCATCCGCTCAAGGAACCGATCGTCAGCAGTAAGACCAGCAGTAGACAAAACATCTTTTTCATAATATGCCTCCTTTTGTTGATTTGAAAGACGTCTTTCCTTCTGGCATCAAGATTATCATATATTATGCCCAATATCCAGCGACACTTTTATCAAAAA
>CALWBZ010000116.1 GCA_944376225.1 uncultured Clostridia bacterium | reverse complement strand
ATTTCCAAGCGGCACGCGGTGGGCCTTACGGCGGCAGTGGTGAAAACGGCGGCGGGCGCCTGCGAATACGTGCCGGTGGCTAAGGTGAATAACATCTCTCAGACGATCGAAGAACTGAAAAAAGAAGGACTCTGGATCGCCTGCGCCGATATGGACGGGGAGGCCGCCTATCAAGTGTCTCTTACGGGGCCCATGGCTCTTGTCATCGGCGGGGAACACGAGGGCGTGAGCCGCCTGGCGAGGGAGAGGAGCGATTATGTGGTCAAGCTGCCCATGAAGGGACACGTGAATTCGCTGAATGCCTCCGTAGCGGCGGGGGTTCTTATGTACGAGGTTGTGCGGCAGAGGGACTTCGCTTAACAAAAGATAGGAGAACACATTGGAGAATTACGAACATACGATTATGAATCGTCCGGAATGGGCGGATTTAACGGATGAAGAGGTCATCGAGATCGTGCGGCGGGGAGGTTCCGACGGCGCTGACGCGGTGGATCTTCTGCTAGAACGGTACAAGGATCTGGTGCGGGTCAAAACACGTCCTTATTTCCTGTTGGGCGCGGACCGGGCGGATCTGATTCAGGAAGGGATGATCGGTCTTTATAAGGCGATCATGGGATACCGGCCGGGGAAGGACACGGCCTTTCGCAGTTTCGCGGATCTTTGCATCGGCCGTCAGATCCTGACGGCGGTGAAGAATGCCACGAGGATGAAGCATTGGCCTCTCAATTCCTATATTTCTCTCAACAAAACGCTGAACGACGACGAGGAAAAGGAGACGACCATGATGGAAATCCTGGCGGCTCCCCAGGAGGATTCGCCGGAGGAAACGCTGATCAGTAAAGAAGAGATCCGGACGCTGCAAAAGCGGATCGATAAGCATTGCAGCCCCTTTGAACACCGGGTTCTTTCCCTCTATCTGCAAGGGTATGATTATCATCAGATCGCGAAGGCCATGGGGAAGACGCCGAAATCCATCGATAACGCGCTGCAGCGCATCAAGAAAAAGGTACAGCAGATCGCGGCGGAGGTATAAGAATGTGGAGAGAATGGACGGCGGACATGTTGGGGCTTCTGAGCGTGCTGATGATCTGGGTGGCGATGCTGCCGGAAAGCAGCGACAGATGGCGCGTTGTGCTGTTCGGGAGAATGAATCTGCCGGTCAGATGGCTGCAGATCGGCGGGAGTCTTCTGATCGTGGGATCTTTGCTGGCGGTCATGGAATGGGCTACTTTTTATCCCCAGCCTCGTCTGCTATTGCTGTTTCTTTTCCTGAGCGCGGTGTTCGCCTTTGTTTTCCGAGGCATTCCATTTTCTTTCACGGTCATCCATACATTCTTCGCGGTGGCCGTAACGGAATATTTTAAGCTTTTGTTCCGATGCTTTGTGCCCCGGGAATGGAACGATATCTTGGAAATCCTCTTGGTGGACGGATCTACTTTTGTCTGCGCCGTTTTGCTCTGTTGGATTATACGCAGAAGAAGGCTGTCCTCCCTCTATTATGAGCACCGCCAGATCTGCTGGGTCATGACGGGGGTTCTGGGGATTCCCGTGTTGGTATTGTCCCAGTTTTTACAAAACGAACAATACGATACCTTTTTGCCCCTGCCCGGACTCTTCATGCTCCTGCATTTTTTGATGCTGTGTCTTTTCGTAGGAATGCTGATCTTTTTCAGAGGGCGGCAGGAGTCGCAGAAGATCGCGGCGAACGAACAGTATATCAAAAGCATGGAGGCCTATGTGGACAGCGCGCGGATACGGGCCCACGATTACCGAAAACATCTGAACTATTTGCACGATCTGGTGATGACGGAAGAGGATCTGGGAGAGCTTCGTCAAGAAGTACAAACCTATTATAAAGATTTACAGATCGAAAATCAGCTGAACGACATCCTGCTGCACATGGAAAATCCTTTGCTGCGGGCGTTACTGTACGGACAGTCCAACAGGGCGCTAAGACAGGGGATTCAGATGAAGATAAGCGCCACACCCCGTCTGCCGGAGTTTCCCCTGCCGGAATATCGTCTGGTAGAGATCTTTCAGAATCTCATGGATAACGCCATGGATGCCGTGGCAGATCTGGAGCCCGGCCGCCGTCACATCGGCGTGCGTCTCGTCTGTGAGGAAGAAGGGGAGCGGACGGCCCACCGCCTCGAGATCGAAAATCCCATACCGGATCAGATGCCGAGCATCGCCCAGATGACGGAAAAGAACTTTACGACCAAGGGAGAACACCATCAGGGGTTGGGGCTGTATCAGGTCTCCAGGCTGGTGAGCAAATATGAGGGAGACTTGCTGCTGGAAGATCAGGACGGAATCTTTCGGGTAGAAGTCACATTTTATACCAAGGAGGGAGGGGGAGCCGGTGAATGAGAAGAGAATCCTGGTCATGGACGACGAAGAAAAAGAGACTTCGCGCATGGGAAAAATCCTGACAGAGGCTTTTCCGACGCTCGAAATCGACGTCTGCGGGACGCCGAAGGAAGCCCTGGAGCGGATCCGTCAAAACCGGTATGTCCTTTTTTTGCTGGATATAGAGATCGCCGGTTCCGGTGTGACGGGCATCCATCTGGCGGAGGGAATCCGTCAGATGAGCCCCTATCTGAACACCCCGATCATTTTCATCAGCAATCACAGGCATTTGCGGAACCGGGTGCTGCAGCGGGTATGCAGCTATGATTTTCTGGTGAAACCCTATGAGGAAGCGGAGCTTGTGGAAGCCGTGGGGGAGGCGCTGGGGATCCGGGAGTTTCTGCGCAAGAAGTATGAGCAGGCGGAGACGCTGCAGTTCCGGCTGGGACACGCCATCTGCCGCTACAACGTGAACGAGATCGCCTGTATTCAGCTTCTCAAAGGGATCTTAACCATCATGAGAATCTCCGGCCGCATAGAGGAGATTCGGGCGGAGAAAGGAGTCTTCGAGGAGATCCTAAAACAGCTGCAAGAAAAGAAGATCGATCGTCTGCGGAGAATCCACCGTACGATCTTGGTCAATATCGACCAGATCCAGCGGGTGGAGGGAGAAGGCAGGGAACTGACGGTGTATTTGTTCAATTGTTCTCAGCCTTTGCCGGTGAGCCGCGGTTTCAGAGACAATATTCGTGAGGTCCTGATGGAGGAAGAGTAGCGCGAGTTGACAAAAATGTCAACTCGCGTTCCGTATATTGACGGGAAGTCGAGAGTATGATATCGTAGAATCAGATCCAAACAGGATACTTTATGGGATAGGAGGTGAGGAGATGTCCGTTTGGACGTACATATGGCTGGCGGTTTTGATTGTCAGCATATTGGTGGAAGCGGGAACGATGGGATTGGTTTCCATATGGTTCGCGGCAGGGGCCTTGGTGTCCTGGGCGCTGGCGATGTTTGGAGTCAACGAGTGGATTCAGTGTCTGGCCTTCGTACTCGTGTCCGGCCTCCTTCTCTTCTTCACCAGACCCTTGGTGAAGAAGTATGTGACGCCGAAGATCCAACCGACAAATGTGGACGCGATCATCGGCCGTGAGGGAATTGTCTGTGAGGCGATTCGTCCCTTAGAAGGAACGGGACAGGTCAAAGTGGGCGGTCAGATCTGGTCGGCCAGGACGGATGAACAGACGGACTGCATCCCGGAGGGAACGATCGTGACGGTTCTTCGCGTGGAAGGCGTTAAACTGTTTGTTCAACCCAAGCAGTCATCGGAAAAATCATAAGACAGGGGGAGTTAGGATGTTTCCTTATATTTTATTAGGTATTGTATTACTGGTGCTGATCATTCTGATCGCCAATATCCGGATTGTCCCGCAGGCCAGCGCCTATGTTATTCAGCGTCTGGGCGCCTACCGCACCACATGGAGTACGGGATTTCACTGGAAAGTACCCTTTATCGATCAGGTGGCCATGAAGGTTAACTTGAAGGAACAGGTGGCGGACTTCCCGCCGCAGCCGGTGATCACGAAGGATAACGCCACGATTCAGATCGATACGGTAGTGTTCTTTCAGATCACGGATCCCAAGGCTTACACCTATGGTGTGGAGCGGCCCATGATGGCCATCGCCAACCTGTCCGCGACGACTCTGCGAAATATCATCGGCGACCTGGAGTTGGACGCCACCTTTACTTCTCGTGACATCATCAACAGTAAGATGCGCACGATTCTGGATGAGGCCACCGATCCTTGGGGGATTAAGGTCAACCGGGTGGAAGTCAAGAACATCATCCCGCCTTCCGACGTACAGGCGGCCATGGAGAAACAGATGAAGGCCGAGCGTGAGAAGCGTGAGTCCATTCTGCGGGCCGAAGGCGAGAAGCAGTCCCAGATCCTCGTAGCGGAAGGTAAGAGAGCGGCTATGATTCTGGAGGCGGAGGCCCATAAGCAGTCCGCCATCCTGAACGCCGAGGCCACGAAGGAAGCGCAGATCCGCGAGGCGGAAGGCCAGGCGGAGGCGATCCTGACGGTACAGAAAGCGACGGCGGAAGGCCTAAAGATGATTAAGGACGTGCAGCTTGACGCGTCGGTGATTCAGCTTAAGAGCCTGGAAGCCTTCGAGAAGGCGGCCGACGGCAAGGCGACGAAGATCATCATCCCGTCGGAGATTCAGAGTCTGGCGGGCATGGCCACCGCCCTGGGAGAAGTGCTCAAAAAGGAAGATTAAGTTTGTGAGAGGGAAAAGAAGGGCAACGTGAAGAGGCTTCGGCCACGAAAAGGGGGAACCGCTTTGGGGAAAGGGGTTCCCCCTTAAAAAATCAGGAAAATTTCAAAAAAGCGTTGACAGTTCAAAAATTTTATGGTATTATCGGAAACAACAAAAGAAACCGTTGAAGCGGAGTTGGAAGCAGCAGTGCACGCACAGAGAGTCCGGGCAGGTGAGAGCCGGAACGAACGCAAGCTGCCTAATGGGCCGCTGAGGGCGCAGTCAAAGGGAGGGATCCTGAGTATGCTGCGACGTCGGGCATACGTTAGTTGCCGGGGATATGTTGGTATCTCGCTAAGGGCATGGAGCAATCCATGAATCAAGGTGGCACCGCGGGTGTATAGTGTAGCTGTATACTTCGTCCTTGACAGAATCGATTTCTGTCAAGGACTTTTTTATTGCTCCGGACAGGGAAAGGGGAAGATAAGATGAAACCGACGTTAGAGGAATTTATGGAGATGAGGGCATATCGCCGGGTTCCCCTCTATACGGAACTGTACGCGGACGGATACACGCCCGTGGAGGTATTGAGAATCTTGAAGGGAGCCGGTTCCCACTGTTTCTTATTGGAAAGCGTGGAGGAGAATCATAAATGGGGACGGTATTCTTTCTTAGGATGCGATCCCACCCTGGAGGTGATCTGTCAGGGGGGAAAGCTGCGGATCCGGACCGGAGAAGAGGTCGTAGAAAAAGAAGTATCCCATCCGAAAGAGGCGCTCAAAGAACTCGCGGCCAGGTACTGGAGCCCGATCCTGCCGGAGCTGCCCACCTTTACGGGAGGGCTCGTGGGATACTTCGCCTATGATTATATTCGTTACGGGGAGCCGATCCTGCAAAACGAAGGATGGAAGGAGAGCGGTTTTCGGGATATGGATCTCATGCTCTTTAATGAGGTGATCGCCTTCGACCATGACAGGCAGAAGCTCTTTCTGATCGTGGGAGCGGATCCGGCGGGGGGAGAAGAGGCTTACCGCGGGGCGCGGGAGAGGCTCCTTGATATGCGGCGTCTGCTAAAGGAGGGACGCAAGGCGGAGTTCCCGCCCCTGCGCCTTGCGGGGCCGCTTACCCCCAAGTTTCCGGAGGAACGGTATTGCCGCATGGTGGAGCGGGCCAAGGAATACATTCGAGAGGGAGATATCTTTCAGGTGGTGCTGTCCAACCCGCTGGAAGCGGAGGCGGAGGGGAGTCTCCTGGATACCTACCGGGTGTTGAGGACGATCAATCCCTCTCCCTATATGTTTTACTTCTCCGGAGAGGACATGGAGATCGCCGGCGCTTCCCCGGAAACCCTGGTGAAACTGGAAGCGGGGAAGCTCAGCACCTTTCCTCTGGCGGGCACGCGGCCCAGGGGAAAGGAAGAGGAAGAAGACCGGGCGCTGGAAAAGGAGCTTCTGCAAGACGAGAAAGAGCTTTCGGAGCATAACATGCTGGTGGATCTGGGCCGGAACGATCTGGGGAAGATCAGCCGGATCGGCAGCGTCCGGGTGGAACAATACCTGGGGGTTCAGCGGTATTCTCATGTGATGCATATCGGTTCCACGGTCACGGGACAGATTCGGGAGGATCGGGACGGGACGGACGCGGTGGACGCGGTGCTGCCGGCGGGGACGCTTTCAGGAGCGCCGAAGCTGAGAGCCTGCCAGATCATCGACGAGCTGGAGAATGATACCCGGGGACTCTACGGCGGCGCGGTGGGATATCTGGATTTCACGGGAAATCTGGATCTGTGTATTGCGATTCGCCTGGCGTATATGCGGGAAGGCAAGGTTTGCGTCAGGGCCGGAGCGGGGATCGTGGCGGACAGCGTCCCCGAAAAAGAGTACGCGGAGTGCAGAAATAAGGCTATGGCGGTGGTAAGGGCGCTGGAAGAGGCCCAGGGAGGTTTGGAATGATCCTGTTAATCGATAATTACGATAGTTTTTCCTATAATCTATACCAGCTGGTAGGCGTTGCGGAACCGAATATACGCGTCATACGAAACGACGCGTATACGGTGAAGCAGCTTGCGGAGATGGAGCCGGAGGCCCTGATCCTGTCGCCGGGACCGGGGAAACCGGCGGAGGCCGGCGTCTGCGAAGAAGCGATCCTGCATTTTGCCGGCAGGATCCCCATATTGGGGGTATGCCTGGGGCATCAAGCCATCTGCGAGGCCTTCGGCGGGGTCGTAACTTATGCGAAGCGCCTCATGCACGGAAAGAGTTCCCGGGTGCGGTTAGATTCGGAAAGCAGGCTCTTTCACGGGATGGAACCGGTGATTTCGGCGGCACGGTATCATTCTCTCTGCGCCGTCAGCCTTCCCGATACCCTAAAGGTCACCGCCTCCTCGGAGGACGGGGAGATCATGGCGGTGGAACATACGAAGTATCCGATTTACGGACTACAGTTTCACCCGGAGTCGGTCATGACGCCCGCGGGCGGACAAATCATTCAAAATTTTATGGAGGTAGTAAGATCATGATTCGAGAGGCGATTCTAAAACTGGCGAAGAGAGAAGATTTAACCTATCGGGAAGCGGAACAGGTGATGGACGAGATCATGAGCGGCGAGGCGAGCCCGGTGCAGATGTCTTCTTATCTGACGGCCCTTTCCATGAAGGGAGAAACCATCGAGGAGATTACCGCCTCCGCCGCGGGTATGCGCGCCCACTGTATCCGGCTGCTCCACGACATGGACGTCCTGGAGATCGTAGGAACCGGCGGAGACGGAGCCAATTCCTTCAATATTTCTACCACCTCCTCCCTGGTGATCGCCGCCGCGGGCATTCCCGTGGCCAAGCACGGGAACCGGGCCGCTTCCTCAAAATGCGGGGCGGCCGACGTGCTGGAGGCGCTGGGAGTCTGCATCACCCTGCCGCCGGAGAAAAGCACAAAGCTGCTTCAGGATATCGGTATCTGTTTCCTGTTTGCCCAGAACTATCATATTGCCATGAAATATGTGGCTCCGATCCGAAAGGAACTGGGAATCCGCACGGTGTTTAATATCCTGGGGCCGCTGTCGAACCCCGCGGGGGCCAACATGGAGCTCATGGGCGTCTATGAGGAGACGCTGGTGGAGCCCCTGGCGCGGGTCATGAAGAACCTGGGCGTCACCCGGGGCATGGTGGTCTACGGTCAGGATAAGCTGGATGAGATCTCCATGAGCGCTCCCACGTCGGTGTGCGAGATCAGGGACGGGGCTTTCCATTCCTATCAGCTGACCCCGGAACAGTTCGGATATAAGCGCTGCGACAAAGAGGAGCTAAAGGGAGGGGATCCAGAGGAGAACGCGCGGATTACGCGGGATATCCTCTCCGGCAAGGAACAGGGAGCCAAGCGGCAGGCGGTGTGTCTAAACGCCGGGGCGGCGATCTACATCACCGGCAGGGTAGCTACGATGGAAGAGGGTGTGCGCATGGCGGAACGGCTGATCGACGAGGGAAAGGCGATGGAGAAGCTGGAAGCCTTCATCCGGGAGAGCAATCGATGAACCGGCTGGATCGGATCGTAGAGAGTACCCGGAAACGGATGGCGGAGCAGGAAAGCCGAAAACCCTTGGGAAAGATCCGGGAGGAGGCGGAGAAGAAGGGGGTCTATAAGGGTCCTTCCTTCTTTGAGGCGCTTCGCGGGGAGGGGATGTCCATGATCTGCGAGGTGAAAAGGGCTTCCCCATCGAAAGGCGTGATCGCGCCGGATTTTCCCTATCTTAAGATCGCGAAAGCCTACGAACGGGGCGGCGCCGCCGCCATCTCCTGCCTGACGGAACCCTTTTATTTTCAGGGAAGCGACCGGTACTTGGAAGAGATTGCGAAAAGCGTGTCCCTGCCGATCCTGCGCAAGGACTTTATCATAAGCCCTTATATGATCTATGAGGCAAGGCTGATGGGCGCGGCGGCAGTGCTTCTGATCTGCGCCATCCTGACGGACGAGGAGCTTTCTGCCTTTTTAGGTCTCGCCCATTCTCTGGGGCTTTCCGTCCTGGCAGAGACCCATACGGAAGAGGAAGTCAGGCGGGCGGCCCGGGCGGGAGCGCGAATCATCGGTATCAACAACCGGGACCTTACGAGTTTTACGGTGGATCTCGGGACGTCGGAGAGGCTCGCGGCCCTGGTGCCCGAGGGGGCGATCTGGGTGTCGGAGAGCGGCATCCATCATCATGAAGACGTCAAACGGTGCGCGGGCTGGGGCGCCTCCGGCATTCTCGTAGGCGAGAGGCTGATGCGGGATCCGGATCCGGAGAAGGCCGTCAGGAGGCTTTTATATGGTGAAGATTAAGATCTGCGGGCTGGTCCGGACGGTGGACGCGGAGGCGGCCAACCGGGCCATGCCGGATTATGTCGGGTTTGTGTTTGCGAAGAGCCGCAGGCAGGTGCTGCCGGTACAGGCCGCGCAGATGCATGTGATCCTTTCGCCGAAGATTCGCGCCGTGGGCGTATTCGTGAATGAGGATCCGGAGCGGATCCGAGAGATCGTCCGATATTGCGCGCTGGATCTTGTGCAGCTGCACGGCCAGGAGAGCCCGGAAGAAGTGGAACGGGTGCGGGATCTGTGCGGAGTCGGCGTGATTAAGGCGGTACACGCGGAAGAAGCCGCGCGCTGGGACCGGTCCCAGGCAGATTTTCTCCTGCTCGATCAGGGGGCCGGCGGCACGGGGCAGAGCTTTGACTGGGGAAACATCCCCGATTTGAGAAAACCCTATTTCCTTG
>CALWBZ010000115.1 GCA_944376225.1 uncultured Clostridia bacterium | reverse complement strand
CAGCATTTTATAACGAAAGGAAGACCGCATACCTTCTTCGGCTTTCTTTCTACCCGTTACCGCTCCGGTTCGAACCGTTGCGACTTCATCTAATCTCATATCATCACCAACTTTTTTGTCTTGGTATCCATGTGACATTATTATACACTGTCTGATTCAATTTGTCAAGTCTTTTGCACTGGAATAATTGTGACATTTTGTGTTTTGGCAGGTTTTCTGTTTTTAAATCTTAATAGCCGACGATACCCGTGTTCAAAAAGTGCGTGCAGTTATCCTATATAAACAGAAATGAGGTTTAGCGAAGCTGGGAGCAGTATTCAAAATCGTAATTCAAAAAAGTGGGTGCAATATTCATAAATGAAAAGCGGAGCCGAAGCCCCGCTTTTCATCTAATCTTATGTTGCAAGTTGGGTTGATACGCTTTCCGTCACCAATCGAACGCCGAGGGAGAAGCCGTATTGGAAGGCGGACTGCTCTGTGAGGGAGTGTATCTCATTGACTGCATCGTCGTATTTTTCAAGCAGTTCCTTTTGCTGATTGGTGAAGGTGTCGGTGAGTTTATCACGGCTTTTGCCCATTAGAGAGAGCAGGTGTTTGAACTGCCGGTTTTGAATCAAAAATGTTTCGTGCGGGTTGATGTTGCCGTACCATAGATCTTCCAGTATCGTCATACGAAGATCACCTCGTTCAGCACAATCTCGTTTACCCGGTCGCGGATGTTGTTCATAGCGCCGACCCAAGCCATTTGGTTACGGGCCTTCAATTCTTCGGTGACACCTTCATGGTTGGCAAGCTGTTTTACCAACTGAAAAGTCATTTCTTCCGCCTGCTCGTCAACCTCTCGCAGATAAGAGTTCAACGTCCCGTTCATTCTCATAACGTTGACGGTCGTCGGACGGTTTTCTTTCAGGTACTGATAGTGCCTTTGACCCCAGATTCCTATGTCTGTAAGATTATCTTTCATAGCAAATACCTCCTTTGCGATTTCATTGTATCGCAAAAGAAGCAAAAACAAAAATGTGCGATTTCGCATAAACAGCAAAAAGCCCGGCTCTTTTCGGATAGCCGAAAGAGTCGGGCTTTAAGTTTTAGATTAAGATATCAATTCGGATATCTTTCCACTGGCTCGTCTTGAAGTGGTGGACGCTTGGCGCGGTTTTGATAAACTCGCGGGCGTACGCCTCATCAACGGTCAGCTCTGCGATTTTTAAGGATTTGCCGGGATTATTATTTCCCCTGTCCCTTGATAGCTGCCTGGGATGCGACGAGGGGGACTCCCCTAAGGCGCCCGTCAGTCTTTCTCCGATCTCTTTGTTCATGATGGGAGCCGCCTTCTGCGCCGTAGAATTGACCAGCGCCTTGCCCTATTTCGGATTTTTGACGCTCCTAACCGGATATCATTTCGCCTTTCCTTTGGTTTTTCTTTTTATTCTTGTCTATGATCTTATGTATGTGCTTCCGTTAATCCTTCTTTATCTTGGATACAATAGGCTGCAGGGAACAAGAGTCATTCAAAAACTGGAAAATCTGCTGGGAAAGATCTCCGCCTATATCGTGCCCGGCGCGATTGTTCTCATCGGCGCTCTGCTTGGGTATTATGGGGGAATGTCGCTGATTGCGGGATGATGTCTAGGCTTCCGCAGCCTCCGTCTTCTTTCCCACCGGCGCCATATAAACGGTCAGTTCCTCCTGTCCGTCCACGCCCACCAGCCGATCCGACTCCTCTTGGCGGTAATATCCGACCCCGCATGTGCCGCAGCCGATGGCGGAGCAGATAAGATACAAGTTTTCGCACACGTGTCCCGCGTCCAGCAGCACATATTTTTCCGCCTGATCGGGATACCGCCAATAGGTTCTTCGAGGCACCGCCGTCCAAATAAAAATGACAGGGGCCGTTCCCACATATTCCTGATCGTAGGCCGCTTTTGTTACTCTTTCTCTCAGATTCTCCGATTCGTATATCAACTCTAACTGATGGGAGAGAGAACGGTAATGGTAGAGCCCCGGCGTCAAACCCTCCACACGCTGTACGGCGACATAGCACTCCAACGGATGCCTCGCCCCCGCGGAAGGAACCGTCTTAAAAGCCGCCTTTTTGGTTCTGCCAACCACCTTCTTCGTTCCTTGGGTATACCAGAGCAGAAAGGAAAGCTCTTTTAATGTTAAGGGAGCCTCGCCGTACCGCCGGATGCTGTGCCGATCCTTTAGAATTTCCAGCATATCCCGCTCAACAAGAAGTTCTTCAAAATCCGTCGGTAGAGAGATCTCCTGCCCTTCTCCTCGCACCGTTTCCAACGCCGGCTGGGGGAGCCCCTTCTTTTCTTCGCTGACGCTCTCCTCTTGGTTTTCCCGATATCCTCGCAATACATCCCATTTTCCCATCTTGTTCTCCTCCTTTTGATCCGTTTTTCAAATGACAACTCACCGGGTCTATTATATCATACACGGTTATTTTTTTCTATGATTACAAATTGTATCAAATTTTATTTTTCCTCTTGACTTTTCATGGAAGATGTTGTATATTGTTCTTGTATCCAGATGTCTCATTGATTTCACATGTTCTGTAGGTCAGTATTACATTATTGGCTTACAAAATATGTGATTTTTTGATACAGTTCGATGCAATCTATCAAAGGAGGTGTTTTCATGAATTCCGGTACCGTTAAATGGTTCAACGCTGAGAAGGGTTACGGCTTCATCTCTAACGATGAGGGCGGTGACGACGTGTTCGTTCATTTCTCTTCCATCATGGTGGACGGCTTTAAGACCCTGAATGAGGGACAGAAGGTTACCTTCGACGTAGAAGCCGATCCCAAGAACAGCAGCAAGATGCGTGCGGTTAACGTACAGATCGTTGGCTGAGTCGGTTTATGAAAAAGCTCCTTTGGGGGCTTTTTTATTTTTAATCAAACGCGCCTTTAGACAATGATTGCTAAAGGCGCGTCCGGCCGTATGCCTCAAAAGGCATGCGGTTTTATTTTGGGGATGATTTTGAGAGCTCCGCCAAGATCAATTCTGCCAGACGCTTTTCCTCCGCCGCGTGGTCCGCGAGCAGCAGGGCGTACATTAAAGCCGCGTTCTCGTCTTGCTGGCCCAGATCCTTTTTGACCTGTTCAAACTGGCGCTCGATCTCGGCATATAAGGAAGTCCTCATCTCCCGTTCCATCTCCAAAAAGGCATTGTAAAAGTTTTTCTGATCTTCTTCCTCCGGTAATTCCCGCAGCAGTTTAGAGGTAAAGATTCCGATGTCCGATATATTCATGACCGGCTTCATCCTCCACATGAGAATCAGAAGGAGCAGATGCTCGCGGGAATATTTCTTCTTCTCCGATGGCGGAAGGATTCCCAATTTTGTATAATTATTGATCATCGTCTTGGTGGGACTCTTGCCCTCCTCATCACCCACGGAAGACCGCAGCCGTTCCTCCAGAAACGTAATCACCTGATCCATATATAGTGGAATCGAAGGCAGTTCTTTATATTCGATGGGCTGGCAAAGCACCAAGCGCTCGATCATCTCCTGTACATCCATCGCCTATACTCCTCACTGTCCTTCGGGCGGCGTCCAGCTGCGGTTGGGATCCTTATAATGCACATGGTCATACAGATGATCCATGCAGTACTCCCGCGAACCGTCGCATTGGGAACAATACCGAAACTGCATATTGGGATCGTCCTTTTCCGTCTTTCCACAAATACAGCACCGGTGAAAAGCGACGTCCTGAATGATCTTCCCTCCGGAACCATTCTTAAAATTGACTTTCTTAAAATACTGCTCTCTGCGTCGGCCATATTTGATCTTATCCCAGAGAACGGGCCAAAAGAACAGGATGTAGTTCAGGAAGCTGGCTAAAATCATCAATTTGATCGCCCATCCACCGGCGAAAAACTGAAAAATCATGAGCGCCGCCACGAAGATTCCCATCCACTTTACCTTAATCGGAATGAAGAAGAAAAGCAGCACCTGCATGTTGGGGAACAAGGTCGCGAAGGCCAAGAACAGCGATTCGTTAAGATATGAAGCTCCCACTACACTGAAGTTAAAGATTAACGAGACCACGATCGTGCAAATGACGCCGATCAGATAGAATACGTTAAACCGAAAGGCTCCCCATTGATTTTCCAGCATCTTCCCGATAAAATAATAAAAATATAAGGAGAGCGCTACCAAGAAAAACTGGGAGTAGCTAATCGAGGGCGGTATAAACAGGAAGGTAATCAGCCTCCATACCTGCCCGGAAAGTACCGCCTCAGGATCTAGGTATAAGTACGATACCAAGTTGGTATTAAACATACATAGCAAATAGACGGCGATGTTTCCTAAGATGATATAAAGCATCAGGTTCCGAATCGCGTATTTCCCTAATTTGCGTTCCAGCTTATCCATGAATTTCACGGGCATACTCTCCTCTCTCCATCTTGACCATACTTATAAGAAAAACTCTTCCGGCGTCAACGGCTTATACGCGTCCTCCTCCGTCTGGGGATTCTCCGTCTCCTGCGGCGCATCTTCCTCCTCAGAGGGCTCTTGCATATCTTCCTTCTCCGCGATCTCTTCGGGAACCACCTTCGTCTCCTGGGCCGCCGCCACCGTCTCCGAAAGGTTTTGCGTGCTTTCCAGCACAGGGATCATCCCCGTCACCGCCTCGATCGTCGTCGTCTGTACTTCGGTCATCTTCATCACCGGAATCCTCTGCGTGGCTTCTTTCCATTTATCAAAAGCATCACTGTCAAGCTGGATATCCTCCGGATCTTCCGGTTCCTCCGCTTCTTCTGTGGGATCGATCTCAGCTCGCTGGTCATACTGAAGCTCATCGTCCCGCATCCTTCTCTTTCGATACGAACGCGCCAACAATACTATGACAATGATCAGAATCAGCGTCATCAGAATGAGCGCCAGAAGGATATACGGCGTATAACGCATAATTCCGCCAAATGTTCCGCCGCTGTTTCCGTTCCCCCCGTTGGAATTGACCGGGAGCGCCTGGGATTCCTCGGAGTCTGATGAGGTACCGGCTTCCTCTTCACCGCTTTCAAAATCATCCATATAGTATCCCATCGTTCCGCTTCTTACATCATATCGATAGTAGTCCGCCGCTCCATCCTCACCCATGGCATAGACTATATATTCTCTTGCGTCCTGGGCGCTTAAGCCGCCCGCCACATAGACTCGGATCTCATGCCCGTCAATCACGGCCGTCTCCAGCGCGCATCCCTTGGGCACACGTCCTCCCTGATCCGCATTGAGCAGGATCTGCACATGTCCGTTCGAATATAACGGGATACTGTTATAGCACGTATCCGCCGCGGGATCATATAGATAAAAGGCTCCGTTCTCTCCTCTAAAGTCCGCGAGATAAAACAGCGTCAGGCTCTGATCCGGCGTCTGCGCCACATCAAAGTTTTCCCGCTGATATGCATAGGAAATCTTCTCAAATCCACGGGGAATCTCCGCATTTTGAGGGATTGACTGTAAATACATGGTCAGTCCGTCCACCCGAAATGAAATCGTACCATAGGATTCTCCCGAAGACTCTTCTTTAGAAGAGTCTTCCTGACTGCTTTCCTCTGTCTCGGATGATTCTTCCTTACTGCTTTCCTCCGCTCCGGAACTATTCTCGGCAGAACTGCTGTCCTGGGCCGAGTCTTCCGCCGCTTCCCGCGTGATATGGATCGTATAGACATTCGTCGTCCCGTCCGGCGCGATAATCGTTACCTGTCTTGTATTTTCTCCGACGGCAAGCTCCGACACTCCCGACACCTGTACGGCGGCTGTGGGATCACTGGCTACAGGCGTAATCGTCACAGACGTGATTCGATTCGGCACCGTCATTGTATATTCCATCACATTAGCGGAAAAAGCCGGTTCCAGATTTCCGTAGGAAACCATCAGGCTTTGCAGCGTGGCGTCGGAAGACAAGGTTCCTTGGGCATTAATCTGAATCGTCTGACTTCCTGTCGGCGAGCCGAGACTCTGCGCCTGTTCATCATATAAAGCGCTTTCCGCCACTTCAATAGAAGCGCTTCCCTCCGCCAGCGCCGTAAAATTAAGGGTATACTCCAATGTTGTGGATACCTCGGCCTCCATACTGCTGATCATGAGAGAACCCGTATCCCCCTCCGCGTCTCCGCTTGTGTATTCCAGCAGATTGGGGTTATAGGTGATCCTGGCATAAGCGCCGGCTAAGTCCTCATTGCTTCGGAAACGGAGCGTTACCGTCACCCAGTCTCCGACCTCTACTTCCGTAGAGCTGACTTGCACATTGAGATCCACCACCGCGGCATACACCCGGCTATGGGACATGCTCCATACCCCCACTAGACACAACATGGCGCAAAAGCACGCCATGAGCCTCTTATACACAATTCTCATTCAAAGTCACTCCTATCTGTTCGTACTCCAAAAATCTTCTTTAAAATAACGCCATTCGTTCTATACAATAGCTTTTATATCCCTCATGTCTCGGACTCAGGGCGCAGCTCATTCTCTGCTTTTTGAGAATGCTGCCCTGCTGCGCCTATTATACCACATGTCATACCTCTCTGCAAAGAGTTTTACAAATTTATTAACCGTTTCTTCACTTTGTAACATTTTCCTTTTTTCCAGTTGATTTTGAAAATTGTATTGACAAATCCTCTCTTTTCCTGTACAATAGGTTTTGCTTTGAGCATAGAGGAATAGTTCAGTCGGTAGAACGTCGGTCTCCAAAACCGAATGTCGTGGGTTCGAGTCCTACTTCCTCTGTTGAAGAAACCGCTTAGATAAGACATTATCTAGGCGGTTTTGTTTTGGGAAAAATGTGAAAACCTGCGTTTTGGGGATAGCTTGGGAATAGTTGCATAAAAAGAACCGGGCAGAGAGTGGATCTCTTGCCTGTTTCATCTTGCCAATCAATGCCTAAAACCTCTGCTCTTACGCATGAAAAGCGTCAATCTTCGCACAACATCAACCACATACCGTCCCGATAATGTTATCCATCCAGATACCTTCTCCTTATTGGAGTCTCTATTTTGCTACAGATGCCTAACAAAAAGTATAGACTTATTTAACAGATTCTTTCTTGTTTTCTTTGAAGTCTTAGGGTATAATGATTACAGAATAAGTAGTTCAAGCCGAAAGGAGTGAAGGTTATGAAAAAAAAGATCTGTATATTCCTTTGCCTGCTCTTAATGCTTGGCGGCTGCGGTACCCCCGCGCGGAATAACTCCGGAGAGTCCCTCTCTACAGACTCCTCCAAGCAAGAGGAATCTTCCGCGTCTCAGGAAACCTCTAAGCCGGAAGAGTCTTCTGCACCCCAGGAGGGTTCTAAGCCGGAGGAATCTTCTTCGCCTCAGGAAAGTTCTAAGTCGGAAGAGTCTTCCGCACCCCAGGAGAGTTCTAAGTCGGAGGAATCTTCCGTACCTCAGGAAATCTCCAAGCCGGAGGAATCTTCTCAATCCGCTAACGCGGCCTGGGCCTCTGCTTATCTGGACATTATAGAAGAGTTACTGGCCGAATACGGGGAGGGTCAGACGATGACCTATCAAATCGCAGAAGGGTTTTATGGCCTGGTCATTGCTCAGTTGGTCGATTTCGATGGCGATGGCCAGCCGGAGTTATTCTGCGGATTTCTGCCCGAAGAGATGGCTTTCCAGAACGAGGCCTATCAAAGAATCTATGGCTATGACAGCGGTTTAATCACTTTATTCGATGAATCCGCTGGCCATACTGGCGGTGTCAATCCTATCTCCCGCGTGAAACAAACAAAAGACGGAACCGTCTACCTAATCCAGCTGGATGGACGTACAGAGGACTACTGGGTTCTCAGTGACGGCAAATTCTCCATCGATCATCACGTAGTCAAAGATCTTTATACCTGGGACGAAGAGCAGTTGAATCGAGAAACATTTGAAGCCCGATATAATGATTTTTGGACGGATGCAACGACGCTGATCGATACCTCTTATTTCACCGTAAAAGAGGGGAAGGGTGTTCAAGTGCTGTCCGACACCCAGGAAACCATTGAATATCTGCAGGAGTTAGCGAACTAAAAAGCGAAGGTGTCGTAGAATCATCAGCTTAGATCCATCTAATACCTTTCTCCTTGTTGAGGCCCCTCTTTTACTACAGATGTCTAACAAAAAGCACAGACATACTTAAAAGATTCTTCCCTGTTTCCTTTGAAGTCTTAGGATATAATGATTACAGAATAAGTAATTCAAGCCGAAAGGAGCGAATATTATGAAAAAAATGATTTGTGTATTCCTTTGCCTGTTCTTACTGCTTGGCGGCTGCGGGGCCCCCGCGCGGAATAACTCCGGAGAGTCCCTCTCTACAGACTCCTCCAAACAAGAGGAATCTTCCGCGTCTCAGGAAACCTCTAAGCCGGAAGAGTCTTCCGCACCCCAGGAAACCTCTAAGCCGGAAGAGTCTTCCGCACCCCAGGAAACCTCTAAGCCGGAAGAGTCTTCCGCACCCCAAGAGGGTTCTAAGCCGGAGGAATCTTCTTCGCCTCAGGAAACCTCCAAGCAAGAGGAATCTTCCGCGTCTCAGGAAACCTCTAAGCCAGAAGAGTCTTCCGCACCCCAGGAGAGTTCTAAGCCAGAGGAATCTTCCGCGCCTCAGGAAATCTCCGATCCGGAGGAATCTTCTCAATCCGCTAACGCGGCCTGGGCCTCCGCTTATCTGGACATTATAGAAGGGTTACTGGCCGAATACGGGGAGGGTCAGACAATGACCTATCAAGTCGCAGAAGGGTTTTATGGCCTGGTTGTAGTCCAGTTGGTCGATTTCGATGGCGATGGCCAGCCGGAGCTATTCTGCGGATTTCTGCCTGAAGAGATGGCTTTCCAGAACGAGGCCTATCAAAGAATCTATGGCTATGACAGCGGTTTAATCACTTTATTCGATGAATCCGCTGGCCATACTGGCGGCGTCCATCCTGTCTCCCGCGTGAAACAAACAAAAGACGGAACCGTCTACCTAATCCAGCTGGATGGACGTACAGAGGACTACTGGGTTCTCAGTGACGGGAAGTTCTCCGTCGATCATCACGTAGTTAGAGATCTTTATACCTGGGATGAAGAGCAGTTGAGTAAAGAAGCCTTTGAAGTCTGGTATAATGATTTTTGGGCGGATGCAACGACACTGATCGATACCTCTTATTTCGCCGTAAAAGAGGGGAAGGGTGTTCAAGTCCTATCCGACACCCAGGAAACCATTGAATATCTGCGGAAGTTAGCGAACTAAAAAGCGCCTCCGGGCAAAAATCCCGGAGGCGCTCCTTATTAGTCAACCTGTAACATGTCTTTCCAGGTCGCAATACCGATAATACCATCAGCCACTAGGCCATGATCCTGCTGATATTGAATCGTCGCGTTGACACTTTCCGTCCAAAAATCCCCATCAATCCCAGAATTCGGAAGGGAGTATCCATAAGCAACAAGCATCGTTTGGGCAAAGGTTGCCAAAGGCCCCATTGTTCCTTTCTCTACTTCCGCGTAAACCGCCACAGAGGCCGTCTCGCTTCCCCAGATACCGTCCACAGTGATCTGTGCGATTCCGGCATCACAGATCGCCTGCTGGAACATCCGGACATAATCTCGCCGACCGGATACCGGAATCTTGATTTCCTGTCCTACATAGATCGTATCCGGATCGGAAATGTTATTATACGCCGATACTTCCGCTACCGTCAACCCATAGGAAACCGCGATTCTTCCCAGCGAGTCGCCCGATTTCACCGTATAAGTAGTATAGTTCTGACCGGATCCCGTGGGAATGTAAAGCACCTGTCCGACGTAGATGACATTTATATCGCTAATTCCATTATAGGCCGCGATTTTTTGCGCCGTGGTTCCAAAACGGGCCGCGATACTATTTAGTGTATCCCCTTCCTGAACGGTATAAGTAATTACCCCAGGAATATCGGGATCTACCGGTCCCGTGCCTTCCGCGTCATAGTCCGGACGTCCATATCCATAAATCGTTGGATCTCCCAGTGCATATGCCCGCCTGCCTACACTATTAGACGTGTTGCCTTCCACTGTGTAGACGGTAGATCCGTCTACATCCACTACAAGACCAGTATGCTCCCGTGATCCGGTCGAAGGAATATAGAAGAAGATCTGGTCTCCGACCTTCGGGGTACTATAAAACCGCCCTGCCGATCTATAATAATCTGCCGAGGAACCTACTCCCGCACCCGAACTGTGCTCCGGCTGGCACAACAGACGCAACGCGTTTTCATATCCGTAGCACTGTATAAACCCACAGTCTACAAACACGTCACACCACGCATATCCGTTTTTCTTACCATTGTAAAAATTCGGATACGTCTCATCAATATACGCCGCGTACTTATTCAGGTCACCCGGCTCCGCCCTGTAGCCGACTTCTCCCAGCGCCCAACTTACAACCTTACTTGCATAACACTTACTCATTTTTATTCTCCTTTTCATTCGTTTGATCAATAATTGCCTTAAATGTTTGGTGCAATCCTGTGCTTGCCAAACCCGTTACAGCTCCGCTCACCAGCGTCTCCACTGTGATCATTCTGCCCGCTCCTAGCGTCACCGGAATAGAAATCAATAATCCCAGCACGGCCATGATGACCGGAATGTACTGATTACCGACTTTATCCAGCCAAGAAATGTGCTTAATACAATATCCGATCACAAGGCATGCCGCTAAGATTACAGGAACACAGTATTCTGTCAAAAATCTAAGATCCATTTTATCCCTCCCGTTCGTCTTATGACAGCTCATTTGTCTCATAGCGTATCTATCCTGATTCCTGCCGTTGTCTGAAGTATACGAGAAACTACCGAAGAAGTTGTATCAACCCGACACCCCGACATATTGGTTCAGCTTCGATCAAGAAAATCCGTATATCCAAAATGCCTCTTCCATGAATTCTCACCCCCTTTCTATGTGATGATATGTCGTCTCTTTCGCCATAGCTTCGCGCGGCCCGTCAACAGGTAATGGATTCACCAAAGAAAAAATGTCTGTTTTTACTTTGAATTCCAGCAGATGAATGCATGTGTTTTACGATTTCATCGTAATTTCAAAGCAAAAAAATAATCTACGTGCCATGTACCCGTGTCATAAGACGAATCCCTTTGAGGATCTCCTCTCACGGTTTCGGATAGAATACGCCAATCTTATGCAGCCTTCTATCATGCTGATTCTGCATTTAATCTAGCTGTCCTAAGAGCAACCATCTTCTATCATCTCCTTTCTATCCCCTTGGGATGTTTTCATTGTACTACGGTTTCGTCGTAATGTCAACGGTTTTTTCGTAATTTCTTTATTTTTTTCTTGACTTTTTTTCGGCATTGTCATAGTATTTATATGTGAACAGTTTTCAAGGAGGTACTGCTAGATGAGTGACTTAGGGAATAAGGCTGTTATGGCCCATAATATCCAATATTACATGGAGCTGCATGGAAAAACCCGTTCCGAAATGTGTGAAGCACTTGGGGTAAAATATACCACTTTTACGGATTGGGTTAAAGGTAACTCTTATCCTAGAATTGATAAAATCGAACTTATGGCAAATTATTTTGGCATAAAAAAGTCCGATTTGGTGGAAAGTCATCCCGCCGACAAAAACAATACTATCGCTCTCACAAATCTCGAATCCGCGCATATAAAAAAATACCGTGTCCTTGATGACTACGGAAAAAAGAATGTAGATACTATTCTTGATAACGAATACGACCGCTGTATTCAGCAGTCCACCCCCATCTCTTTCCAGGATTCCGGCCTTCGCGCCGCCCATAACGACGACAACAATCCGGATCAATTAGAAAAGATGCAGAGGGATCTTGCTCGCCTTGAGAAACTTATAAAAGAAAGAAAATCGCATAAGGAGTGATTATCGTGGACGAATATGAAATTTTACTCCAACACGCCGCCGATTGCGGCCTGACCGTTATTGAAGACTTTCCTATGGAAAGCGAAGCCCTAGGACTTATTTTCGGAAACACTATCGCGCTGAGCTCATCCCTTCAAACATCCGCCGAGAAAGCTTGTGTACTGGCAGAGGAAATCGCCCACGCAGAACTCACTGTCACCGATATCACCGATATGTCCCGCTGGCAAAGCCGGCACGAAGAAATTAAGGCGCGCCGTCAGAGCCACGACCGACTGATCAACATTAGCGGCCTCCTGGACGCCTATAAATCCGGATATCAAAATCGGTATGAAGCCGCCAAGTATCTTGGCGTTACCGAAGATTTCCTTCAAGCCGCCGTAGACGAATACATCGCAAGGTACGGCCCCGTTATTGTTGACAGTAACTACATTATCACCTTAAACCCCATCGGGATTTTCAGCAGATTTTGACTTTACTGTCTTTGCTATTTCCTGACAGATTTGAGTTTGTCCCTCGCTTCCTCTATAAAAGGATTTCGCCAAACAGTTCAGAAATAACGTTTGCATAGATTGATTCAGGCTTTGAAGTTTCTAAGATATTCTTTGAGCGCAATATACTCCCGCAAATACGCGCCTCTTTTTTCCTCATTAGTTTTTGCAAAATCATTATGTTTTGAGTACAGTTCAAGCATTCTATCTGGACTTATCCATTCAGGAGTCAGGCCTCGTTTGATTTCGTTAGCGGTTAGGTTCTGTTTTGATTCTCCTATAATATCGCAAAGAAAATAGTGGCTTATATATTTGCACTCTTCGTAGTATTCATTTATCGTGAGAAAATGAAAAATTGGTTTTACAACATACCCCGTTTCTTCACATACCTCACGAGCACAACATTCTTCAGGTGTTTCACCTACTTCCAAACCGCCGCCCGGAATCAAATAATAATCAGCATTTACTTCGTGTGAAATAAGCATGCGAGAATCTTTTATTACAATTCCTCTGCATCCCACACGCGTTTTAGTAAAAGTTTTATGCGCGTTTGCGCCGTGAATTTCAATCGTTTTTACTGTTCTATTATCCCCCTGAAAATCGCTTGGTTCATATTTGGGGGGATGTTTCTGGTTTGGAAATCCCATATCTTCGACAAATTCGTCTTCGAAGAACCCATATTCAAGACGCCGTAATAGTTCCTCATATTCTGTAGGAGAGATGCAAAATGCCGGATCTTTTTCCCGCAAAGCCTGACGAACCGTCTCCGCGTTCATCCATTTCACACTTTCAATTTCCGCCTCTTCCGGCCGAAACATCTCCTCGGGCCAATCCAGCCAGAGCACATACACATAGTCTATTTCCCGATCGTGGAAAACCTTTCCGTGAAAAAAGCTGGTATAATCCTGCCGCTGTATAAAAAGAAACCGAGGGGTCACACCGCCAACTCCCAGTTCTTCTTGTAGCTCCCGTTTGGCCGCCTCATCAAAACCCTCCCCCACATCAAGATGTCCCGCGCTGGAGGTATCCCAGCATCCCGGGAAAGAATCCTTATTTCGACTGCGCCTTTGCAAAAGCACCTGCAGGTCGCCCTCCTTTTGACGCAGGATAAAAATATGACTCGCGCCATGCAGGTCACCGTCCCGATGTACCAAGGCCCTGGGTTTTTGGCGTCCCGTAGGCGTTCCGTCCTCTTCCAAAATGTCAAACAGCTCCTGATCGGAAAATGCCATATGTATCCCTCCCTTGGCTTTTATTATAAGCAGTCTCTTACCAATTTGCAACTGGATTTTTGTATGGTTTTATTGTATAATGAACCCAATCGGATTTTTGTATGCAGGGGGAACTAACGATGAACGTATCTGAATTATCACACCGACTTTACTATCGTCAACCGGCCGAACACTGGGTCGAGGCCCTGCCCATCGGCAGCGGGCGATTGGGCGCTATGATTTGGGGCGAACCTCATCTTGAACACATCCCGCTGAATGAGGATACTCTATGGTCAGGTTATCCTCGGGAGACGGATCCTCTCACAGAGCCCCAGCAACTGGATGAATGCCGTCGTCTTGTGGCGGAACATCGCTTTTTGAAAGCCCAGGAAGAGATCGAGGCACATATGCTCAGCAGTTTTACCGATTCGTATATGCCGGCCGGAGATCTGCGCATTGAATTTTTTGATTTAGAAGAGATTACCGACTACTGCCGCGAGCTGGATCTCCATACCGCTTCGGCCAGAGTCTCCTTCGCCTCTAAGGGCGTCCGCTTTATGCGGGAATACTTTGCCTCCTACCCCGATCAGGGAATTGTCATTCGGCTCACCGCGGATCGTCCCGGCCAGATTCACCTGCGCCTTTCTTATGACGCTCCTATCCGCCATCTGGTTCATACAGAAAAAGGCCGTCTCGTAGCGGATCTTCGCTGCCCGGCTCATGTGGAGCCCAGCTATATCCATGACGCCGAGGAACCCATCCAATGGGAAGGCCCCGAAGGTCAAGTAGGCATGCGGGCGCGCTTCATTGCCGTCCCACGTTGTATCGGCGGTATCCTGACGGAGGACACGGACTCCATCCAGATCGAGGGCGCCGACACGGTCACCCTTTTGATCGCCCTCCGAACAAGCTGGAACGGCCCGGAAAAAGATCCCGAAACCGAAGGCGCGGACGAAAAGGCGCTCTGCGAGCAGGACATTCAAGGACTTTTGCGCTATCCTTCCGCGGAGCTGTTTAAGCGGCATCTGGCGGAATACGTTCCCTATTATAGCCGCGCCGCGCTGAATCTGTCCGCGACGGCCGAGGACATGCCCACGGACGAACGTCTGCGGCGTTTTTCCGATTCTCAGGACGATCCGGTTCTCTATGCCCTTCTGTTTCATTACGGGCGCTACCTTCTGATCGCCTCCTCCCGTCCGGAAACGCAGCCCGCCAACCTGCAAGGGATTTGGAGCCATTTGCCGCGCCCTGTCTGGAGCAGCAATTATACGATCAATATCAATACCCAGATGAACTATTGGCCCGCCGAGCCCTGTAACCTTTCAGAACTTGCCTCCCCGCTGTTTTCTCTGATTCGTCTCTTGCTGCGTAAGGGCGCTCATACGGCCCGAGCCCTTTATCATTCTCGAGGCAGTGTCTCGCACCATAACACCGATCTGTGGGGAATCACCAATCCCGTAGGGGAAAACCGCAAAGGGTTCTCCGGCTGCGCCTTCTGGAACATGTCTTTCGGCTGGCTGAGTCGCCACCTGTGGGATCATTATTTATACACGGATGATCTTTCCTTCCTGGAACAGGAAGTGCTGCCGACTCTCCGCGCCGCGTCCTTGTTCTATCTGGATCAGGTAACCCTTAACGCCCAGGGCCGGTACATTCTCTCTCCCGCCACCTCTCCGGAAAATGTCTTCCTATACGAAGGCCAAACTTGTAAGGTCGCTCAGGAAGCCGCCATGAGCCAGAGTATCCTCCGAGAGGTCTGGGAGCATTATCTGCGAGCTCTTGACGATCTAGGCCGGACAGAACCCGAGGCGGCCCACATCCGTAAACTGCTGCCTCTTCTACAGGCAGAGCGAATCGGCAGCAAGGGACAGATCCTCGAATGGGAAGAAGAATATGAAGAGAAGGATCCCCATCACCGCCATGTTTCTCAGCTATACGGACTCTATCCGGGACACCGGATTACGCCGGAATCCACGCCGGATCTCGCCGAAGCCTGCCGTCGTACCCTCTTGATTCGGGGCGATGAGGGCACCGGCTGGAGCCTCGGTTGGAAGATCAACCTATGGGCTCGGCTGCGCGACGGAGATCATGCCCTTTCTCTTCTCAAACAACAGCTCCGTCCCGTTCCAGCCGGAGAAGAGGTGCATCTGACCGGCGGCGGTTCTTACCCCAATCTTTTTGACGCCCATCCGCCCTTCCAGATCGACGGCAATTTCGGCGCCTGCGCGGGTATCGGCGAGCTTTTGCTGCAAGCTTGGGACGAGCAGATTCATCTTCTCCCCGCCCTCCCTTCGGAAGACTCCTGGCAAAACGGTTCTGTTACGGGACTGCGAGCCCCCCACGGGATTACCTTGGATCTTTTCTGGCGGGGCGGAATATTGCATCACGCCGTATTCCATGTGGATCACGGAATATCCCGTCCGCTCACCATTTCTACACCCGAAAAAAGTTGGCAGGCCATCTTCGATCAGGCCGGGACTTATGTCCTCTATGAGGATCGTCTCCAGCGCCGCGGAAATATGCCCTAAAATGATATTCAGAGGGGACTCTCGCCAAGGTTAATTTGGCGAGAGCCCCCTCTTTTTTGACTCGAAAAATCCCAAAAACGAGGCGCGCGAACAGCACTTTCCCGAAAAAAAAGATTAACTTAACACAAAAATCCCGGAAAATGAGGATGCCACATCACCTCCCGTGAAGAATCGAATCATTTTGCAACGCCCCAGACTGTACTCGCGGCCGGAGTATGGGCCGAGGCTCTTTTGGTCATTATCGGTTCACCTCGGGATCCTGATAATCCACTCCCTTAGTATCTACCGTTACGCTTTCCATCACATCTCCTACAGAGATAGAATTAACGACATCCATTCCGCTGATGACTTTGCCAAATGCCGCGTAATCTCCGTCCAGGCTGGCCAGATCTGTCAGGCAGATGAAAAACTGACTGCCCGCGGAATCCGGATCCATGGCTCGAGCCATAGAAACGATCCCCTCCGTATGCTTCAGATCGTTGTTAAAAGAATTGCTGGAAAATTCTCCATCGATCGAATAGCCCGGTCCTCCGGTTCCGTTTCCGTTCGGGTCTCCTCCCTGAATCAGGAGCCCCGTCTCCACACGATGGAAGGTCAATCCGTTATAGAACCCGTTCTCTATAAGGCTGATAAAATTGTTCACCGTATTGGGCGCCTTATCCGGATAGAGCTCCATCTTGAATGTACCCCCATCCGCCATCTTCACCGTCACCACCGGATTCTCTCCCGAGCCTTCGCTGCCGGAGCACCCGGGCAGCACTAACATCAGCGCTAAAACTAGCCATATCCATTTCTTCATGATTCAAAATCTCCCTTTTATTGATTTATTCCGGACTGAATCTCAGCAATCACATCCTGCGTCCGTTGTAAATTCATAGGATCGACGCCGTATCCCGTGTCCGCGTTATAATCTCCATAATACCAGATATCCACCACCGTCGCTCCCTCCAGGAAGGCGTCGATCTCTGCCTGATACTCCTCCTGCGTCACTTCTTCATCATTAATATAAAACTTCTCGTCATCGCTCATATATCCGGAGACGAAACGAAACGCCTCTTCCGTACCACCCTGAATGACGCGCAGATACGTCCCGTCCAAGGATAAGGGACGGCCGTCGGCCAGATAAACATTCTCCCCTTTATAAATCAACTCCGTCATCGGGGACACATCTGTACCATTATTGCTGATCGCGCCTTCAAATATCACGACCGCTTCCCCTTCCCGGTACTGATAAAGCTGCTGATAATTGATAAAGGCCGCGCCCTCCTGAGCGTAAGCGCAATAGAGTTCCTGTATGCCGTCTCCGTTCATATCCAGCAGCCGAACGATTCCCAGGCCGCTCATCACATTCTGACCGTCCAGACCCGACGAACCAATGGCTCCCTCTCCGTATTGCTCGGTAAGCTCCTGGATGACATCCAGATATGCCTGCATCACGTCGCTCTCCTCGGGACGCTCTTCCTCCGAAACGCTGTCCTCCTCCGACTCTTGGCTTTCTTCCGGCGTCGAGTCCTCTTCCGGCATGGAACTGTCCTGTTGTTCTTCGCTTTCCTCTTCTTGAGAACTCTCCTCCTCTTCAACGGCCGAGCTTTCCTCTGACGCCGAACTCTCCTCTTCCTCTCGGCTCGCCTCAAGGCTTGTCTCTTCCTGGGTTTCCGAACTGTCCTGTTCCAAGCTGTCCTGTCCTAACAGTTGGCATCCTCCGAAGGATAACATCATCCCCATGACGAATACCCATACGATTATCTTTCTCATCTTGTCCTCCTTACTCTCCTCTTTCGCGTTTATAAATCCCCAAACACAGCACGCAGCTCTCTTGGGAGTTTGACGCCCTTTGGCGGCAAACTCGAGGCGCAGCGCATTCTTTCTGTATCAAAAAACTGCCATGCTGCGCCTATTATACCACAGCCGCTTTGCGGACGCAATGAAGGGTTTCTTACCTTTTTATGACGAAATAGGCCTCCGTCCCCTTGTAACAAAAGCTTGTAATTCCGGCTTCTTCGTGATAAAATGCTTTCAAAGGAGGTGTTGAACGTGGAAGATTCTGTGGTTCAGTATTTTTATACGCTCCCCAAGGATTCCTCATTTTCGTCCCCCGCGGACATCCATATCTCATGGGCCGGACACCGCAAGTGCGCTGCCTCCCATAATATCGGTCCGCGAGTGTTGGATACCTATAAATTAGTCGTGGTGGTCTCCGGCAAGGGATATCTGGAACAGGACTCCCATCCCGCCATCCCTTTATCCGCGGGAGACATGTTTTTCTTATTCCCGCTGCATCTTCACCACTACTGGGCCGATCCCGAGGATCCGTGGGAGATCATGTGGGTTGCTTTTAACTCCTCTCTCTGTCCCCGCTTCCTAAACAGCATTCATATTTCCTACGAACATTACGTGCTGAACGGGATTCTGAACGATTCCCTGCATCGGGCCATGTATCAGATCATCAACGCCTTGGGCGATGAAAGCGATCAGTATCGTTTCTGCGCCATCGGCGCATTATACACCCTTTTTTATAAAATCGATCTGGCTCTGCGCAATCAAGAAGCGGCTTTGCCGGAGCAGGAAGAGTCTATCGCGGCCAAAATTACGGCATTTATCGATCAAAACTTCTATCTCCCCATCGACATGGATACTCTCTGCCAGCACGTGAGTTACAGCCGTTCCTATATCTCTCGAGTCTTCAAGGCGGAAATGGGCATGACCGTGTCCGAATACGTGCAGCGAACCCGAATTCGAAACGCGCAATCCCTGTTGCGGGACACTTCTCTCTCTATACAGGAGGTTTCCTATTCGGTAGGAATCGACGATCCGCTCTATTTCTCTAAGACCTTCCGTAAGCTAGTGGGGGTATCGCCCCGGGACTACCGCAGTCAGTCCAAGGCAAACCCATAAGTTCTGTCCCTTCGCGCCGCCCCCAAAATGCTTAACGCAGCAGGAATCCTCTCTTTTTCAGCTCCCTGGCCAAGATTTTCTGCGCGCGGTACAGGCGTCTGGCAATCGTTTTTCTGGAGATATTCAGTACGGTCGCCATCTGAGAATAGGTCATATCCGGATAATGCAGATGCATCAATAACACGGACCTCTCCCGTTCGGGCAATTCCATGATCGCGTCTTGAATCAGTTGTATTCCTACTTTTTCCATATACGCCTCCTCGGGAGATTCAATCAAGAGCAAAGAAGAGACCTCTTCAATGGGTATCCAAGGTCTCTTCTTTTTATATACAGACAAAGCCCGATTCCGGACCGCCTTCTTCATGTAATAGATTCTACTTTCCCTCTCCAGCCCATACAATCTGTATATGCCGCGAGACCGGAGAAAATGGCTTATGCTTTCCTGCACCACTTCTTCCGCTTCTGTCACAGATCCCAGTATATCATACGCGCACTTTACAAAGAGCTGATAATAGGTAACGTATAGCTCTTCCAGCTCCTTTTGCAAATGGGGATCTGTTTTTCGAATCCAATGAATCCAGAGTCCACACACGCTTTTAGGATGTCATGCACGATCCTTATAAGTCACCCACGAATCTGGCCGTTCCCTACGATCTCATACTTGGTCGTGGTCAATGCCAAAAGCCCCATGGGGCCGCGCGCATGCAGTTTCTGTGTACTGATGCCGATTTCCGCGCCAAATCCAAACTCGAATCCATCCGTAAAACGAGTCGAGGCGTTTACATAGACACACGCCGCGTCCACTTGCCGCAGGAAATAAGCGGCAGCCTCCGCGTCCTCCGTAATAATCGCCTCCGAATGCTTCGTGTTATACCGATTAATGTGGTCTACCGCCTCTTCCAAGGAACAGACCGTCTTGATCGAAATGATTCGGTCCAGATATTCTGTTCCCCAATCCTCTTCTGTGGCGGGTATCGCTTCCGACGCCAGGCCGCATACCCTCTCGTCTCCCCGTATCTCTACGCCCGCGGCGGATAGATCCCTTACGATCAGGGGGACGGCCTCCTCCGCGATGTCCCTGTGAATCACCAGGGATTCGCAGGCGTTACAGACGCTTGTGCGCTGTGTCTTGGCGTTATGAATAATCCGCGTCGCCATGGCGAGATCGGCGCTCTTGTCCACATAAACATGGCAGTTTCCGCTTCCCGTCTCAATCACGGGAACCGTGCTGTTTTCCACGACGGAACGGATCAATCCCGCTCCTCCTCGGGGAATCAGCAAATCGATTCCGCCCCGCAGGCGCATCATCGCCTGGGCGCTTTCCCTCGATGTATCCTCCACGAGGTTGACCGCCTCCGGCGTGATTCCTCGATGGACTAAGGCTCTCCGCAGCGCCGCAGTGATCGCCCGGTTCGATCCGATCGCATCGCTTCCGCCCCGCAAAATCGCCGCGTTCCCCGTCTTAAAGCATAGGGCGAAGGCATCCGCCGTCACGTTGGGACGCGCCTCGTATATGATCCCTATGACGCCGATGGGAACCCGAACCTGACGGATCCACAGGCCGTTGGGTCTGTGGATGTCCATCGTCACTTCTCCCAGAGGATCCGGCAAGGCGGCGACCTGACGGATTCCTTCCGCCATATCTTCGATCCTTTCCTCCGTAAGCCGCAGGCGATCCATCATGGATTCCTTCATTCCATGCTCCTTCGCCCTTTTTAGGTCTTCTTCATTGGCCGCCAGAATCTCTTGCCGCCCGTCTGTCAGAAACTTCGCGGCCGTAAACAGACACTCGTTTTTTTGTTCCGCCGTAAGACCGTTCAGTTCCTTCGCCGCCTCTTGCGCCGCGGCTCCTAACCGTTCAATATAAGTAGACATATTCATTCTCCGGTTTATGGCCCGAGGAAACGCGCTTGGCGTACAAAACCGGAGCCTCGCCCCCGTAAGCCGCCATGTTCTCCCGGCGTACCACCGCCGTCACGTCCACCCAGGCATCTTGCTTTAATTTTTCCGCCACCTTACTCTTGCACAGATATCCCATAAACTGCAAGTCTTCCGCGCAGCAGGTCATGGCAAACCGCCCGGGAACAAAATACCCCGCCGGGAAATTCGGTTCCCGATACGCCATTCCCGTGAAATGCACCGTCTTGCCTTCGTAGCGTTCCGGGTTCTCCATGGCGTCCACATACCAGATCCCAAAATCATCGTCGGCGATATCGATCACCGGCGCGTTCAGGTCGTAGGGAAGCACATCCTCGCCCTTTACCTCGATGACGTCTCCTCCCTCTTTCTCGAAGATCAGCATGGCGCCGCGGTTGATCATCTTCATGTTGCGCCAATAGACCGTTACCGGCGTATCATCCGTACACCGGTTAAACACGATGAGATCCGAGTTTTGCAGCTGTTCCACCATCATCTGCCGCATGTTTTTGATATAGAGGTCAAAGGTCTGCGCGTTGACAGGGGAGATGATCTGCGCGATTCCCCACCCCGCCGGCCATTCCATGCGCAGCAGATTCTCCAGCGGCCATGTTCCGTTATACTCGAGCATGACCCTCTCGGGTCTCTCCGCCTTATTGGCCCGGGCTAACAGCCCGTAAGTCAGCTCTTCGCTCTTTTCCACCGTCATCTTTACCGTTCGGCTTCGTCTGAGGAATTCTTCCGAATACTCCTCTTCTCCTTCCTCACAGACGATGAGTAAGGTTTTCTCTCCTTCTGTAAACTCGGGATCTTCCAGAAGTTCTTTAATCATCGTGGTCTTACCGCCCTCTAAGAATCCCGCGAACACGTAGACCGGAATATCCTTCTGTCTCATGAAATTACGCTGTCTCCTCCGCAATCACCGACTTCACCGTATCCGCGTTCGAGGATACGACGACAATCACATACCGTCCGTACAGTTCTTTTACCGCGTTCTCTACTTTCTTAGCCTCTTCCGGCGCGTAACTCTCATAGGTGGTACGCAGTTTCTCCAGATGTGCGTCCGCTAGGTCATATACCCGGCTCGCCGCGCTCTCATCCGTACACTCAAAGATAAGGATCTCCGCCGCCGTGGCTCCCACGCAGGTATAATACGCCGCGTCTTTAACATCCTCCTGGGCCGCGCCGAACATCTCGACGGCGCGGTCCGCGCGAATGGGCTCCATCGTACTGCTGATGTTCTCCTCAAAAGCGCCGCTGGTCTTCAATTTTTCTGCCAACTCCGTAATATTTAGATCATGAACCGCCGTCTGCTGCTCCCCGCAGGCGCTGCACAAAAGCAGCATAAGGCTGCATAAAAACAAACATATTCTCTTCATTCGTATAGTCTCCTTACTCGCTCACCGCGTGCGTTCTCAAATAATCCAGCCAATCTTCCATATATACGGTTCCGAAATGGATTCCGTCCGGCGAAGCGTCCGCGTCCAATACCCCGTCTTCATTGGCGATAGCGTCCCATACATTCAGATACGTCCATCCGTTTCGCTCCGCCATTTTTTGAATTTCCGCGTTGAAGCTCAGGATGTTGGGATTATTGATGCTGTCTCCCTGAGCGGATCTTGCCGCGCTGACCGGAAGAATGGATTGTACATAGATGATCGCGTTGGGGCAATCATTCTCTATCTGCCGCAGCATCTTTTCGTATTCCCCGATAAAACTCTCTATGCTGGGCCATCCCACTTCGTTGATCCCCATCATCACATAGACCTTCCTGTACGAATTGGCCAGAAGGACATCATTCAGGGTATAGACGCCGTCTACAAAAGCGTCCGTCTGGGCGTTCAGCACATTGAGCCCTGTGGAATAATAACCATCCGCGATATCCCCGATATCCGTATAGAAGAACAATCCTTCCGTCAGCGAATTACCGACAAAGGCGGCGTCCGCAAAATAGTCATCCGTGACCGTTTTCCAGTTCCCGGCTTCGGTGCTTTGCGTCGCGCCGGAGCTTTCTTCCCCGGAGGTTTCCGGCATCGAACTTTCTTCTTGGGAACTCTCTTCCTTAGAACTCTCCTCTTCAGAGCTTTCTTCCTCTGAACTTTCTTCTGTAGAACTTTCTTCTATAGAACTTTCTTCGGGCGCGCTTACGGCCGGAATCGGATCCCCCGTCACCTGCTGCGCGGAAGTCTCGCCCGCCGTCGAACTCTCCTCCCTCGAAGAGTCATCCTTCATCCCCGGGATCTGAATCACCCGGCTCTCCTCTCGGGACGTCTCCGCCTCGGGAGATGTGATCCCCCGAATCAAAAAGATTCCCGCGACCAGTACGATGATCGCCGCGATCAGCATGAAGAGACTGAGGATCATATTCTGCTGCAGCTGCTTTTTAGAAAGCCTTTTTTTCTTTTTTCCCATAAAAACCCTCACTTCACCGATTTCTGAAACAGAACCGCAAGCTCATCCTCCGCTAACCGGCTGCCGATCACGCAGACCCTGCCGCTCACTTCCGCGCCGCCGCGCCGCACTTCCGCCTCGCCCGGCACATAGTCGAAATGCAGCCATCCCTCTTCTGTCGAGGGCACGTATCCCTTCGCCCGAAGGATTACGCCGTATTTTTCGGTATCCAGCTCCCCAAGGATATGCCGGATCTCCTCTTCGGTGTATTTTCTCACCGTTTCAAAACCCCAGCTCGCGAATATCTCATCCGCGTCGTGGCCGTGATGATGGTGATGATGATGCTCGTGCTCATGGTCATGGTCGTGACAGCAGCAGCCCTCCTCATGATCATGGTGGTGATGCTCGTGTTCATGGTCATGATCGTGACAGCAGCAGCCCTCCTCATGATCATGGTGGTGATGCTCGTGTTCATGGTCGTGATCGTGACAGCAGCAGCCCTCCTCATGATCATGGTGATGCGCCTCTGCCAAGAGTTCTTCCTCCAGAGTGCTGCCCTCTGCCATCGCCGCAAGGATCTGTTCTCCTGAGAGCTCATCCCAGGGCGTCGTAATGATCGAGGCCTTGGCATTGTGTTCCCGCAAAAGCCCTACGCATTCCTCCACCTTATCTTCCGAAACCTTCTGTGTCCGGCTTAACACGATGGTTCCCGCGCTTTCGATCTGGTTATTATAAAACTCGCCGAAATTCTTCATATACATCTTGCACTTGGATACGTCCGCTACCGTCACGCTGCCGCCCATCTGAACGCCCTCGGTCTTCGCGGCGATTTCCTGTACAGCCTGCACGACATCGGACAGTTTTCCCACACCGGAGGGCTCGATGAGCACCCGATCGGGCGCGTAGCTTTCCAATACTTCCCGCAGCGCTTTCCCAAAGTCTCCCACCAGCGTACAGCAAATGCAGCCGGAGTTCATTTCCGTGATTTGGACGCCGGCCTCTTTTAAGAAACCGCCGTCGATGCCGATCTCGCCGAATTCGTTTTCGATCAATACAACCTTCTCGTTCTGCAGCCCTTCCTTGAGCAGCTTCTTGATTAAGGTTGTTTTCCCCGCTCCTAAAAATCCGGAGATCACATCAATCGTTGTCTTCATTCTTCTCTCCTCTTTCCATTTCTAGTAGACTGCTCCCATTACGGCCAAAGTCTTATGCCGTCGCGGGGGCCTTGCATTCGTACCTTATTTATTATATAATAAACTCAGCAAAAGTAAAGAGCCTTTTTCTGAATTTTACAGGCAATAACAGAAACGGAGGGAACCCCCATGAACGTACTCCTTACTTCTTTCGATCCCTTTGGCGCCGAAGTTCAAAATTCGTCTCTGGAAATCCTGCGGCATCTTCCGGACCACCTTGAAGGCATATCTCTCGTAAAGGAAGTGCTGCCCACCCAGTTCGTAGAAGCGCCTCGCAGGCTGCAAACCCTTCTGCGAGAGATCCGCCCCGACCTGGTCCTTCTTCTGGGACAAGCGGGCGGCCGCAAGCAGGTTCATTTTGAGCGGGTCGCCATCAATTGCATGAGCGCCCGTATTCCCGATAACGCGGGATACGCCCCCCAGGAAGTTCCCGTCCTTCCGGACGCTCCCGCGGCCTATTTCACCAACATCCCCCTGGCGGACCTTGTACGCCACCTCCAGGATCGTTGGATGCCTGCCGCCGTTTCCAACTCCGCGGGCACCTTTGTATGCAATTGCTTGTTCTACCACGCGATGCATCAGATTGTCACGGAATCTCTGCCCTGCCGATGCGATTTCGTACACATCCCTTACCTCGCCGGACAGAGCCATGTGCCGCCGAATACGCCCTGCCTGTCCGCCGAATCCTGCGTTTCCACAATTCGGGAAGCGATCTCGTTCCTCGCAAGGTCCTCCGAATGATATGGGCGCTCGTCCCGGTTTGTCCCAGGACGAACGCCCTTTTTTATGCTTTCTTAGTCCCGCGGACACGCGCCTTTTTATATACAAAAGCACACCGCCTGGGGATACACAGCCCTTCTTTCATGTTCTCCCCCTCCGGGAATACCTCCGGCACCGGCCAGTTTTCCTCGCCGATCCAACCGCCGAAGCATTTCTGGGCGGATCCCATCACCCGGCGGAATTTCTGCCCTCGCAGACTGTGCAGATCCACCCAGCTGTCTCTCGTGGGATGGAAATTAAAGATAAACAGATAGTCTCCTCGGGTGTAAGCCAGTGTCTTGTTATCATTATGCAGATACAGGAGCTTGCCCCCTTCTTTATCCATTACCTTGCCCTTTTCGTTGAGGGCGATCATCGCGTTATCAAAGGCTTCCAGCTGATGATATTTGAGATCTGGATTGTCCGCCAGACTCCATTGTCTGCGGCAGTAGTGAAAACTGTTTCCATTCCCTTCTCGGGGGAAATCGATCCATTCTGGATGACCAAATTCGTTGCCCATGAAATTCAAATATCCGTCCCCACCTAAGGACATGGTAATGAGTCGGATCATCTTATGCAATTCCATCGCCCGTTCGATCACCAGGCTCGGATCATCCTTCTGCATATGCCAATACATCTCCTGATCCGCCAGCCAGAAAATGATCGTTTTGTCTCCCACCAGGGCCTGGTCATGGGACTCGCAATAGGCAATCGATTTCTCTCCGGGACGGCGCGTGGTCAGCTCGTACCACATCTTCCCCATATCCCAATATTCGTCCGGCACTTTAGAAACTGTCTTGACCCAGAAATCCGGCAGTCCCATCCCCAGACGATAGTCGAAGCCGACGCCTCCTTCCCGAATCGGCAGGCACATGCCGGGCATGCCGCTCATGTCCTCCGCGATGGTAATGGCATCCTTACGCACCTCATGAATCAGCTCGTTCGCCAACTGCAAATAGGTGATGGCCTGCGTATCCGTATTCATGCTGAAATACTTATGATAATTGTCGAACCCGGTGCCCAGCCCGTGATCTTTATAGAGCATGGAGGTGACGCCGTCAAAACGGAACCCGTCGAAATGATACTCCTCCAGCCAATACTTCAGGTTGGATAACAGGAAATGCAGCACCGCGGGCTTTCCGTAATCAAACAGCTTGGTGCCCCAGGCCGGATGATCTCCCTCGCCGCCTTCGTGGAAGAACTGATATACCGTGCCGTCGAATTCATTGATTCCGTCCGCCGTATTGCGCGCCGCGTGGGAATGCACCAGATCCAGCAGGACGGTGATGCCCATCTCATGGGCGCGGTTCACCAGACGCTTCAACCCTTCCGGCTCCCCGTACCAAGAGGAGGCCGCGAAGAAATTGGTCACCTGATAGCCGAAGGACGCGTAATATGGGTGCTGCATGACCGCCATGAGCTGAATCGTATTATATCCGTCGGCCTTGATCCTGGGCAGGATCTCTTCCGTAAAATGGTCGTAGCTGGCAATGTGTCCTTCCTCGTCGGACATCCCGATATGGGCCTCGTAGATCAGAGGCGCCTTCTTGCTCACCTTATATTCCTGATCCGTCCAGCAAAACGGCTCCGCCGGGTTCCAGATCTGTCCGCGGAAATCATGAGTCTCCGGATCCGCCTCTACCCGATGGATATATAGGGGAATCCGGTCGAATACCTTTCCCCCGGAAGTCACCTGTACTTTTACATAGGATCCGTGCTCCAGACCGGTGACCCGAACCTCCCAATCGCCGTTCTCGTTGATACGGCGCATGGGGTTGGCTTCCCTGTCCCATCCGTTAAAATCTCCGATCAGTGCCATCGCTTCCGCGCCAGGGGCCCACTCCCGGTAGACCCACTCGTCTCCCTCCTGATGGAACCCATAATACAGATTGCCGTTGGCAAAGGACGAGATCTTCTTTTCCTTGCCTAAAAGCCTCTTTTTCGTTTCCCGATACCGGTTCATCCTTAATTCAATATCACCGGAAAAATCCGCCAGATAAGGGTCTCTCTCTAAAATCTTGTATGTTTTCGCCATGTCTTTCCCTCCTTCGATTTTGTCTTTTCTTTAGTACTGGGAAATGTAATGTAAAATCATTATACCACCTTCCCGCCGCTTTTGCAACTCCCCGTCTCCGTCCCGTAAGATATAAAAAGACAAAAGACGCTGCCCGCGCTTTACGCGCGGACGGCGCCTTTTTCAGAATCACCAGATCCAAAGGTCGTGGTCTTCTAGTTTTAACAGGGCTTCCAGGAGATAATAATCGCCGTAGATGATGTTATACTCGTGTTTTTCCTCCGAATAAGAGCCGGAACACTTCTCCAGGATTCCGTCCCGCTCCGGATCCCAATCGCACCGGGAATCCGTAAGGGCCCGCAGCAACTTTAGGGCCGCTCCCAGATACAGCGGTCTTTGCAGCTCGTCCACAAACCGAGCGATTTCCAAAAGGCCGCAGGACGCGATCGCCGCCGCGGTGGAATCTTCATAATAAGGTTCTTTGGGCATGCGGAAATCGATGGGGATCCGTCCGTTCTCCGGAATGTTGGATATGAAATAATGGGCCACCCGTTTCGCCGCGTCCAGGTATTCCTGCTTACCCGTGTGTCGGTAGCTGATGGCAAAGCCGTATATAGCCCAGCCCTGGCCCCTCGTCCAGGAGGAACCCATCCCGTAGCCCTGGCCCCCATGGGTCCCGGTCTCTATGCCGGTTTCCGGATCAAACTCCACGATATGATTCACCGAACCGTCCGGACGAATAAAATGTTCTAGGGCCGTATCCGCGTGCATCATAGCGATCTGGCGAAAACGAGGATCATCCAGCTCTTCCGAGGCCCAATACAAAAGCGACAGGTTCATCATGCAATCGATGATGGCCCAGCCCGTATTCACATGTCCGTGCCATTCATCGTTCCAGGCCCGGATAAATCGTCCCACGGGATTAAAGCGTCCCGCAAGGAGGGTAGCGGCATGCAATCCCCGACGGCGTCCTTCCGGGTTTCCCGTTTTCCGATAATCCGCCACCGACGTGGGCATCCACATGAATCCCACATCATGATGCAGCCCCATGAACTGTTCGAAACACTGATCCAGCGCATCCTCGGAGTATCTGGCGATCTCCATGTACCGGGGATCCTGGGTCTCTTGGTATAGCTGCCACATCATCCCGCCCCAGAACCCGTTGGTCCACCAATTGATTCCCTTCGCGTCGGAATGATCGTCATAGACGCCCTCCCGCGCGGAGAAGGGGATCTTCTTCGCCGCGCGCTCTCTTACAGACTCCATCTTCTTCACAAACTTATCCAGCGATTCCCGGAGCCATTGCCGCTCTTCCTGGGATAAATACTCTAACATCTTCTTCTCCTCCTATAATTGATTCCAGTTTTCTAACAGCCGCTTCTCCAGATATTCCGGCAGTTCCTCCGGAACCGGACAGCTAAGGGGCGTTTTCCATAACCTGGCGTATACGCGAAACGCCGGCCCTAATAGCGGCGTACTGACCACCGCGTCGCTCCCGATACAGTCTTCCAAAATCCCCTGGTCCACCTGGAGAGGAACCGGAGGAACCGAGTGAAAATGCCCTTCCTGGGTGCGGCAGATATAACTGGGGTCTTCTAAGTGGTTCTCCTTCGCGATCGCCCGAGCCCAGAGAAGGTCGATCCACCGGTCGCACAGCCCCTTAAGAGGCGTGAGACAGGCTTTGGCATCCATACAAAGGGCCATGATCTGCAGTTTGACAAGCTCCAGGGCCAGATTGATTTTTGATATTGTGATCGGTCCTCCGCTCTCCAGGCTCTCATAGCCCATCCTGGCCAGCGCCCCG
This sequence comes from uncultured Clostridia bacterium, assembly GCA_944376225.1. Taxonomy (GTDB): domain Bacteria; phylum Bacillota; class Clostridia; order Lachnospirales; family Bianqueaceae; genus Faecimorpha. Next base: position 13,830 of record CALWBZ010000115.1, on the reverse strand, counting down.
GCGGCGGAGACAGATCGGCCGCCAACGGCAATCGCGACGCAAAGTAGGTCGAAGGCCTGATACAGCGGATCTTCTTCCTGCGCCTGGATCTGATCCCGGATGGCTTCCGGCCGGACGGAACCGCTTTCCGTCCAGAAACAGCTCGCCACTCGTCTGTATAAGGGGCGGGAATGGGCGTTCATCCTTCCGTCCAGCCCCAACAGCGCGAACTCCGGCGCTGCATGCTGTTCCCATAACCGGTAAAACGGACGCGCGAAGGCGACCTTTGACTTTTGGCCTAAGAGTTCCAGGGCCAAGGAGACCGCGTAGTCTAACAGCTCAGAGGGAATCGTGAGGACGTCCCTCTCGATCCATTCCTCCAGATACGCTAAAAGCATCTGTTTCGGCTCCTCCTTCTCCTGGGCACAGTAGATCCGCGCCAGAGCGGCCGTGATTTTATCCGTGGGCTCTGTGGCACTTTCCGCCCGGCGCCCGCACTCCGCGGCTCCGTACTGCCCCGCGAGAATACGAGCCTGGGCAGGCAGAAGATAGGCGTAGAAATGCTGAGAACGCATGCAGTCCGGGAAGCTTTCCTTAATCTGACCCTGGATGGCGGCAATCTGACGGCCCGTCAGGAATGATCTGCTTTTTTGCAGTCTGGAATTCAGCATGGCGTACAGATCCACCAGTTCCTGGGCGGAGGAGTAATGGGCCAGCGTATCCGCCGCCAGCAGATGACTCCCCAAGGCGCATACCAGATCCAACGTCCGTTTCGACGACAGACCCGCGCAATTCAGGAAGAACCGCAGATTCATCACGCAGGCGTGCAGCTCCTCGCTCCGTCCCAAAGAATACAAGAGTTCCGCCCGTACCAACTGTACGGCGCACAGATCGTTGGAACGTCCGACGGGAATGTTTCCTCTTAAAGACGCCAGGGAAGCGCACAGATAGCCGTACCACTGATCGACCAGCTCCAGGGCCTGCTCGCCGGAAAGCTGCGCGATCTGCGCGCGAATCGTCCTGGGATTGATCGTATACTCTTTCGGTGATGGCTTATGGATGCTTTCCAAGCGCAAAACAGCCTCCTCGGTCCTCCACAGAGAAGTCTTATCCCGAAAATACTGCAGCCTCGTCTTTTCGGAGAAGGTCTGCAGCCACAGCCGCAGATCCGTCCGCAGGGCTTCAAGCCTCGTCTCCTCCAGCGCTCTCGCCGTAAAATCGCAGTTATATAAGGGCTCTTTACAGACCGCGTCCGTAAGCAGGAGCGTCGCGTATTGCCGGATTCCGTGGCACAGTTTCTGCCTGCACTCGTAGACGCGGATCAGGAGTCCTCTCACAAAGGAAAACCAGTCTCCCGCCTCAAGGAGCAGATCCCTGCCGCAAAGGACGGGCAGCAGCGCCCGAAGAAAGGCTTCGCAGAAGGGCATGAGCAGATGGGTCAGTACGGCGCACTCCTGGGGAAGGGGATTTTGCAGATCGGCCTCCGCCTGATACACCAGTTCCGGCAGTTTCTCCCGAACCCAGGAAAGATTACAGGGATCCTCTTTTCTCGTATACTGGGGCAGACCCTGAAGCGCCTCGGTCAGCCGGTTTCTGGAAAGCTTCTCCGTATGCCATAAGAACGCGTAGTCATACAGACTCTCCGACTTGCGGCGAAAGGCCGCCATGGCCTCAATGGTGGATAAGCTCAGCGGATCCTGCCGGGAGAGCCGTTCCGTATAAAGACGGCAGCTCTTGGCGTACAGTTCCGGCTGAAAGGCCGGCGTTCCCTGCAGCGAATCCCAACGGCCGCAGGCCGTCCTGCGATCCGATATAAGGGGCGAAAGGGCCAGGACCCATAAGGTCTCCATCCGAAAGGGGTTTTCCGTCTCATCCGAGAAGAAATCCCCGATGGTACGAAAATAATCCACCACGGCCAAGGGGAGGGGTTCCTCCCGGCCCGCGGGCGGGGTCAGCGCCCGGGCGATCTCGGACAGAAGATCCTCGTTGCCCTCCCAGCCCGCCCCTTTGGCGTAATACTCCAGATCCGTCACAAGCTTGTCCCTCGTCAGCGGATAGGCGGATGAGGAAAGCCTCTGGGCGCGTTCTCTTAAAAGGCTTACACAATAAGCTTTCCAATCCTGCCCATATAAGGAAAGGGCCAACAGATGGATCTTGCTGGTGGAAAAACCGATCGTTTCCGCCTCATGAAACATCAAAACCGGCCGAAGATCCCGCAGGATCGCCCATAAAATATGGGGCGCGGGACGGCGCAGCGAAAAATATTCAAAATCTTCCACACCCAGAGGATGGGGCGCCAACGCCAAGAGCTGCAGAATCTCCCGGACATAGGGGGCGTAAACCGGGCCGTACAGACCCATGATCTCGTTCAGATAAAGCTGCAAGAGCTTCGCCGGGCTCTTATACTCCCGGAAGAAATCCGTCAGGCTCAAATACGCCTCCGGGCGGCTGATCACAAGGACGTCCCGCAGAAGATGAGCCAGAGAAAGACTCGATTCCATATATTCACTCAGAGAGGCGACCACCGGATTATCCTCGCTGTTCGCGTGCAGCACGTACTGGGACAGGTATGCCCGAAACAATTGCTGATGCTGCGGGTGATTCTTCGTAAAGCTCCCGATGCACGCCAGCGGATCCTTATTCAAAAGCCAGTTGCGATGGGGCGCGGCGCCCACCCCGTCCTCGGCGGCGCAGCGATCCGTCAATAAAATGTATACGCCGGCGGAAAGTTGGGAGGCGTCGGGCAAAACCTTGGGCAGGGTAAAGGCCCTGTCGGAGCTGTAGTCCAACTGGTGCATGCCGTCCAGAATCAAAAGCAGCGGCTCTTCCGGACACTCCGCCGCCCGTTTGTTTAAGAACTCCCCGATCCGGCGACGCAGGTCTACGGTCTCCTCGGTAAACAGAATGGGGTCTGCCTCGGGAAACATCCCGTTCAGCATTCTCACGAAATAACTGGGACGCTGGGTATCGGGGTATAGGCTGATCCCGTATCGATATACCCGTATGTTCCCCAAAAGCTGGGACGCTGTATAAAGGGGGGATAAGGGATCCAGCATACAGGTATACACGCTCTTTCCCATATCGCTCTCCGCCTCCAAAAGAAGGTATCCCCGATCCCTCTCTCCCATGGCCTGACGCAGCCATCGATCCCAATACGACGGGCGTATGTATTCCGAAGGGGTATAGACCGGCGCCAACTCTTCCGACAGAGACCTTAACGACGCGGACGATCCCTCCTCTTGAAAGAGCGCGCATTCTTCGGGCGCGGCAAAAAGCCTTAGCCCGCGCCCGTTCTGTCCCCTGCAAAACATCTTGCCGGAGGGCGCGTCTATTTTTTCCAGCAGAAAAATCTCATCCTGATCCCGAAACATCCACGGCTCGGCGACGACCTCCGTTCCCAGGCAATCGAAAGTAAGAGGACTCACTTCCTGCTTTTCTTTCACGTGTACATAAAAATGAAGCACCTGTTTCAGATGTTGATTCAGCAAATCGATATACGTGATCAACTCGCTGGCGGTCTCCGACCGATTGATCTCTAGGACGCATCCGGAGGTGAGGCGGCGACACCAGGACATGAAGTCCTGCTGCCTCACCCTGCGGGAGAGATCTTCTGCCGCCGACAAAAACAGAGCGGCGTTTTCATCCGGATTCCTCAGAAAGAAAGCCTTTAGCGCCGGGATCAGCGTATCCATGCAATATGTTCCGTCGATCGTATGAGCGTTTAGTTTACGGTATATCTCCTGCTTTTCCCCCTCCTCTGCCAGACTCCCGGTCATGATCGAACAGGCCATCAGCGTAGGAAACTGAAGGCACAGATTCACCATATCGATAAGAGCCAGTTCCGCGCCCGCGAGCAGCCCGCCGCGCACCGCCTCTCTCAAATGTTGATATGTATTCTTCATGGGTTCGGGAAAATCCCGCAGATTCACAAACAGCCCGTTGGTACATAAATCCAGTAATCGCTGCACCGCCGGAGCGATATATTCAGACTTGCTCATAAGCATCCTCCTGTTCAGGATCGATTTCATGGATACAGTGTAGCATTTTGCCGCCCATCTGTAAACCTTTTCCTCGTAAATTTTTATACCGCGTGGCAAGATCGCCTCCCAAAACAAAGAACGGACCGGTTTGGCCTAAACCTCTCCGGTCCGTTTTCTCTCTGTGTTCTTCCGCGTTTCGCCTTATCTCGTGACGATATCCACCGGTACGTTAAAGATCTTCGCCACCTTCAGGATCGTGTCGATATGCCGGCCCGTGGCCGCCGCGAAATGGTGCGTCGGTCCGCACTCGCTCCAGCGGTTCACGAACTCTCGCGCGCCGCAGCTAAAGCGGGTTCTCATGTTGGTATCGCCGAAGGAAAGGATCTTGCCCTCCTCGTTCACGCCTTCCGCCACCACGAATTTGAAATGTCCGTCCCCGTCCTGGGTGATCGCCAAATAGGTGACGGGGCCCGTGAAGGGATAGAACTGGGTCAGATACCCGCCGCCAGTCTTGCCGTGAAACACCTTCACGATCTTCATCGTCGGCTTCTTATCGGAAATATCCGCGTCGCCGGATCCGCTGTGTCCGATGATCGCAATGTCATCATTAAAATCAATGGAATACATCTCCGCCAGCTGGCCCGTTCCGGAGATCGTCTTAAGGATGCTCATGGCCATCGCCACCTTGATATCGCCTTCCACCGCGCAGGCTGTTCCCTGCTTAATCAACATGGAGAAGGCGGGGATCAGCATGCTGTCTAAGACGCCTGCCTTTCCCTGGGCAAAGCCGTTATAATGAGAAGCGATCAGTCCCAGCTTCTCTTCCTTTACCCATTTCTCAAAGGCCACCACGTACTTGGCCATCTCCCATACTTCCTCGATGCTCCCGCCGCCCTCGATATCGAAGGTGTCCAGGATATCCTGGGCCTTGGCGCGAATGGCCTCCTCATCGGTGACGTCGTCGGCGATCGCCCACATGGCCTCCCAATCAAACTGCTTGGTGTAGACGTGCATCCTTCTGTACAGGTTGGACTCGTCGATATAAAGATCCATCATGCCGGGATAGGGTCTGCCGATCTGGGCCAGATTCGTATCCCGAAATCTTCTTCTAACCTGGGCCGCGCGGCACCACTCCTCGATCTGCTGCTGTACGCCGGGATCGCCGCCTTCCACAACACCAGTGATCACCGCGTGTCGCTTACCGAACCGCTCCAGATCCGCCACCATCTCTCCGACGGCGCCGCAGGCGTACCCCTCGCCCAGCCAGGAGGCGATATCCGTATGATCGTAATCCAGCGCCTTCAGCTTCTGCACGTTGACAAGCACCACCGGCACGTCCAGATCCTTGACCGCCGGCAGCATGTTATAGGACGTGGCGTAGGTCAAAAGCTGCAAAAAGACCAGATCCACATCCGCCGCCCGGAACAGATCCCCCGCGGCCTGGGACTGCTCTTTGGTCGTCACCATTCCGCCGTCGATGATCTCCACCGAATCCGGCAGCGTATTCTTGAAAGCGGCGTACTGCGCCTCAAACTCAGGCACCAAAGACGGGAACTGGGGCAGATAAGCGCCCAGCGCGATGGAAAACACGCCCACCTTGGCCTTTGTATTCACTAACATAATAAGCCCTCCGATAAGTAAGATTAAAGCAATGCTGCATGTTGTCCCACAGCATCCTCTTACCGCTATTATACACTAACCGAACCTTGGGACGCAATACAAAAATCAAATTCCCTCATTCCGCCGCGATCGTCTTGCTCTCGAAACGACCTATGGTATATGCCGTCTCCTTTCTCGGCTTGTCCTCGGGCAGATCCTTCAGCATGCCGCCCTTTCCGCAATCCTCGAAGGTCTGCCAGGGCAGCGTGGCCTTCGTCGTAAACAGGATTCTCTCTACCTGCTCCAGGGGCTGGTTAAAGTTAAACTCCCGTTCCGCCTGCTTTCCCTCCCAGGACAGGGTGGCATGGGCCGAGCCCTTGACGCAGTCTAAACGCAGGGTCACGTCGATCCAGGTTCCCGTGGGATATTCCGTCCACTCTCTGGGCGCGCCGCCGGTCTTGACCCGCAGCATGCCGTCGGCGTCAAACATCAGCCTAAGAGCCTGTTTGCCGTGACGGTCCTGGGCCTCAACGATCATCCCGGTCCCTTCCCGCAGATTTTCCGCCTTCAGGCTGGTTTTCACCTCGCAGAGCGCCGCCGGAACTATGGCTCTCTGCGCTCTGGGACGGTCATAAGGATCCCGATCCGACAGGCGCAGACCCTCCTCGGCCTTCTCCGCGTTCGTCCATTGGGGAATATAAAGGTTCCAGGCGCTCAGATCCGAAAAATCCTCCCGCACGTCTTCTTCCTGGACACCCCGAATCGGCACGGGCACCTCGCACACCCAGATATCCTCTTTATTCACACTGTAAGTAAGCCACATCTTGCCGTCCGGCGCCTGGGGATTGGACTCGCAGATGCCCCGCATATACTGGGCTCCCAGATTCTTGAGGCCCCCCTCGTACCGGCAAGGCGAGATCTCCGGCACGATCGCCAAAAGCTCCTCAAAATCCTCGCCGTTGTCCCCCGTCGTCACCGCTAGGGGCCAACGATGAGCCCCGTTTCGGGAGGGGTTATACACCAGGGCATATCTGCCGTCGGAAGTCTTCTGCCCCCACACCTTCGCCGTATTGGTCTCTAACGAGTACGAAAGCTTGCGGTCCGACCAGGTTTCGCCCCCGTCCTTACTGCGAATGACGGCTCCGTTTTTATACACGCCCATGATGTCTCCACAGGGAAGGGTATAGTAGCTGAGCGCCTGTCCGCCCGGCACCGTAAACAGTTCGGAATCATACCGCTGTTCCTCCCACCACTGCTGGATTACCAAACGGTTGTCCAGGTACTCCCGGCAGGCCTTCACAAAATCACAGTCGCCGCTCTCCTCGAAATACGGGAAGACATCGGTATTCTCCCGCGTATAGCCGCCCGGAGCGTTATACCGGATAAAATAGATCGGCGACAGGGACAGATCCGGATAAATCTCCCGCACGACCCGACCCACCCCGTACCCGTTATTGGGCGCGATGTGAATATGGGGGGAGATACCGTAAAAGGCGCTGACCAAAAGCTTTCCCTCCGTCGTGACGTAAAATCCCATCCGCTGGTGACAAATCGCCGGCGTCGTCTCTCCCAGAAGTTCCTTGCCCGGTCCCAGATAGGGGGCTGTGGGCACCTCGATCGAGGGGAAGATCACCTGGGGTTTACTCCAGTGACGACCGTCCTGGGAATGGCAAAGCAGCGTCTGTCCCGGCGGCATATGCTCCGTCTGTACATTGGACAGGTATTCTACGAAGAATCTTCCCTGCCACCAGGCGATCATTGCCGCGTGGTTATAGGTCCATCCGAACCCGTCCCCCGACGCCTCCACGTCATCCCTGCAGGCGCGCATAATCTGATAATTCTTGACGCCTACCGCGTGACGCAGTCCCCCGTCCTGAAAACGGATATCCGCCTCCTTGGCTCCGCGAACCCTGATCCTGTCTTCTTTTAATACATCTTCCCGATAACTCATATGACCCCATTCCTTTCTCGATTTGGTTTCTTTGCGCCCTTTGGCGGCAAACTCAGGGCGCAGCTCATTCTCTTTCCTATGAGAATACTGTCTTGCTGCGCCTCTAGCACTTTAAGCTCAGTTTCCCAGGGGAGTTTGACGCCCTTTGGCGGCAAACTCGGGGCGCAGCTCATTCTCTTTCCTATGAGAATACTGTCTCGTTGCGCCTATTGTACCATAATCCGCCTCTTGAAAAAAGGACCATTGTATACAAAACCTGTCCATTTCTCCACTTTCCTAAACGAGCTTTTATGGAATCTTAATCTTTCCTGCATTGACGGGCCTCTCAAAGTCTTGTATAATAAATATATCATAAAGAAATAAGGAGACCATTATGGGGTTTGATTTTTATGTCCTTATATGGATGTTTCTGATCTATTCCTTCCTGGGATGGTGCGCGGAGGTTATCTTTGTCGCCCTAGATACGAAAAGCTTCGATAATCGCGGGTTCCTTCGAGGCCCGGTATGCCCCATCTATGGTGTGGGAATCACGCTGATCCTGTTCTGCCTCAGACCTTTTACCGAAAACTGGATCGTGCTTTTCATTGTCTCTGTTGCCCTGACTACCGCGCTGGAGCTCGTGGCGGGCGTTTTACTAAAGAAGTGTTTTCATCATGAATGGTGGAACTATTCCCAATTCCGCTTTAATTTCCACGGGTATATCTGTCTGCGCTTTTCCCTTCTTTGGGGCGTGGGATGCCTGGTAGTGGCTAAATTTCTGCATCCCGTCGTCGCCTTCTTTATTCTCAATTGTCCCCGTAATCTGGGAGTGCCCCTCCTTTGCCTCTTTAGCATGATTTTTGTGATCGACGTCGCGGTGACGCTCCTCTCCATCCGTTCTTATCCGAAACGGCTGAAGGCTCTTAACGATATTGAAGCTCGCCTGCATCAGCTTTCCGAGGAACTGGGCATCAGTCTGTACGGCAGCGTGAGTTCCGTCATGAGCGTACTCGATCGAAAAAACTGGGCGTCGGACAAGCAGGCCAAGGCCCAGGAGGCGGAGATATTGGTTCAAAAGCGCGAGCCCCTGCTCAAGAATCGAAATCATGTACACAAGCGTCTATTAAAGGCTTTTTCCTTTCTTTACGAAGATCGGTATAAGTCCGCCGTCGTCGCCTTAAAACGATATCTGACGCGCAATCGGTTTTCCGAATAAAACCTCGAAAAAGGGGTTGACTTTTCCCCTTTCTCCCACTATGATAAGAGTAGATTTCACAGAAAGGAGATCTGGATCATGAAAGAATTAAAAGGTACCAAGACAGAAGCCAATCTGATGGCGGCGTTCGCCGGGGAATCCCAGGCGCGCAATAAGTACACCTTCTACGCTTCCAAGGCGAGAAAGGACGGTTACGTGCAGATTGCCAAGATTTTCGAGGAGACTGCCGCGAACGAGAAGGAGCATGCGGAGATCTGGTTTAAGCTGCTGCATGACGGTATTCCCTCTACCGCCGAGAACTTAGAGGACGCTGCTGCCGGCGAGAACTACGAGTGGACCGATATGTACGCCGGTTTCGCTGAGACCGCGAAGGAAGAAGGATTTGATCATATCGCCGCCCTTTTCACCATGGTGGGAGCCATCGAGAAGGAGCATGAGGAGCGTTATCGCAAGCTCCTGGCCAATGTGCAGGAGGGACTGGTCTTCTCCAGAGACGGAGACATGATCTGGCAATGCTCCAACTGCGGTCATATCGTCGTGGGTAAGAAGGCGCCGGAGGTCTGCCCGGTTTGCGCTCATCCCAAGGCCTATTTCCAAATCAAGGCCGAGAACTATTAATTTCCGAAAGATAGGGGATGCCGAAACAAGCGGCATCCCCCTTTTTCTATATTGAAAGGAACCAAAAATCATGCGATTACTCATCATACGTCACGGCGATCCCGATTACGCCCTGGACTCCGTCACCGAAAAAGGCTCCCGAGAAGCGGACTTATTGGCGGAACGCCTCTCGAAGCTCTCCATCGATGCCGTATACCTCTCCCCCTTGGGCCGGGCGCGGCGTACCGCGGCCCCTTACCTGAAACTGTCCGGCAAAGAAGCCGTCACCCTTCCCTGGCTGCGGGAATTTTACGCCCCGGTACAGGATCCCGAAACCAATAAGCCCCGCAATCCCTGGGATTTCAAGCCTTCTTACTGGCTGCGCGATTCTCGCTTTTACGATGCTTCCCTCTGGGCCCGGACCCCCGTCATGCAGACGGGAGATGTGGAAGCCGAGGCCGATCGCGTCTTTCAGGGGCTTGACGATGTCCTCGGTCGTCACGGATACCGACGTCGGGGCGATTATTATGAGGCGCTGCGCGCCAATAAGGATACCGTCGCTTTCTTCTGTCATTTCGGCGTAGAATGCGTCATGCTCTCCCATCTCATGAACGTCTCCCCCATGCCCTTATGGCACCATTTTTGCGCCCTGCCTTCCTCTGTTACTACCCTCGTCACGGAAGAACGAGAGAAGGGCGTCGCCGTCTTTCGCTGCCTGTCCTTTGGCGACCTTTCTCATTTATACGCTCATGATGAAGAACCTTCCTTCGCCGCTCGCTTTTGCGAGACCTACGACGACTTCAGCCAGCGTCACTAGGCTCTTCTTCCCGCTCCCAAAAAAGCCTTGGCTGAAAGGTTTTCTTGAGCTTATAAACGAAAAAACCGGGATCCATACGGCTGATCAGCGTGTTGATCAGACCGCCCGCAGCCACCACATCGATGGCGTCTAGGGCCATCTCCGGCCCCGGCACCTCGCTCCACCATGTCACAAGACCGTCGGGCTGGAGATAAATCTTGATATGCCGTTCATTGGCGCATTCCAGGAAACAGATCCGAAGGCGCAGCACGAGAATGCGGTCCTCGCTCTGGCAGAAATCCCCTTGCACGCTGACCCAGTACACCTCGCCTCGTATCCGGAGCTTCTGCTCGCAGCCTCGCTCCAATCCGATCCGCAGCCGGTAGGTTTCTGCTCCCGCCTCCATCCATACCCAGAATTCCCCTGCTTCCCGAAGAAACCCCATGCGGGAGACGGGCTCGGGGAAATTATTCTGCGTCGCCTGGATGAAAACCGGGAGAAGAGCCGCGCTTCCCCTCGTCAGTCGATAGGTTTGGCCCTCGAGCAAGCGAATTCCATGCCGAATGTCCGCCTGAGAACTTCTGATGCTCTGATGGTTTTTCCCCAAAATACGCCGGTTAGCGACGGCCGCCTGGGGTATTCGGATCCGTCCCGGATCTTCCTGTACCCATCGAAGAGATTGATAGGCGGCGGGGTCTTCCGTCACCTCTCCGGGATGAAAACCCTCTCCGAAAAAAAGCTCGATATATTCGGCCAGCGGACAGCGTGCCTCCAGTTCGATATTCCCCGCCGTGGTGACTACGACCATATCCGTTCGTGGGAAGACCATGATGTTCTGTCCCAGCATCCCGTTCATCTGAAAAGACCCCGGCTCCCGGCCCATCCAAATCTGATAGCCGTATCCGTACTCTCCCGCCTCTACCTGCTTTTCGCAGCTTTTCTCGATCCACTGGGAGGAAACGAGCTGCCGGTCCTTCCATCTTCCCTTTTGCAGGAACAGCTGACCGATTTTGGCCATGTCTTCCGGTGTCATATAGAGGCCCCAGCCCCCTTTTTCGATTCCTTCCGGGCTTGTCTCCCACAGAATCCTCCGGATGCCCATGGGGCGAAAGATCTTCTCTTGCAGATACTCGCTCAGGCTCATGCCGCTGGCCCGGCACACGATGGAGGCCAGCACATAGGAATTCATGCTGTTATATTGAAACCGCTCTCCGGGCTTTCCCTTCACGGCGGATTCTAAAAATCCCTTGATCCACTCCTCCTCCGTGACGGAGGCCGCCTCGTTATAGAGGACGCCGCTCGTCATCGTAAGCAGATGCCTGGAGGTCAGGCGGGACTGGCGCAGCTGGGCGAGGGGCCCCGCCTGATCCGCCAGAAGATCCACGATCCGGTCGTCTAACTCAAGCTTCCCCTCATCTACCAACAGACCGATGGCTAAACCGGTAAGGCTCTTACACACCGAGTAGGTGGCGTGCCACAGATCGGCTCGGTAGGGAGCGAAACTCCCCTCGCTGATCACCTTCCCGTGCCGCAAAATCAGACAGGTATGCACATGCATCTGGGGATCCTGCCGGAGTCCTTCCCAAAAGGCCTGAATATACGCGCTGGATACGCCCTCCCGTTCCGGTATAGATCTCTCCAGAGGCTCGCTCTTCGGAAAATCCTGGGCCAACGCCCTCTTGCTGGGCGTAAAGGGGATTCTGGCCGCCTCTTCGTTCTTCTGTGAAAAAAGATAATACAGCCATTCCAAAGTGCGCTTCTGTACTCGCAGATCCATCTTTCCTGCCCCCTCCTACTTCTTGTTCTGCTTATAGTTTTCCCGAATTTTCTCCAATGATTCCTTAAATCTTTTGGATTGCAGCTTGGGGAAGGCCTTCAGATGACGATTGAGGCCCGGCATCTTCTCCGCGAGCAATTTCTCCATCTCCTGTTTACGTTCTTCAAATTCCTTCTTCTGTTTCTCCAGATCCGCGCGCTTCTCCGCCTCCAGCGTGGTCTCCGAAATCTTCTGTCCCAGAATATCCGAGAACTCCCGTAAGGAGACCGCCAGTTCCTCCAACCGCTGCAGCCGACGCAGGTTCTTCGAGGTACGGGAAACCGTCACATACAGATCCACCAGCAATAAGATCGTAAACACAGACAGAAGGATCCAGCCCATCAGGGAAGGGATCCAGCCCACAAAAGAGGCGATAGCCGGGTGTATGACTTTGATGATCACAATGCAGGCGATTCCCCAAAGAAGAGAAAAGGGCAGACATATGTAACCGCCTATATTAAGGGGCATACCGGAATAATCCCACCACCGGGTATGAAACAGTTTCTCCAATATATAGCCTGTCAGAAGCTCGATCAGAGACGTGACGAAGGCGGAAAGGACGAACAGGAGAAATACGTTATCCCCCGCGATATCTCCCATCCCCACAATCACCGCCACTCCTACGCCGTATATGGGGCATAGCGGCCCGTTTAAGAACCCTCGATTGACAAAACGCCTTTCCTTTATCGCGGCGAAGGCTACCTCTCCGCACCATCCCAGCGCGGCGTATATAAAGAAAAACCAGCCGTACTCCCGTATCCACTCCATGATCTTGTTCCTCTCTTTTTTTTCTCAGTATATTCAATCTATGTTCTTTTGTCAATGTAAATTCATAATTCAGGAGGTCATCGTATGATCGATTTACATGTACACCTTGACGGTTCTCTTTCCCCCGATCTGATTCGTTCCCTGGCCCAAAAACAGGGAGTCTGTCTGCCGGATCCTCTTTCTCCCCACATCCAGGCCTCCCCCCATTGTCAGGATCTGAACGAGTATTTGCGCTGCTTCGATCTCCCCCTGCTGCTATTGCAAACCCCTCAGAATATGGAACTCGCGGTGCGGGATCTGATCGGACGCCTGCACGCCCAGGGACTCTGGTATGCCGAGATTCGCTTTGCCCCCCAGCTGCACACCCGGGAACATTACAGCCAGGAAGACATTCTAAAAGGCGCTTTATCCGGCCTGGCAGACGCTCCCTTTCCCGTCTGCCTCATCCTATGCTGCATGCGGGGAGAGGGGAACGAAAGGGAAAACCTGGAGACTCTGCGTCTTGCTTCCCTGTATTTAGACAAAGGAGTCTGCGCCCTGGATCTTGCCGGCGCGGAGGGTCTGTATCCCACAGGTTCTTACGAGGATCTCTTCGCGGCCGCGCGAAGTGCCCGGGTTCCTTTTACGATCCATGCCGGGGAAGCCGCCGGTCCGGAGAGTATCCGGTCCGCGATTCGCTTCGGCGCCGCCCGGATCGGTCATGGCGTGCGCCTGCGGGAAGACCCCGGCCTATTGGAAGAAGTCCTGTCCCGCCGGATTCCCCTTGAGCTGTGTCCCTCCAGCAACCTTCAGACCCGGGCCGTTTCTTCTGCCACGGATTATCCTCTGCGCGATTACCTTCGCCGCGGACTTCCGGTCACGGTCAATACGGACAACATGACCGTATCCCAAACCACGCTCTTAAACGAATACCGTCTTTTGTCCCTGACTCCGGAGGAGATTCGACAGGTAAACCTTTATTCCATACAGGCCGCCTTCGCCCCCGAAAGCGTTAAAACCGCCTTACGGAGCCGTCTCGAAAACTGTTGGGTTACAATAGATAGGTAACAAAATAAGTACAAGGATTCACCATGATGTGATATACTGGAGTTGTCCAAAAACCAATAGTCAAATCAAAAGGAGAATCCTTGTATGTCAAGTTTATCACAC
>CALWBZ010000114.1 GCA_944376225.1 uncultured Clostridia bacterium | reverse complement strand
GCCTTTTTTCCCGGGAAGAGCTCTTTGAAGGCCTTGTGGGGCGGAATCTGGCCGAAGACCGTTAGTTTCAGGATGATCTCCCTCGTGTCCAGATAGGAATACTTCTTCCCAGAAATCTCCACCTGGTGTTCCTCTGTAACAAGAAGGTTCTTTTCCTCTTTGATGCCGTCCGCGGCATAGTTGGCCAACTTATCTTTCTGATGTTCTCGATACGCTTCGTTATCCAACATCCCCATATGCTCATAGTAGTCCCGGGAGGCGGGAAAGTAGAAGTCTACCACATAGGGCCTCCCGGCCGCATAGATGGGGTATCCGTATTCATAGGGAATATGGAATTTTTCCAGAATCAGGGAGATGGCGAGTTCGCTCTTGGAATCCCGGGAAGTGCCGTCGGAATGGGTATTCTTTTGGATCTTGCCGATGCCCGCGGCCTCGGACTCCCGATAGCAGGAGACGAGATAGCGCACGGCCTTGCGGTCAGCAAAACTAAGGTCATGATATTCTTTCATGAGCCGGCGCAGGTAGGTCTTCAGTTCTTTTTTCTTGGCGTAGGCGGCGATGTAGGCGGCCTCCTTGCCTTCCTCGATCTTGACCTGTTTTCGGCCTTCGCTGGTGGGGCGCTGGATGTACCAATATTTCTTGCCGTTCTTCTTGTTGGTCTTACAGGAGAGGCAGTAGTTGACGCAGCCGGCGAGATCCCGTCGGGATCGGTAAATCTCGAGAGCAAGATATGCAATGTCCTTCGCCTGTTCCGTCATGACGCCACCCCCTTCGTACCCTTATGATATCACAAGGAATACGATTTGTAAAGAGGGTATACAGAGGGACGGATCTTGCGAAAAATCCAAACTCTACGAATATGAAGAAATTGGCAACCAAAAAAAATTGTAAAAGTTTCCGAAGGGGCTTGCAAAGAGGGGATTTTATGTTATAATGGAGTCAAGTGGAGCCAATTGCATTCTAAGTGGAGGCAAATGGAGTCCATTAGGAAGGTGGTGAGGCAAGGTGTTCTGTAATAAGTTTAATCATTCGGTGGACGACAAAGGCCGTCTGATTATCCCTATGGAGTACCGTCAGGAGCTCGTAGGCCGGGACACACTGCTGAATCCGTCTTTTTATATTACTACTAATTTGTGGGACCCGGATGGGGAAGAGGAACCCTGTTTATATTTATGGCCGGAGGAGAACTTCATGGAGCTTCGGGATAAGCTGAAAGGCGTTTCCGATTCAAACGCGAAGATCCGTCGGATCAAGAGACGGTTCTTTTCCAGCACCCAGTCTACGAACCTGGACAAACAGGGGCGCGTGCTGATTCATCCGGAACTCAAGCAGTACGCCGGCATCGAGAAAAACGTGATGCTGGTGGGAGCCGATGACCATGTGGAGGTTTGGGATTACGAGACCTGGAAGCGCTACAATGTGGGCGAGGAAGACGACGAGGCTTCCTGGAGCGATACGTTAGGGGCGCTTGGATTCTGAGAACGGAATTTAGAAAAAACGAAGGTGAGAAACGTGGAATTTAGACATATTTCGGTTCTCAGAGAAGAGTGTGTCGAGGGCCTTAAGATCCGTCCCAACGGGATTTATGTGGACGGTACTCTCGGAGGCGCGGGACACGCGTCAGAGGTCTTAAAAAGGCTCGGACCCGGCGGCAGGCTGATCGGGATCGATCAGGACGAAGCGGCTGTGGCCAACGGCAAAGAGAAATTGGGAATGTTTTCAAACGTAACGATCGTGCGGGATAATTTTTGCCATTTCGCCGCGATCATGGAAACGCTGGGGATCCAGAAAGTAGACGGGGTACTGCTGGATCTGGGCGTTTCCTCGAAACAGCTGGACGATGGGGAACGTGGGTTTTCCTATATGCAGGACGCCCCTCTGGACATGAGAATGGACAGGCGTAACCCGAAGACGGCGGCCGATATTGTCAATCGGTATTCTCAAGAATCTTTACAGAAAATCATTCAGGATTTTGGAGAGGAAAGATGGGCGGCCAGAATTGCCTCCTTCATCGTTCAGGAACGAGAAAAAGAACCCATCCGGACGACGTTGGATCTGGTCCGAGTCATCAAAGAAGCCGTCCCCAAGGGGGCGCGCCAGGATGGACCCCATCCCGCCAAACGCACGTTTCAGGCGTTAAGGATCGAGGTCAATCAAGAGCTTGGCATTTTGGAGGGCGCGATCCGGGACATGGCCGAGAGGCTGACGCCCGGAGGACGCATCTGTATTCTTACGTTTCATTCTCTGGAAGATCGGATTGTCAAACAGACCTTCCGGAGCTTGGAAAATCCCTGCACATGTCCTAAAGAGTTCCCGGTCTGTGTATGCGGAAAGAAGCCGGTCGTTCGGGTCATTACCCGGAAGCCGATTTTGCCGGGAGCGGAAGAAGTCGAGGACAATCCGAGATCCCGCAGCGCGAAGCTGCGTATCGCGGAGAGGGTATAAGGAAGCAGGGGATATAGATGTCACAGGAAAACAGAGAAGAAGTTTTTGACTACTTCCAGCAGGAGGAGAGGATCCATAAGCCCATCTCCGCTCGGGCGTATATTTCGGGGAATTTAGCCCACCAGCTGGAAGAAGAGGAAGAAGAGGCCTGGGAGAAGGAACAACCCAGAAAAGCAGAACCGGCCAAGGGGAAAAAAATCAGGGTCAGAAACGTACCGCTTTGGCAGAGGGCTTTGATCCTGGGCGGCGTATTGGTGATCGCGGCCGGTCTCCTGCGGGTGGCCATGTCTTACAGCGAGCTTTATACCGCAAGGCAGGAGCTTTACAGCATGCAGGCGCGGCTGGCCGAGGCAGAGCAGAACACGGCGGTTCTGGAGAATGAAGGGGACGGGGATATGACTCTGTCAGAGTTATACGCCTACGCGGTGGGACACCTGGGCATGCAGGAAGCCACCGGAGAGGATATCACGGAAATGGGCCCCTTAGAGACGGATTATACCGTGCAGGAATCGCAGGAAACACAGAGGAAAGAAACACAGGTGAATTTTCATCTATTTGGAGGAAATGATTGATTTTTCGCGGCCTGGAGAGTGGGGAACCTCTTTCCAGGCCGATCAATTTTCCGAAGGGAAAGGGAACGATGGCGAAACAAGGACAAAACAGCGGCTTTAGCAAAATCCGGCTTTTTCTGCTGGTGAGCGTCATTTTATTGATCTTTGCCGGGTTATTTGGCAGGATCTTGTACATTCAACTGGTTCACGGAGAGGAGTATACCAGGGCAGTAAAGGAACAGCAGGGGACCATGCAGGACTCGACGATTACGGCGCTGCGGGGCACGATCTATGACCGAAATCATAACGTCCTGGCCGAGACCCGCCAGGTATATGACGTCATCATCGACCCGAAGGCGCTGCAAAGCGCGGATCCCGTCGATCAAACCTCGACGATTCAGCAGCTTGCGAACGTACTTAAGATTTCGGACACTTCCGTTCTGGAGAAGTATCTGGGGACGGAATACGCCGACAGCCAGTATGAGCGCTTCTCCGCGGGTATGCAGATCTCCGAGTCGGTCAAATCCGTATTGGAAGAGAAGATCGATGAAGGCATCATAGTGGGTGTGTGGTTTGAGGCCATCCAGAGCCGAAATTATCCTAACGACGAGCTGGCGGCGCACGTGATCGGTTTCAACGGCGTCTACGGATTGGAGATGGAATACGATGAAGAACTTTCCGGCGTGGACGGCAGGAGCATGCGGACGCTGGCGGAAGACGGGCAGTACCTGGAAGAGGTAGTGGAGGCCCAGGACGGAAACGCCCTCGTACTGACGCTGGATCAGACCGTGCAGTATTACCTGGAGCAGGCGCTCGCGAAGGTCATGGAAGAGGAAGAATGCCTGCGGGCCTGCGGGGTTCTCATGAATCCTAAGACTGGCGAGGTTTACGCCATGGCCAATTATCCTACCTTTAACCTGAACGATGTGGAAGAGATTCTGGGCCTGAGCGCGAAATATACGGAAGAAATGAAGAAATCCGACACGTTTCTGTCCGGAATCTGGAGTAATTTCGCGGTCAGCGGGACTTACGAGCCCGGATCCACATATAAGCCGATTTTCGCCGCGGCGGCCCTGGACAGCGGCTCCATCAACGAATACGAGAGTTTCACCTGTAATTCGTATTACATGTATTATGACCAGGCGTTTCAGTGCGCCTTCAACGTGGCCCACGGAGTACAGAGTATCCGGGAGATCATTCAGAACTCCTGTAACGTGGGCATGATTCAGGCGAGCGAACGTACGCCGGCAAAGACTTATTATCAATATCAGCAGGCCTTCGGCATCGGACAGAAGACGGGAATCGATCTGCCCTATGAGGAATCCGCGGAGTCCTTGGTCTATGATCTGGATACCTTGGGCCCGGTGGAAATGGCCACCGTATCCTTCGGCCAGGGCTTTAACCTAACGCCCATCCAGCTTCTGACGGCGGAATCCGCCGTGGTCAACGACGGATACATGGTCAAGCCCCATGTGGTGAAGCAGATTCTGGACGCCGACGGCAACGTCATATCCGAGACCAACACCCAGACCATCCGTCAAGTGATATCGGCGGAGACCTCTGCCGTAATCCGCGGCGGGATGGAGGCCGTGGTGGAGACGGGAACAGGAACCGGCGTCAATCTGGAAGGCTACCGTATCGGCGGAAAAACCGGTACGGCGGAGAAAGGAGACTACAGCGAAGGCAAATACATCGTATCCTTTACCGGATTCGCTCCCATCGACGATCCGGAGGTGGGAATCCTGATCATCCTGGACGAGGCGAAGAGCGGGGTCAGCTCTCCCGCCCAGAGCGTCGCGGCAGAGGTTTTGAGTCAGGTACTGCCCTATCTGAATATCTATCCCCAATCATAAGCCCGGGGGACGATCCATATAATATAAGGATTCTCTCTGCGAGGAGGGCCCTGTATTGGCGAGGATTTCCGGGAAATACCGATTGCGGCTGACGATCTATCAGATCGGATGTGCAGCGATACTTTTGGTTTTACTGTTTCGTGTGGGATATATACAGCTGTTTCGGGGGGCGTATCTGACGGGGCTGGCGGATGACCTGCATTATCGGGAACGCACCTTATACGCGAAACGGGGCGACATTCTGGACCGCAACGGGACGGTGCTCGCCACCAGCGCTTCCGTCTGCTCGATCAGCGTGGTTCACAATCAGGTGGAGGATGCGGAAGCGGCCGCGCGGCTTCTCTCCCAGGAACTTTCCATGAATTATGAAGAGGTCCTGGCGCTGGTGGAAAAGAAGGTGGCCCTGCAGACGATCAAGACCCGGGTGGAGCCGGAAGTGGCGGAACGCATACGGGAGGCGGATCTTGCCGGGATCCAGATCGACGAGAATTTCAAAAGATACTATCCCTTCGGGAGCCTCGCCTCTCAGACCATCGGCTTCGCGGGGAGCGACAGCCAGGGGATCATCGGACTGGAAGTCACCTATAATGAGTATTTGCAGGGGATCAACGGGAACCTGCTCACCCTCACGGACGCCAAGGGCATCAGGCTTGAGGGGAGCGAGGAATTGCGGCAGGAGGCCACAGACGGCAATGTCTTACAGACGAGCCTGGATGTGGTGATTCAGCAATATGCCGAACAGCTGCTAGATCGGACCATCGAGCAGAAGAACGCCAAGCGGGGGGCCATCATCGTCATGAATCCTCAGAACGGTGAGATCTACGCCATGGCCATCAAGCCGGATTTCGATCTCAACGATCCCTTCACCATCAACGACGAGACGCTGGCGGCCCAGTGGGACAGCATGGATTCTGAGAGCCGAACGGAGGCGCTGAACCAGATGTGGCGCAACTTCTGCATCAACGATACCTACGAGCCGGGATCCACCTTTAAGATCATCACCTCCGCCGCGGCCCTGTCGGAGAAGGTGGTCAGCCTGGACGAAACCTTTCAGTGCGGCGGGAGCCTCACGGTGGCGGATCGCAGGCTCCGCTGTCACAAGGCGGGCGGGCGCGGCACGGAGACCTTCGTACAGGGAGTACAGAATTCCTGTAACCCGGTCTTCATGACGCTGGCGCTTCGCTTAGGGGCCGATACCTTTTATAAGTACCTGAAGGCCTTCGAGTTTGATAAAAAGACCGGGATCGACATCTCCGGCGAGGCGGTGGGCATCATGTACGACGTGGGAGACGTGGGACCGGTGGAACTGGCCACCATGGGATTCGGGCAGTCCATCGCCATCACACCCATGCAGCTTTTACGGGCGGCGGCCGCGGCGGTCAACGGCGGCAGCCTGATCACCCCCCATTTCGGGACGAAGGTCCTGGATCAAGAGGGCAACGTACTCAAGAGCCTGGAATTTCCCGTTACCGAAGGGGTCATCGATCCGGAAGTCTCCAAGACGCTGCGCCAGGTCTTAGAAACCGTGGTCAGCGAGGGCGGCGGCAGCAAAGCCGCGATCACGGGGTATCATATCGGAGGCAAGACCGCCACGAGTCAGAAACTGCCCCGAAGCGCCAAGAAATACATCTCCTCCTTCCTGTGCTTTACACCGGTGGAGGACGCCCAACTCATGACGCTGATGCTCATCGACGAACCGGAAGGCATCTATTACGGGGGAACGGTCTGCGCGCCGGTGGTCAAGGAACTTTTAGAAAACATCCTTCCCTATCTGGGGATCGAGGCGGATTACACGGAGGAAGAGGCCGTGCTGCCGGAGGTGGCGAAGATCACGGTGCCGGATCTCGTGGGCAAGACCCTGGCCCAGGCGAAGGCGGAAGCGGGAGAGACGGAGCTGGATGTTTTGGGAGAGGGAGAACAGATCATCGAACAGTTTCCCGAGGCGGGAGAAACGATGAACATGGATAGCAAAATTGTGGTATACTTAGGATAGCCGAAAAGTCGGCTTCTTATAGGAGGGAAGATTTATGAATTGGAAGATGCTGATGCAGGATATTTCCTATGAGATAATAGGAGGAAGCGGCAGCGAGGAGATACTGTCCATCGAATACGATTCGAGAAAGGTGAAGCCGGGCAGCGCCTTTGTGGCCGTCTCGGGAGGAGCCTTTGACGGGCACGATTTCCTCGAGCAGGCGGCAGAGGCCGGCGCGGTTCTGGCCGTGGTGGAGAAGACGCCGGCGCGGATTCCGGAGGGAATGCGGGTCGTAAAGGTGGAAAGCACCCTCGCGGCCATGCCGCTGATGGCGGTGCGGTTCTATCAGCGACCCTCGGAATCCATGTATATGATCGGCGTGACGGGGACGAAGGGGAAGACCACCACGACCACGCTGATTTATCGGATCCTGATGGCCGCCGGAAGGAAGGCGGGATTGGTGGGAACCATCGAGAACCGGATTGGAGAGGAGATCATACCCTCCCAATACACCACCCCCCAGGCCTTTGATCTGCAGAAGCTTTTTTCCGAGATGAAAAGCCGGGACGTTCATTCCCTTGTCATGGAAGTCTCTTCCCATTCCCTGGCCCTGCACCGGGTGGACGGGACCCATTTCGACCTGGCCCTTTTCACGAATCTGTCCCTCGACCATTTAGATTTTCATAAGACGATGGAAGCCTATCTCGAGGCGAAGATGACGTTATTTAAGCGCTCTCGGCTGGGCCTTAGCAATATCGACGATCCGGCGGGCCGTAAGGTCTACGAGGCGGCCTATTGCCGGATGCTCAGCTGCGCCATCGACCAGGAGGCGGACTATAGAGCAAAAAATATCCGGATGGATATTCACGGCGTAGAATACGATCTTCAGTACCGAAAGAACGGCGAGGAAAAGACGCTGCACATCCGATATCCCTATCCGGGAAGATTCAACGTCTATAACACGATGGCGGCCGCGGCGGCATCGATCATCGCAGGCGTCGAACCGGAGGTCATCGCGGAGGAGCTGGGCCGGAAAGACCGGATCGTCCGGGGGCGGTTCCAGACCGTACACGGTCCGAATCACGTGGCGGCGGTGGTGGATTATTCCCACGCGCCGGACGCCCTTCTGAACGTCCTCGAAACCATCGAAGAGTTCCGCACCCACAGGATCATCACCGTGTTTGGCTGCGGTGGGGACAGGGATCGCTCTAAGCGCCCTGTTATGGGGAAGATCGCGGGGGAGCACAGCGACTATGTGATCGCCACCTCCGACAATCCCAGGACGGAGGATCCCTATGCCATCCTAAAAGAGGTGGAAGAGGGGATCAAGGAGACGGAATGCCCTTATGAAGTGATCGAGAATCGCCGCGCCGCCATCCGCCGCGCGGTGTCCGTGGCGGAGCCGGGAGATATTATCCTCATCGCGGGAAAAGGACACGAGGATTACCAGATCATCGGTCGGGAGAAGATCCATTTTGACGATGTGGAAGAAGTAGAAAAAGCCTTTGCCGGAGGAACGGAATGATGGAACTCACTTGGGAAGAAATACATAAGGTACTGGGCGGCAAGCTGCGGGGAACGCCTGCAAATCAGCGGATTACCTCCGTTGTCATCGATTCCAGAAAGGTCATACCCGGGAGTCTGTTTGTGGCTATGCGGGGAGAGCGGGTGGACAGTCATCAGTTCATCGCGGAATGCTATGAGAAAGGGGCGGCAGCCTGCCTGTGTGAGGAGGAGTACGCCGCCGCCAACGAGATATGCGTACCGGAGGGAAAGCTCCTGTGGGTGCTTCCCGACACGGTAGGCGCCATGGGAGATTTGGCCGCCTACTACCGGAAAAAACTGGGCATCCCCGTGATCGGGGTGACGGGAAGCGTGGGAAAAACCACGGCGAAGGACATGATCGCCGCCGCCCTCTCGGGAGGTCTTCGGGTCTTTAAGACGCCGGGTAACCTGAATAATAAATACGGGCTTCCCCTGGCGATCTTTCAGATCGAGGAGGGAACGCAGGCGGCGGTGCTGGAGATGGGCATGAATCATTTCGGCGAGATCCGCTATTTATCCCATATCGCGAAACCGGACATCGGCGTGATCACAAATATTGGCGTTTCCCATATCGAATTTTTGGGCAGCCAGGAGGGCATCTTAAAGGCAAAGACCGAGATGTTTGAAGAAATGTCCGATTCCGGAAGCGCGTTTTTATGCGGGGACGATCCGCTGCTCCTGTCCTACAGTAGGAAGGCGGATCTTCCGGTATGGCGGTACGGGTTCGGCGAGGAATGCGAGGTGCGGGCCCTTTGCTGGGAACAGCGGGGCGATGAGATCGAGGCGCGGGTCAGTTTTCGGGGAGAGGAGACGATCCTTCGGACAAAGGCCCTCGGCAGGCACATGGTCTACGCCATGCTGGCCGCCTACGGGATCGGACGCCGTCTGGGACTCTCTTCGGAGGAACTTTCTCGGGGAATCGCCTCTTTTACGCCTTCGGCCATGCGGATGAACGTCTACGAGAACGATCGTTTCAGGATCCTGGACGATTCTTATAACGCGAGCCCCGCGTCCATGCAGGCCGCCATCGACGTTTTATGCGCCCAGACCTTCCGGCCGGAGAGCCGGAGAGTCGCCGTTCTGGGAGATATGTTGGAGATGGGATTCTATTCGGAAAAAGGTCACCGTCAGGTGGGACGTTACGCGGCGGAGCATCCCGTGGACGTTCTCGTGGGCGTGGGAAAAGACGCCGCTTGGATCGTGGAAGAGGCGAAGAAGATCAGACCGACCCTTACGACGTATTCTTTCGAGAATACGGAAACGCTTATAAAGAAACTCTTTTCACTTTTGCGCGCGGATGATATAATACTCTTGAAGGCCTCCCGGAGGATGGCCTTAGACACAGTCGTTCAAATGATAAAATAGGAGTAGATATTATGGATAAGTCAGCCATCATTCCGGCGATCATCGCCTTTGCGGCGCAGATTCTCCTGTGCCCCATCTGTATCCCGCTGCTGCACAGGCTCAAGTTTGGACAGTATATTCGGGCCGAGGGCCCCAAGGAGCACCAGAAGAAGGCGGGTACGCCCACGATGGGGGGTATCATGATCCTGATCAGCCTAACATTGGGCGTGGTGCTGTATTTTCGGTTCAACTCCCAAATTGTCGCGGCGCTCTTGGTCACCTGGGCCTTTGGCCTGATCGGGTTCTTGGATGATTACATTAAGGTGGTTAAGAAGGATAATGAAGGGCTGAAGCCGTTACAGAAATGGACGCTGCAATGCCTGGTGGCGGCCCTGTTTGTCGTTTACTTATGGAGATCCGGCATCGGCACCGCCATCGAGATTCCCTTCGCTTCCTTTGAATTGGACCTGGGGATCCTCTATTATCCCTTTGCCTTTTTCCTGATCCTGGCCTTCGTAAACGGCGTCAATTTCACCGACGGCCTGGACGGCTTGGCCTCCGGCGTCACCGTCATCATCGCGGCCTTTTTCGCCGTGGTCTGCTGGGGACAGAACAGCGATCTCCTGCCCATGGCCGCCGCCGTGGCGGGCAGCCTACTTGGCTTCCTGCTCTTCAATGTCAATCCCGCTAAGGTGTTTATGGGCGATACCGGGTCTCTGGCCCTGGGCGGTTTCGTATCGGCCCTGGCGCTGATGCTCAGGATTCCCCTTCTGCTCGTGATCGTCGGGTTTATCTATGTGCTGGAAGTAGTGTCCGTGGTGCTGCAGGTCGCGTATTTTAAGAGTACCCACGGAAAAAGGTTGTTTAAGATGGCCCCCATTCACCATCATTTTGAATTAAGCGGATGGAAAGAGACGAAGGTGGTCAGCGTGTTCGTCATCGTGACCGCGATTTTATGTCTAATCGGCTTGTTGGCTCTGTAAATAAGAGGGGAGGAGTACCGTGAAGAAAGGTAGGAGGCAGGCGCCGGAGGATACCGGGAAGATCCGGACGCTGAGGCCGGAGGACTTTAGGCGGCAGGCGGCAGAGAGGGACGAAAGAAGAAGCGTTCGAGAGCCGGTAAGGAAAGCCGCGGCAAAGCCGAAGGAAAGCGGCCTGGACCGGTTGGGCGCCTTTGCCATACAGGCGGTTGGCAAACTAAAGCCCCGTAAGGCGAGTCAGGAATATTACCGCCGGGAGAAAGAGGCCTGGGCCCTGCCGGAGAAGCGGGAGACAAACTTCACGTTTATCGCCTGTCTCGTCCTGTTGTCACTGATCGGCTTGGTCATGGTGACCAGTTCCAGCGTCTATTTTGCCTATACCCACACGGGAGACAGCCTGTATTATTTTAAGCGTCAGCTCATCTGGCTGGCCATCAGCACGGCGGTCCTCGTGGGAGCAGTGTACATACCGCTGAAATGGTACCGGAAACTCGCTTTTGCCGCTTATATCTTTGCCATTATCTGCCTGGTGGCCGTTTTGATCGTGGGAGAGGAGATCAACGGTTCCAAGCGCTGGCTCGGATTCGGAGACTACTCCTTCCAGCCCTCGGAGTTCGCGAAGATCGCCACGGCCCTCTTCATGGCCATGCTGGTGGATCAGCATCGGGACGACATGGAAAACGTCTGGACTTTCGCGAAGCTCTTTATCGTGATTTTGATCCCCACGGGACTGATCCTCATCGAGAATTTGTCCACCGCCGTCGTCAACATGGGCATCGGTCTCGTCATCATGTTCGTGGGCGGCGCTCGAATTAAACATTTCCTGGTGTTGGTACTGCCTTTGGTGGCGCTATTGGTGCTGGTGGTCACAATCCCTCTGGTGGTGCCTATCGACAACATGCCGGAATGGATCCAGCCCTTGATGAACGAGTGGAGCTACCGGACCATCCGTGTGCGGGCCTGGCTGAATCCCTGGGATTATGCCAGCGGCGACGGATACCAGGCGATTCAGTCCCTCTACGCCGTAGGCTCCGGCGGGTTGTTCGGCGTGGGACTGGGACAGAGCGTGCAGAAGTTGGGCTTTATCCCGGAGGCCCATAACGACATCATTTTTGCCGTCTTGTGCGAGGAGCTGGGTCTTGTGGGGGCCGCGGTGGTCTTGCTGCTCTTCGCGGGCCTAATCTGGAACGGGATCAAGATCTCGGTGCATGCCCCTAATCAGTTCTCGAGCCTCCTGGCCGTGGGAATGATCACCCAGGTGGCGGTACAGGTCATCATCAACGTGGCGGTCAATACCAACAGCATACCGGTGACGGGGGTGACGCTGCCGTTTATCAGTTACGGCGGGTCTTCTTTGTTGTTCCTCATGGGGAGCATGGGGATCTTGCTGAATATCTCACGATATTCCACCGCGCCCAGAGGATAGCCGCGGAACAAACATAGAGAGGAGACGGAGGATTGGCCAGAAAAATCAAATTGGACGCGAAGTACCGTTATAATCAGGGTTCCGGACGGCGTAAGAAGATGCTGATCGCTCTGATCATCCTGCTCGTGCTTGTGTTTTTGAATTCCTTCGTGTTTTCCATTCAGGAAATCGCGATTACGGGCAACGAGGTGGTCTCCGCGGAGGAGATCCGGGAAGAATTGGGGCTTAAGGAGGGAATGAATATGTTTCATTTCCTCATCGCCAGCGCCTTTCAGAAGATGGATATGAATCCCCGGATCGAGACCGTGGACATTTATGTGAAATGGCCCAATCGGCTGGAAATCGGCGTCAAAGAGCGGACGGTGGTGGGATACGTGGCCTATATGGGGATGTATCTGTGTCTGGACGAGACGGGATATGTGGTAGACAGCACCCATTATCTAGAAGAGGACATGCCCGTCATCACCGGCGTCAGCGTGCAGAACTTCACGCTGGGAGAGCCTCTCAACACCGAGAGCGTATCCCTATCCCAGACGATCATGGATATCTGCGGGGCGCTGCAAAAGTACGGGATCGCCTCCGGTATCGTGCGGGTGGATCTCACCCAGGTTTCGGACATTCGGCTGTATACGGAGCGTTTGGATGTGCGGTGCGGCGGCGAGGAGGACATCGATTCCAAGATCCAGGCTCTTTCAAGGATCCTAGAGGAAACGCCGGAGGCGGAAGGGATTTTGCACCTGGAAGATCTGGACGGGCAGGTCTATTTAGAAAAACCTATCTGATAGAAATGACCGTGGATTTATGAATTTTTATGGAAATTTGATCTTACCTATTGATTTATTGCGGAAAAACGGGTATTATTGTAACATACAGGCTGAAGGATGAAGGAGGAGTTGGCTTTGGATTTCGAATGGACAGAAGATTATTCTGATAATAAGGCGAAAATAAAAGTAGTCGGTGTAGGCGGCGGAGGGAATAACGCGGTGGAGCGTATGATTTCCGACGGTCTGCAGGGAGCCGAGTTTTTAATTGTGAATACGGACGCGCAGGTGCTGCGTTTGGGCAGCGCGGAGAATAAACTGCTGATCGGGCAGAAGTTGACCCGAGGGCTGGGAGCGGGCGGCCGTCCCGAGATCGGGAAGCAGGCGGCCGAGGAGAGCGCGGAAGAGATTAAGGATGCCATCACGGGCGCCGATATGGTATTTGTCACCGCGGGCATGGGTGGAGGCACCGGTACGGGCGCCGCGCCGGTCGTGGCGAAGATCGCTAAAGAAATGGGGATCCTGACCGTAGGCGTGGTGACGAAGCCCTTCGCCTTTGAAGGGGCCAAGAAGATGCGGGCGGCGGAGGCGGGCATCGCCGAGCTGCGTAAGGGTGTGGACACCCTGATCTGCATTTCCAATGACAAGCTTTTACAGATCGCGGATAAGCGGACTACCATGCAGGACACCTTCCGTCTGGCGGACGGCATTCTGCGTCAGGGTGTGCAGGGCGTGTCCGATTTGATTTACCGTCCCGGTATCATCAACGTGGACTTTAACGACGTGAAAACCGTCATGCAGAATAAGGGTGTGGCCCATATGGGAATCGGCCGCGCCAAGGGAGACGACAAGGCGAGGAAGGCGGCGGAGGAGGCGATCAGCTCACCGCTGATGGATACGACGATTGACGGCGCCAGAGGCGTCCTGATCAACGTATGCGGCGGACCGGATATGACCATGTTCGACGCCGTGGAGATCCCCAACATGATCGCGGCCCATATCGATCCGGACGCGGAAGTCATTTACGGTACTTCCATGGACGAGAATCTCCAGGACGAGATCGTGGTGACGGTCATCGCCACGGATTTCGGCAACGAGGATTATTCTGCCTATACCGCGCCCAAGGCGGCGGTGCAGGAGAGCCGTGTGGCCAGCAGCCTGGATAATCTGGCGAAGAGCACGCCCGCGGAGGATAAGCCTCAGCGCAATCCGATCACGGGAGCTCCCTATAGCGGCGGCAGCGGCGCTTCGAGTTACGGCGCCTCCAATAATCGGCCCAGAACATCTTCCGACGATATGCCGGTGGATATTCCGCCGTTCTTGCAGCGCAGCCGCAGGAGCTAAGACTAGCCTAACAGAATCATATGAGAGGATGTGTTGTTTTTTGCAGCACATCCTCTTTTTTTGTCGCTTAATTTTTCGGTAAACGGCCCTCCCTTTGACAAATTGCGCGAGAAAGATATGGTAAGCTATGAAAGACGGCAAGGCCAGGGGGGATAGTATGTATGTGGATCTCTATTTTCTGTTCAACGGATTGCTGGATTTCCTGCTCCTATACTGGATGAACCGCGTTCTGGAGAAAAAGGCGTCCTTTCGGCGGATCGCGGGCGTTTCCGCCGCCGCCGCCCTCGCGTCTACCCTGTGGTGGTGGGCAAGACGCGGCCTTACGGGAGGCCTCGCGGGATGGCTCTTTATGATGGGGTTAGCCTGCGCCATGGTTTTGGGGGTATGGGGAAGGGGAACGGCGAAGTCCTTTCTGGTCCGTCTGGGCTGGCTGTTCGGCCTAAGCATCCTGCTGGAGGGTTTGGTCAACCTGTGTGCCCGGTGGCTGGGGCCTTATCCGTGGCTCCTGTGGGCGGGGGCGGTCCTGCTCTTTATCCTAGGAGGCTGGGGCCTACGCGGATACTATCAGTTCAGCGGCCGGGGAGGCCGGGTGGGGGAGGTCACCTGTACGGTAGGGGGCAAGAGCGTCCGTTTCTACGGATGGATGGACAGCGGGAACCTACTGCGGGATCCCATAGGACGAAGGCCGGTGGTCATCGTGGAGGAGAGCGTTTTAGCGGGCCTCGAGCCGTCGGAGAAGATACCGATTCCCTATCGGTCCATCGGGAGCGAGGGGAAAGTGATGTGGGGATTCTGTCCGGATCGCCTGGCGCTTCGGCTTCGGGATCAGGAAAAGCTCATGACGGCGGTCGTCGCGGGTACAGGACAGTCCATACGGGTACATGGCTGTAGGGCAATATTGCCGGCACAGTGGTGTGAAGCGGAAAGGAAGGGACAGACATGAAGATGATGTGGTTATGCGCGCGAAAACTCGTATTGAGTGAAGAACCTGCGGAGGAAACGGTTTTTTATATCGGAGGGAGCGACATTCTGCCGGAACCTTTAGGGGCGGAGGAAGAAGCGAAAGCCCTGGAAATGTTTACCCGGGAGGGAGAGGAGAAGGAGAAAGGAAGACAGCTGCTGATTGAACATAATCTTCGACTGGTCGTGTACATCGCCAAGAAATTCGAGAACACGGGGATGAATGTGGAAGACCTGATCTCCATCGGAACCATCGGTCTGATCAAGGCCATCAATACCTTTAAGCCGGATAAGAAGATCAAGCTGGCCACCTATGCCTCCCGGTGTATCGAGAACGAGATTCTGATGGTGCTTAGGCGAAACAGCCGTATGCGGGGAGAAATCTCCATCGACGAGCCGTTGAACGTGGATTGGGACGGCAACGAGCTTCTCCTATCCGACATCCTCAGCTCGGAACAGGACGCGGTTTCTAAGGGCATCGAGGAACAGATTGACAGAGACTTGCTGCGGCGCTCCCTGGAGATCCTGACGCCCAGGGAGCGAAACATCATCGACCTGCGGTTTGGACTCAATACCGGCGGCAAAGAGATGACCCAGAAAGAAGTGGCGGACCGCATGGGTATCTCCCAGTCCTATATTTCCAGGCTGGAAAAACGCATCATGAAGCGGCTGCAAAAAGAGATGGTACGATTGATGTAGTTTTGCAAGACGAAGGGGCGCCGGTTTCGGCGCCCCTTTTCAGGCAATTTCCTTTAATACTTTTTTGAACTGGAAAGTGAAGAAGACGGCGGTGAAGGTCACGGCGATTAGATCCGCCACGGGTTCCGCCATGTACACGGCCAGAGTCTTATCCAGCGGCAGGATCGCCGGCAGGAGATAGATCAGCGGGATCAGCAAGATGAATTTGCGGGTGACCGCCACGAGGATCGAGGCTTTCGCCTTGCCCAGGGAGGTAAAAGTCATCTGACAGGCCATCTGGATGCCGAAGAGCAGCATACAGGCCATATAAACGCGCAGGGCCGTCTGGGTGAAATCCATGAGCTCTTGAGAATTGGTAAACATGGCCGCGAACACCTGGGGAAAGGCCATGACGCAGGCCCACAGCAGGGTGGAGTAGATCAGGCTGACCTTCAGCAGGAGCTTAAAAGCGGCCTTGACGCGATCCCCGTTCCGAGCGCCGTAGTTATAGCTGATGATGGGCTGGGCTCCCTGCCCGAGTCCCTGTAAAGGCAGCATGGCAAATTGCATCACGCTGGTCAAGATCGTCATGGCGCCCACCGCGATATCGCCGCCATAGTTTTGCAGCGAGGAATTAAAGCAGATAGAGATCACGCTTTCACTGGCCTGCATAATAAAAGAAGAAAGGCCCAGGGAGAGGCAGAGAGATACGATACTCTTTTTCAGACGCAGATTTTTAATCTGCAAACGGAGCCGTGTTTTCTTGCCAAGCAGGAAAAGAAGTACCCAGGCGCAGGACAGGGCCTGGGAGATGACGGTCGCCCAGGCGGCTCCGGCGACCCCCATGTCGAAGACAAAGATGAAAACAGGATCGAGGATGATATTGGATACCGCCCCGATGAGCACCGAGAGCATGCCGGTCTTGGCAAAGCCCTGGGCCGTGATAAAAGCATTCATCCCCAGGGTCATCTGGACGAAGAGGGTGCCTATGGCATAGATATTCATATAATCCACGCCGTAGGAAATGGTGTTGTCGCTGGCGCCGAAGGCCATGAGGAAGGCCCTGTTTCCTAGGAGAAGGATCGCGGTTAATACCACGGAGATGATCAGCTGCAGCATGAAACAATTGCCCAGGGTCTTTTCGGCGGATTCCATATCCTTCCGTCCCATAAAGATAGAAGCACGGGGAGCTCCCCCGTAGGCCGCGAAGGCAGAGAAGGCGGAGACAATCATGATCAGGGGCATACAAACGCCCACGCCGGTCAGCGCCGCGTCGCCGATAACGGGGATATGCCCTATATACATTCTATCCACTATATTATACAGCATGTTAATAAGCTGCGCGGTCACGGTGGGGATGGCCAGGCGCAGCAGCAGCCGTCCCACAGGTTCTTTACCCAGGAAATCTTTCTCGGTATCCATAAGGGTCTTCCTTTCGTCAATGGATTTGAAATGGTGATCATCTTAACTGTTGCAAAAAGAACGATCATAACCATCTCTTATTGTACTCAGGATTCGACGATTGTCAAGAGGAATTCCCCAACAAAATATAAAAAGAAAGGACTGGCTGATTGGTGACGGAAGGCGCGAGGAAAGTCAGTTTTTTTATGTATGAAGACCCTCGAGAACGCTTGTTTTTTAGACCGGGATATAGTATAATTTTTTCATGCCCTGCGGAACACAGCAGGGCATGGAAAAGAAAAAGAAGGCGAAAAAAATGTTGGCAGGCATGAAAAATCGGGCGAAGCGCAAAAAGCAGGAGAATATACAATGGGGGCGCTCCCTGATCATCACAGGGATACTGATTTTTCTGATTGTAGCGGCTTCCTTCGGCGTAACAAAGTATATAAGCCACATGGAGGAAGAGAGGAGTTTTGAACGACTCTACGAAGAGGCGGGAAACCTGGCGGACAGTATCGAGAAATATGCAGAGAACGACCGAGAAGAGTTGGAAATGCTTTCCGTCATGATTTCACAGTATTCGGATCTGTCTTCGCCGGAGCTGTGGGATTTTCTGAATTCTTATAATAATGTAGGGATGATGTCCCACGTCGAGATCTTGTTACCCGGAGATGTGGTGCTCACAAGAAGTGGGGAATCCATAGATGCCGGCGGTCTGCTTTCTTTCGAGGAGGAGGCGGCGCGGGGAGCTCATATTACGGATCGGGAAACAGACATCGTTCATAAAGATACCTACGTGGCGAGACACTATGTGCCCGTCAGGTGGGACGGAGAGATCATCGCCATGTTATACGGCGTGATCCCGTTAGGGGAAATCCCCGAGGGCGTGAGCCTGAATCCATATGGAGGGAAAGGGGCGATATATATCATAGACGGAAAGACGGGGGATTTTCTGATCGATACATGGCATATCGGACAAAGCGGAAATATGTGGGAATTCGGGGGCAGGGAGATGGCTCCGGGTTACAATGACGATCAGCTGAAGCAGGGGATCATCGACGGAGAGAGCAATTATGTCGTGTTCGTATCGAAAACCACCGGCGAGTACCTGTATTTCTACTATGAGCCCATGGAGATCAACGAATGGCGGATCGCGGTGTCCGTGCCGGAGAGCGTTGTATTTGAAAGCGCCAGAGCCATCAATGGGATATTGAACGCGTTCCTGGTGTTCGAACTGGTATGTTTTGTCGTATACTTTCTGTGGATGGCGTGGTATGTCCGCAACGTGACAGGGGAGAAGCAAAAGCGGTTGGATGTAATCAACCACATGTACAATGTAGAACGACTATTATTTAATGCACACGAAAAGAGGAAAAATGTGTATGCGGCGCTGGAGAAGCTGGGAGACATTATCGGCGCCGAGAAAGTTAGTTTCTGGGCTTTAGAAGCGGACAAATGGTATCTTTGGGAAGAGGGAAAGCAGGCGTGTGAGCGGAGGAAAAACGGCGTGCGAAAGGGCGTCAGGAAGCTGATCGCGTTCTTTGCCGCCGGGAACGAGGAATATGAATCCGGGATTGAAAAAGAGTTTCGGGAGATGTTTCCGGTCAAAGAGATGCCGGGGATCGATAATGTCATCGCCGTGCCCGTAGAGGGAATGGAAGGACAGATCTGCGGGATTCTCGCGGCCTGCAATCTAAAAAACAGCCATGAGCAGATCGCTCTCTTGAAGAATATGCGGCTTAGTTTCAGCATGTTTTGCAACAACCTAAAGAACTATACGGATATTCAGGAACAGGGAGACCGGGATACGCTGACGGGGTTATATAACAGGAACCGTTACGAGAAGGAACTTCCCGAGATCTATGCCCAGCACAAAGGCTCGCTGGCCTGCGTTTATATTGACGCCAACGGGCTTCGAGAAACGAATAATACCAAAGGGCATGATTACGGGGACGAGATGCTGCGGATTATAGGAAGAGAGATCAAAAATTATTTTGATACGAAGTATATCTATCGAACAGGCGGGGACGAGTTTGTCTTGTTTATCCCGGGAGGCGATGAGGAAAATCTGACAAGGCGAAGCAAAGAACTGAAAAGAGCCCTGTCGGTAGAGGATTATTCTATTTCTGTGGGTATCCGGAGCGATAGGAATATCTCGTCCATCTCTCTGTTGATTAAAGAAGCGGAACAAAGAATGTACAGAGAAAAGAAGGAATATTACAATGGAACTTTCGGAACTGACGGATCATGCCAGGGAGAAATTTCACATTCTTGAGGAGCATAAATGGGCGGATTTGCCCCATCTCTCGGTCCTGACGGATCCTCACACAGGCCGATGGGTCGCCTTTTTGATGCGCCAGTGGGATACGGACACAGGGACGGAGATCCAAAGATGCGATATCAAATGCGGTTCGCCGGGTATTCTCGAGATGTCGGAGCCTTATCTCACGAAGCCCTTTCGCATGAAAGGGGAAAAATGGGTGGGGGTGATCTTCGACGAGTCCACGAGACAGGATGTGGTCTTTCGTCTCTTCGATCAAGCGGTGTATAGGGAGGAGAGTCAGGGATTTACCGTGGAACTCGATTACGCGCCCTTTGAGCAGAAGATCGTCCATCCCCAGACGCCTTTTCCTGCCGGAAGGCAACCGGCCATAGAGTCGCCGGGGATTCCCGATAAGATCCGAAAGATGAAGAGATTATACGAGTATAAGCCCCCCTCTGCCGAGCAGAGATGGAAGAACTTCTGCCGGCAGGGGAAGTTTATGGAGGACTACGAGGATAATTTGCCCTGGACGGGATCCTACAGGCATTATTTTCCCACCTATCATGACCTGAATCTGAGGCAGCTTCGGGGTTATTTTACCTGGCGCGCCCGTCTCAGAAAAGGAGAATATACGCCGATCGCCACGTCCCTGGCTTATATTTACTTATACGAACTCATAAATGGGATCGGGACGGACTCGCCCCGGGATTCTCTCAAGAAGATGCGGGAGTTTGAAGAAGGATTCCTTGACGCGGGTTTTGGGGATGAGGGCATGCGTCAAAACCTGCGCCGCTGGATGTTAGAATACGCGATCCTTCAGAACCTGCCCGCGGAAGAGGCGCGGGTCTATGCGGATCCTGTGGCGATGGAGACGGATCATGCCTTCGAAGTTCTCAGAAAACCCAAGAAGGCGACGGACGACGAGATTGTTTCGGCCCTCTGTCTTTTGGCGGGGGATAAGTTCGGCCAGTCACCCGTTGTCAGACCCGAGGAAGAGCGGGGCAGACGCCTATTCGCGGAGGCCTGGCGCTACATGTCAAAGAGCTATACGGAAGGGAAGAAGAGCTTTTTCTCGATATGTTTCGGAAGGCGGCGGGATTTTCTCTGGTATCCCCTGGCCAATGCCGTCTATTGGGAGAGGGAGCGCCCCGACACCGTGTACGCCCTAAATCTTTGCAGAACCTATTGTTACAGCGACGGTTTTTGGATGGAGATACGTTACGATCCCCTTTATTTTAACAAAAAGACGTTCCGGGCCTTCCTGCACGAGACGGAGCGGTGCCTGAGAAAATATCTGAAAATCGGCCGCAGTCTTCAGAAAAAGCCCGAGGAGGCATGGATTACGCCCTATGTGGAGGCGGTGTTGGCGGCCGACAGACAACGAGAGGCAGAAGCGGCGAGGCCGCGGATCCAGATCGATCCCTCCCGCCTGGAGAGGATCCGGCAGGATGCTCTTTCCACGAGGGACAGCCTCCTCATCGAAGAGGAGACGGAGATCGAAGAAGAGGAGACGGCAAAAGAGCAGATTGACGGGCTGGAGGAGCCCTATAGCGGGATCTTATGGGATCTTCTTCGTGGGAATCCCGTGGAAGAGTACATAAAAGAACAGCGTCTTATGCCCTCGATCGTCGCCGATCGGATTAACGAGGCGCTGATGGACGAGGTGGGAGATAATGTCATCGAGTGGGACGGCAAGACCCTCTCGGTGGTGGAGGATTACAGGGAGGATATCCTGCGCATGTTTGGAGGTGAAAACCGATGAGTGATTCTGCCAAAAAAGTACCGAGGAGAATTTCACAGACCATTCTGAATTCCTTAAAGGGCGGCGTGGTGCCCAGAGTGGGGCTGCCCTATATCGCGGTGGGAAGAAAAAACGAGATCGACGCCTTGCTGCACGATGTGGACATCATCGCGGAAGGGGGAGCTTCTTTTCGTTTTATCGCGGGCCGGTACGGCGCCGGCAAGAGTTTTTTGATCCAGACGATTAGAAACTATGTCATGGACAGAGGGTTTATCGTGGCGGACGCGGATCTTTCGCCGGAGCGGCGGCTTCAGGGGACAAAGGGACAGGGCCTTGCGACCTACCGGGAACTGATCAGCAATCTTTCCACCAAGACAAGCCCCGCGGGCGGCGCATTGACATTGGTGCTGGACCGTTGGATCAACGGCGTTCAGACGGAGGCGATAGGGGAGACGGGGCTTATGCCCGGCGATCCGGCCCTGACGAAGGCCGTGGATCAGAAGATTTACGCGGTCACCTCCGCGGTGAGCGAGCTGGTACACGGTTTCGAGTTTGCCAGGCTCCTTTCCGTCTACTATCATGCCTATATCGAGGGGGATGACGAGAAGAAGGGAAAGGTGGCCCGTTGGTTTCGCGGGGAATACGCCCTGAAGCGGGAGGCCAAAGAGGATCTCGGCGTCAACATCATTATCACCGATGACGACTGGTACGATTATCTGAAGATCTTCGCCGTGTTTTTCCGCCTGGCGGGGTATGCGGGGATGATGCTCATGATCGACGAGCTGGTGAATATCTACAAGATTCCCCACTCGATCACGAGACAGTATAATTACGAAAAACTGTTGACCATGTATAACGATACCCTGCAGGGCCGGGCGCGTTATCTGGGCATCATCATGGGGGCGACGCCCCAGACCGTGGAGGACAGGCGGCGGGGACTATACAGTTATGAGGCCCTGCGTTCCCGATTGGCGGAGGGCAAGTTCTCGAGGCCCGGGGCGCGGGATCTGCTGGCGCCCGTGATCCGCCTGGAACCCCTTTCTCCGGAGGAGATGCTGGTACTCTGTGAGAAACTTTCCGGCATGCACGCGGATCTTTACGGCTATCCCCCAAGGCTTGCCGCCGACGACCTGGCGGGATTTATCCGGCTGGAATACGGCCGGATCGGGGCGGATCAGAACATCACGCCCCGGGAAGTAATCCGAGATTTTATCGAAATCCTGGATCTATTGTATCAGCATCCGGCCATGAAGATCGAAGAACTCCTGCAGTCGGAGGAGTTTACCTATGCCAAGTCGGAGGCGGTTTCCGACGAGACGGATCAGAACTACGCGGAGTTTACCCTATGAACGTGTTCGATCGATTTTCTCCGTTTATTCAGGATTATATCTACCGCATGGGATGGCAGAGCCTGCGGGGCGTACAAAACGCCGCAGGGGAAGCGATCTTCGGTACCGAGAACCATGTGCTCCTCGCGGCTTCCACGGCCTCGGGCAAGACGGAGGCGGCGTTTTTTCCCATCCTCACCCTTCTGGACGAGGACCCGCCTCACAGCGTGGGCGTCTTATACATCGCGCCCCTGAAGGCCCTCATCAACGACCAGTTCGGCAGGCTTACCGAACTGTGTGAGGAGGCGGGCATTCCCGTGACGAGGTGGCACGGGGACGCGGCGCAGACAGGCAAGCGTAAGCTCCTTAGGAAACCCGCCGGGATCCTGCAGATCACCCCGGAGTCGCTGGAATCGCTGATGATTAACAAACACATGGAGATTCCTTCCCTCTTTGGGGATCTGCGCTTTATCGTCGTGGACGAGATCCATTCCCTTTTGCGGGGGGATCGGGGCATGCAGACCTTTTGTCTGATCGAGCGGCTTTGCCGCCTGGCGGGCTGTCATCCCAGGAGGATCGGCCTCTCCGCCACCATCGGCGATCCGGAGGCGGCGGGGCGCGTCCTCGGGGCGGGAAGCGGCCGTCCCACGGTGATTCCCAGGTTTGACGGCGGGAAGGAGCGGTGGCGGCTGTCGGTGGAGCATTTCTTTCATACGGCGCCCCAGGCGGGGGAGGATCTGCTGGACCTGCCGGAGACGCCCGCGGCGGAGCCTGCGACGGATACCGCGCCCAAGGCGGCGGATCCGGGGCTTGGGTATATCTTTGAACATACCCGGGGGAAGAAATGCCTGATCTTTACCAATTCCAGGGAAGAGTGCGAAGCCGTCTGCCAAAGCCTGCGCCAGTACTGCGAGGCGAATCGCGAGCCGGATCGTTTCCTGATTCACCACGGAAACCTTTCGGCCTCCTATCGGGAGAGCGCGGAGGAAGAGATGAAGGACGACGACTCCCTCCTCTCCGTCTGCGCCACCGCCACGCTGGAGCTGGGAATCGACATCGGAAGGCTGGAGAGGGCCTTCCAGATCGACGCTCCCTTCACGGTGTCCGGCTTTTTGCAGCGCATGGGCAGAACGGGCCGGAGGGGCAACCCTTCGGAGATGTGGTTTGTCATACAAGAAGACCACCCGGAGCCGAGAGCCATGTTTCCCGATCGAATCCCCTGGTATCTGATCCAGGCGATCGCCCTTGTACAGCTCTACCTGGAGGAGCGTTTCGTGGAGCCGCCCAGGACGGACCGGCTCCCTTATAGCCTATTGTATCATCAGACCATGAGCACTTTGGCCTCCTGCGGGGAGATGAGTCCCGGGGAGCTGGCCTCCCGGGTGCTGACTCTGTCTTGTTTTCACCGGATATCCCAGGAGGACTACCGGATCCTGCTGCGGCATCTGCTGGAGACGGATCACATCAACCGGACGGAGAACGGCGGCCTGATCCTGGGGTTAACCGGGGAGCGGATCGTGAACAACTATAAGTTTTACGCGGTCTTTCAGGAAAACGTGGAATACGCGGTGCGCTCCGGCTCGGAAGAGCTGGGGACCATCGTCAAGCCCCCTCCGGCGGGGGATAAGATCGCCATCGCGGGAAGGGTCTGGATAGTGGAAGAGGTGGATCATAAGCGGCGGGAGGTCTATTGTACCATGGTGAAAGGCCGTGTCCCCGCCTATTTCGGCGACGTGGCCGGCGACATCCATACCCGGATCCTGGAGCGCATGCGCCGGGTCCTGGAAGAAGAGACGAGATACCCCTATCTGATGCGTCAGGCGGCCTGCCGCTTGGATGAGGCGAGGGATGTCTTTCAAAAATCCGGCATGGGGAACCGGCCGCTCGTCTCCTTGGGCGGGAACATGTGGGCGCTCTTTCCCTGGCTCGGCAGCTACGCCTTTCTGGCGCTGGAGCGCTTTCTGAAGATCCGCTGCGCCAAGCGGCTGGGACTTAAGGGACTGAGTCCCTCGAGGCCCTATTATCTGCAATTTACCATGAAGGCCGGCGAAGAGGAATTTTACCGGATCATAGCGGAAGAAGCGGCCGCGGAACCGGATCCCATGGAGCTCGTTTACCCCGGGGAGGTGCCGGTCTTCGAGAAATACGACGAGTATGTGCCGGAGGAACTCATCCGCAAGGGATTCGCTCTGGGGGTGCTGGACGTTAAGGAAATGCTGCGCCGGGTGGGGGAATGGAAGAGAAATCTTCGTTGACAAACGAAAGATTCCATGGTAGAATAAACCCAGTTTCGGGCGTCGAACATACGGGAGTACGAAAGGGACAGCGAGTCAGAGACGGATTGTCACCGGCTGAAAGCAGTCCGCGCGATCCTTTCGGAAGTTTCAGTATGGGAGCCCTTCGGCGAAAAGCCCAGCGCGTTAAGCCGGATGCCTGTGTAGCAGAAAGAATACACAAAAGAGAGCAGAGTGCAAGCGACTCTGAAATAGGGTGGTACCGCGATTCACATCGTCCCTTATCGAGGGGCGATGTTTTTTATTCG
This sequence comes from uncultured Clostridia bacterium, assembly GCA_944376225.1. Classification (GTDB taxonomy): domain Bacteria; phylum Bacillota; class Clostridia; order Lachnospirales; family Bianqueaceae; genus Faecimorpha. Next base: position 15,890 of record CALWBZ010000114.1, on the reverse strand, counting down.
GAGCGTAAGCCCGACGGAAAGGAAGGAGAATATCAATATCATGAGAGATAAAATCGAAAGCATTTTATCGGAAGTCAAGACGAAAATCGACGCCGCGGTCAGCGAGAGTAAGCTGCAGAGCGTAAAGAGCGCTTTCGTAGGAAAGCAGGGGGCCCTGAGCCTTTTAATGAAGGAGATGCCCAAACTCGACCCGGCCCTTCGCCCCGAGATGGGAAAACTTCTCAACGAGGCCAAGAATCAGGTGACGAAACTGATCGAGGAGAAGAGGACGGAACTGAAGCTGAAGGCTTCCGAAGTGTCCCCGGATTTCGACTGTTCGGTCCCGGGGATCCTGCCGGAGAAGGGCGGACTTCATCCGATCACCCAGATGTGCTACGACCTGAACGACGCCTTCAGATCCATGGGCTTTGAGATTTTCCAAGAGGACGATATTACCAGCGAGCTCTATGCCTTCGACAAGCTGAACTTTCCGCAGAATCATCCGGCCAGGGAGAGCATGGACACCTATTGGCTGGCGGGGCACGACAGCGGGAGCACTAACGAGAAGCTCTGTCTGCGTCCCCATCTGACCGGCGGAAGCGTGCGGTACATGCAGACCCATAAGCCCCCTTACCGTTTCGTCTATCCGGGCCGCGTATATCGTAACGAGACGACGGACGCCCACCATGAGCGGGCCTTCTTCCAGTATGAGGCGCTGATTGTGGATAAGGACATCACCTTTACATCGGGCAAGGTCATGATCAACAGCATCTTAAGCAAGGTGTTCGGAACCGACGTGCCGGTGAGAATGCGCTCCGGTTTCTTCCCCTTCGTGGAGCCGGGCTTCGAGATCGATATGCAATGCCAGGTCTGCGGCGGGAAGGGATGCAGCGTCTGTAAGCATGTGGGATGGATCGAGGTTATGCCCGGCGGTTCTCCCCATCCGAACGTCCTGCGGGCCGCCGGACTCGATCCGGACGAGTACACGGGCTTCTATGTGAACATCGGCCTGGACAGACTAGTCATGATGCGTTACGGCGTGGACGACGTGAGGCTGTTCCACAGCGCAGATTTGAGATTCCTGAGGCAGTTCAGATAAGGAGAGAGGAAAAATGAAGTTATCATTATCGTGGATTAAAGATTACGTGAAGATTCCGGAGGACATGGATCTGAAGAAGCTGGCCTATGACCTGACCATGTCCACCGTAGAGGTGGAAGACGTGGAGTATTTGGCCCGCCGCTTCGATAAGATGGTCGTGGGCGTCATCGAGAAGGTGGAACCCCATCCCAACGCGGACAAGCTGCGGGTATGCCAAGTGGATGTGGGAGAGGGCGAGAGCAAGACGATTGTCTGCGGAGGCATCAACCTGAAAGAGGGCATGCGGGTGGCCGTGTCCTGTCCCGGCGCCCTCGTACGCTGGCACGGGGAAGGAGAGCCCGTCGTCATCAAGAATTCCAAGCTTCGCGGCGTGGAGTCCTACGGCATGATCTGCGCTTCCGACGAGATCGGGCTGAGCGAATTATTTCCTGCCTCCGAGGAGGCGGAGATCCTCGACCTGTCAGACTTTGACGTACCGGCGGGCACGCCCCTGGCGAAGGCCCTGGATATGGACGACGTGCTCCTGGAGATCGACAACAAGTCCATGACGAACCGTCCGGACCTATGGGGGCATTACGGCATTGCCCGGGAAATCGCGGCGCTGTACGACCTGCCCTTGGAGGAGATCAAGCCCTTTGAGACGGAGGTACAGTCCGATTTTCGGGTGGAGATCGAGGATCCGGACAGATGCGGCCGGTATATCGGCGTGGAGATGTCCGGTGTGGAGGTGAAGCCCTCCCCCTACCGGATGCGAAACAGGATCTGGAAGGCGGGAATGCGTCCCATCAACGCGCTGGTGGACATCACCAACTATGTGATGCTGGCCACGGGCAATCCCACCCATGCCTTCGACGCGGACAATATCACCGACCACATCGTGGTGAGACACGCGGCGGAAGGGGAGAAACTGGTTCTCTTAAACGACCATGAGCTTACGCTGTGCGCGGACGACCTGGTGATTACCGATTCCGAAGGCCCGGTGGCCTTAGCGGGCGTCATGGGCGGCGCGAAGGACTCCATCCTGCCCAAAACAAAGCGGGTGATCCTGGAGGTGGCCAATTTCGAGTCCACGGGCGTGCGCCGGACGGCCCTGCGTTACGATACGCGCACGGAGGCTTCCTCAAGATACGAGAAGGCTGTGGATCCGGAGCGCTGCGACCAGGCCCTGGCTCTTTCCATGAAGTATTTCGGGGAGTTGTATCCGGAGCTTCAGGTCACCGGTTTCTGCGACCGGTATGTGAAGAAGCCAGAAAGGGCGAAAATCGACGTGAGCCTGACTTGGCTGGCGAAGCGCCTGGGTAAGGAACTGTCCGACGAGACGATAAAGCATAAGCTGGAACTTCTGGGCTTCGACGTGCAGATCGAGGGAGACCAGATGAGCGTTACGGCGCCCACTTGGCGTTCCACCGGCGACATCTCGATTAAGGATGACGTGATGGAAGAAGTGGCTAGGCTGTACGGCTACGACAACTTCGAGGCGACCTCCTTCACGACCTCTTTCGAAGGGGCGATTAACCAGAAGGATCAGGATCTTATCAGGCGTGTCAAGGAATACCTGGCTTTTCGCTGCGGCATGCAGGAAGTCTATACCTATTCCTGGATGAACGATACGTTCGTCAACGCCGTTCTCGGAAGCACGGAGGGAGTCTTGCGGCTTTCCACGCCGCCGGCCCCGGACCTGAGCTATATTCGTTCTTCCCTCCTTCCCAATCTCTGCGAGGCCGTATCGAAAAATGAGCGTTATTTCAACGATTTTTCTGTTTTCGAGGAGGCGGAGGTCTTCTTTGACCGAAACTATACCTCGCCCTATGACGAGACGGAATCTCTGCCCGAACAGAGAAGGCATTTGGGAGGAGCCCTTGCCAGCAGCGTAAAGGACATCACCCGGCTTTTCCGGGAGACGAAGGGCGTCCTGGAGAGCATGCCCCGCTACACCCATATGGAAGGATTTACCTTCCGCAAAGAAGAAAAGCCGGTCTGGGCGGATCAGGTCGTCTGGCTGAATGTCTTTCGCGGAGAGGAGAAGGTGGGAGACATGGGTCTTCTCGCCAAGAAGGTCTCCATGGACTGCGGCATCAAGAACCTCTCGGTGATGCTCTTTGAGCTGGATATGACGAAGCTGGTTCCGCTGAAATCCAGGACGAATAAGTTCACCCATCTGGCGGAATATCCGGAGACGGATTATGATATCTCGATGCTGTTCGGATCCGACACGGCATGGAATGACATCTATGAGGCCATCATGGGACAGAAGAAGGCGAGCGCCCTGGTGAAGGAAGCCTATTTCGTGGACGAATACAGGGGCAGACAGATCCCGGAGGGCAAGAAATCGGTGACCATCCGCTTAACGATCGGTTCTGAAGAGAAGACGCTGACTTCTCAGGAGATCGAGAACGCCGCCAACCAGGTCATGAAGAAACTGGGTAAGAAGCTTGGCGCGGAGCTGAGAATGCAATAATATTTATGAAAGCCGTCATACGGTTCATCCGGTTATGACGGCTTTTTCGCGGCGGGAAGGCACTTGCGCATTCTCCCGAAATGATTTATAATAGACGAAAACCGAGCGGCTGGGGAGGCGAAAAGATGATCGAGCTGAGAAATATCAATAAGACCTTTAAGGTGGCGAAAAGGAACGCGGGTTTCTCGGAGGCCGTGAAGGCGCTGTTTAAGAAGGATTATACCTATATCCACGCCCTGCGGGACGTGTCCTTTACGATCGGGGACGGGGAAATGGTGGGATACATCGGGCCGAACGGCGCCGGCAAGAGCAGTACCATCAAGATCATGAGCGGGATCCTGACGCCGGACAGCGGAGAATGTGTGATCAACGGGAGGACGCCATGGAAGGAGCGTGTCAGCCATGTGCGGGAGATCGGCGTCGTATTCGGCCAAAGATCCCAGCTCTGGTGGGACGTGCCCGTGATCGACAGCTTCGAATTGATTCGAGACATTTATAAGGTGGAAGAGGGACAATACAAAAAGACTTTGTCCGGACTGATCGAACTCTTGGATATCGGGGAGATCGTTAAGACCCCGGCAAGGCAGCTCTCCTTGGGACAGCGCATGCGATGCGAGATCGCCGCGTCCCTCCTGCACAGTCCCAAGATCCTTTTTCTGGACGAGCCCACGATCGGGCTCGACGCGGTTTCTAAGATCGCGGTCCGGGAGTTTATCAAGACCATCAACCGGGAGAACAAGACCACGGTGATCCTGACCACCCACGATATGCAGGATATCGAGGCGCTGACAGAGCGGATCATTCTGATTGGCAGGGGGAGGATTTTGCTGGACGGGTCGCTGTCCGCGCTGAAATCCAGAAACTCTTCCCATAAGACGCTGAGGGTGGATTACGTGGGGGAGGGGCTGCCGGCTTCCGAGCAGATGACCGTCATCAAGGATCTGAACGGCCACGGGGAGATGCTCATCGACACGGACCGTTTGAGCGTATCCGAGGCGATCTCTTATATCTCCTCTCGAGTGGAGATCAAGGATCTTTCCGTTGTGGGGGAGACCATCGACGAGACGGTGGTTTCTTTATATAAGGAATTTGAAATATGAAACAATATCTGTCTTTCTTTCGCATCCGTTTTATCGCCGGGCTGCAATACCGGGCGGCCGCTTGGGCGGGCATTTCGACTCAGTTTGCCTGGGGCGGCATGACGCTTCTGATGTTCTGGGCCTTTTACCAAAACGGCGAGAACAGTTTTCCCATGAGTTTTCCGGAACTGTCGAGCTACATATGGCTGCAGCAGGCCCTTCTCGCCATGTTCATGGCTTGGTTTTTCGATCAGGAGATTTTCGAGAGCATTACATCCGGCGGTATCGCCTATGAGCTGTGCCGTCCCTGCGATCTCTATGGGATGTGGTTTGTGAAGAACATGGCCGTAAGGCTTTCCAGGGTGCTCCTTCGCTGCGTCCCGATTCTGCTTGTCGCGGCCTTTCTCCCGGAGCCCTTTGGCATAAAGCTGCCGCCGGACGGGTTGTCCGCCCTTTTGTTTCTGGTTTCGACGGTTCTGGGTTTTTTGGTTCTGGTCTCCTTTTCGATGCTGATCTATATTTCCGCCTTCTATACGATCTCTCCCATGGGCATACGGATCCTGGCCACGTCGGTCACGGAATTCTTTACGGGGGCCCTCATCCCCATCCCCTTCTTTCCGGAGGCGCTGCAGCCGGTCATATACGCCCTGCCCTTTGCCTCCATGCAGAATACGCCCTTTTTGATTTATACGGGGCATATCGGAGGGGCGGAAGCCCTGGGGAGCATGGCGGTGCAGCTTTTGTGGCTTTTTGCCTTGGTTCTGACGGGAAGGCTGCTGATGAGGCGGGCGCTGAAAAAAGTCGTGGTGCAGGGGGGCTGAGAGATGAAATTATATTTCAAATATATGGCCATGCTGCTAAAATCCCAGATGCAGTATAAAGCCTCGTTCTTGATGACGGCCCTCGGACAGTTTTTGGTGTCCTTTACGGCCTTTTTCGGCGTCTATTTCATGTTCGACCGCTTCCATTCCGTGGATGGATTCACCTTTTCCCAGATCTTGATCTGTTTTTCGATTACATTGATGGCCTACTCGATCACGGAATGTTTCGCCCGCGGTTTCGATTTGTTTCCGAGACTCATCCAGAGCGGAAATCTGGACAGGATCCTGGTACGTCCCCGAGGGGAAATCTTTCAGGTACTGACCGCCAACATGGAGTTTTCCCGGGTGGGCAGGCTGATCCAGGCCATATGGATGCTCGTCATCGCGGTGTCTGCGAGCGAAATCCAATGGACGGTGGATAAGATCCTGACCGTGGTGATGATGCTGATCGGCGGGGTAGCGGTCTTCGCCGCCCTGTTTGTCCTGTACGCGGGGATCAGCTTCTTTACCATCGAGGGCTTAGAATTTATGAATATCTTTACGAATGGCAGCCTGGAGTTTGGAAAGTACCCGGTTTCCATTTACGGAGAAGGAATCCTGAAGTTTTACACGTATGTGATTCCGATCGCCTTATTCCAGTATTATCCTTTTTTATACCTCATCGGAAGATCGGAAGACGTCCGGCTGATTTTCCTGCCCCTTCTCGGCTTCTTATTCCTGATCCTCTGTTACCTCTTTTTTAGGTTCGGGCTGAGGAGATATAAATCCACGGGATCGTGAGAAAAAATGAAAAAAGGGGTTGACAAATCCTAGTTAGGAAACTATAATCTAACCGAGTTAGATAAAAGGGAGGTTTTGGGATGGCGACGACAGAGCAGATCGAGATGATGCTCAGGAAGGTGAACAAAGCGCGTCCCTCCGAGTTTTTCAAACACTCGGACGAGACGCAGGCCGGCATCGGAGCGGTGCTAAGACTGCTGGATTCTTCACAGTCCGCCACGGCGGGGCAGATCGGAGATGCGCTGAATATCAGCACGGCAAGGGTCGCGGTATTGATTCGCAAGATGGTGGAGAAGGGGCTGGTCACCAAGGAGCATGGGCTGCTGGACGCCCGTCTTACAATCGTGAGGCTGACAGAGCTGGGAAAGAAGACGATACAGGAGCTGAAGGAGGAGATGTATCAAACCATGGGCAATGTGATCGACGCGGTAGGGATGGAGCGGCTGAGCGAATTCCTGGAGATCGCGGAGGAGATCCGCAAGGCGACCAAGCCCCCGGAGCTTAAATTTTAAGAGCGAGAGCTCGATTTATTTGGCTTTTTATCTAACGTTATTAGATATAAGATAGTTTAAGGTTAGGAATAAGATAAGGAGAGATAGACGGATGTTAAAACTATTCAAAAATCTTAGGAAACAGGAATGGGCCCTCGTTTTTGGGGCCGTGGTCTTCATTGTGGCGCAGGTATGGCTGGATCTAAAGATGCCGGAGTACATGGCAGAGATTACCACATTGGTACAGACGCCGGGCAGCACGATGGGCGAGATTCTGACCTCCGGAGGCAAGATGCTGGCCTGCGCGCTGGGCAGCCTTGTCTCGGCGGTGACGACGGCCGTCTGTTCGGCCAAGATCGCGTCCTCCTTTGGCGGAACCTTACGAGACAAAATGTTTAGGAAGGTACAATCCTTCTCCATGGAAGAGATCGGCCACTTTTCTACGGCCAGCCTGATCACCCGTTCCACCAACGACGTTACGCAGATACAGATGCTCATCGCCATGGGCCTTCAGATGCTGGTCAAGGCCCCGGTCATGGCGGTATGGGCCATCTGTAAAATCGCCAATAAGCAATGGCAATGGACGATGACCACGGGAATCGCGATCGTCGTCTTGCTGGCGATCGTGCTCGTCTGCCTGCTGCTGGCGACGCCCCGTTTCAAGAAGATGCAGCGGCTGACGGATGATCTGAACCGCGTGACGCGGGAAAACCTGACCGGACTCTCCGTCGTCCGCGCCTATAATGCGGAGGAGTATCAGGAGAATAAGTTCGAGAATGTGAATCAGGAGCTCATGGGGAATCAGCTGTTTGCCCAGCGTACGATGGCTTTCCTGATGCCGGGAATTCAAATGGTCATGAGCGGCCTGTCCTTGGCCATCTACTGGATCGGCGCCGTACTGATCAACGGGGCGGGCATGGCGGATAAACTCACGGTATTTTCGGATATGATGGTATTTTCCCAATATGCCCTGCAAGTGGTCATGGCCTTCATGATGCTGGTGATGATCTTCATGATCCTGCCTCGTGCATCCGTTTCCGCCCAGCGTATCGGAGAGGTTCTGGATACGAGCCCCACGATTATCGACGGAACGCGGGCCCAGGGCAAACCGGGCAGCGTAGGGGAGATCGAGTTTAGGAACGTGTCCTTCCGTTATCCCGACGCGGAGGAGGATGTGTTGTCGAACATCACCTTTACGGCGAAAAAGGGAGAAACCGTGGCTCTCATCGGCGCCACAGGCTGTGGGAAGAGCACGGTGGTCAATCTGATCCCTCGTTTCTATGACGCTTCAGAGGGAGAAGTCCTTGTGGACGGAATTAATGTTCGGGAATATTCCCAGAAAGAGCTTCGCAACAAGATCGGATATGTCTCTCAGAAAGCGATCCTGTTTGGGGGCAGCATACGAAGCAATGTAGATTATGGTGACAACGGCCAGGGAAGGGCCTCTCTGGAGGAGGTCAAGACAGCGGTCCGGACGGCGCAGGCCGCCGAATTTGTGGAAAAAATGGAAGGAGATTACGAAGGTTATGTGGCGCAGAGCGGATCCAATCTGTCCGGCGGACAGAAACAGCGTATCTCCATCGCCCGAGCCATCGCGAGAAAACCGGAGATCCTGATCTTTGACGATTCATTCTCGGCCCTTGATTATAAGACGGACCGCGTCCTGCGGGAAACCCTGGATCGGGAATGCAAAGACGTCACCCGCGTTATCGTAGCGCAGCGCATCGGAACCATCCGGGACGCGGATCGGATCATCGTTCTGGAGGACGGGAAGATCGCGGGGGCGGGCCGTCATGAGGACCTCATGGAGAACTGCGAGGTCTACCGGCAGATCGCCCTTTCACAGCTCTCAAAGGAGGAACTGGCATAATGGAAAGAAAGGAATACATGGCGGATACAAACACGAAAAGCGCCCCGGCGCCGATGAGAGGCCGTCCCATGGGAGGCCCCAGAGGCATGGGCAGAGGCGGAGAAAAGGCCAAGGACCTGGTGGGTACCTGGAAAAAACTCCTGGGTTATTGCCGCAAATACGCGGCGGTCATGGTAATCGCGCTGATCTGCGCGGTGGCGGGAACCGTCTTGACACTGGCGGGGCCGGATAAACTCTCGGACATGACGAACGCCATCAGCGAGGGCATGGCTCCCGATACGGAAAAACTGGAAGAAATCGTCGGGGCGGTCTACGCGAATCTGTCCGCGGGGGGAGCGGATCTTACGATCGACGGAACCGTGATCTCATCGGCGGATCAACAGCAGCTCCTCACAGTCCTCGGGGGCCTTGACGGCGAGGATACGAGCGCGGTTTTTGAGGCGCTTAATGAATTGCCGGATTCTGTATCCGGCCTGATAGAGCCCTCCATCGACATGAATAAGATCACGGAGATCGGCCTCCTTTTGGTGAGTTTTTATGCCCTGAGCCTAATCTTATCCGCGGCGCAGAGCTGGATTATGTCCACCGTTACCCAACGGGTATCCAAGGAGATGCGTTCCGAAATTTCCAGGAAAATCAACCGGCTGCCCATGTGGTTCTATCACCGGACCACCACAGGAGACGTGCTCTCCCGAGTGACGAACGACGTGGATACCATCGGGCAGTCGCTGAACCAGAGCATAGGAAACCTGATCTCCTCGGTGGTTCTCTTCTTAGGAAGTTTCCTGATGATGCTGCTGACGGACGGGTGGATGACGCTGACGGCGGTACTGTCCAGTCTCCTGGGATTTGTGCTCATGTTCGCGATCATGGGAAAGAGCCAAAAATATTTCACGAGGCAGCAAAAGCACCTGGGCAGGCTGAACGGACACATTGAGGAGATCTATGCGGGCCACACGGTCGTCAAGGCTTATAACGGCGAGGAGGAGGCGCAGAACGCCTTCGCCCGTATGAACGACGACCTGGTCAAGAGCAATTTCCGGGCGCAGAGCCTTTCCGGCATGATGATGCCCATCATGAACTTTATCGGAAACCTGGGGTATGTGGCGGTCTGTGTCGTAGGCGGCGCCATGGCCCTGGACGGCAGAATCAGTTTCGGCGTCATCGTGGCCTTCATGATGTATGTTCGCTATTTCACGCAGCCCTTATCTCAGATCGCCCAGGCGGTACAATCTCTTCAGTCCGCGGCGGCGGCCGGCGAGCGTGTGTTCGAGTTCCTGGAAGCGGAGGAGATGGAAGACGAGACGGGGAAGATCACAGATCCCGGCGACATAAAAGGTGCCGTGGAGTTTGAACATGTCCGATTCGGCTATGAGAACTCCGACAGAACGGTGATCCAGGACTTTTCCGCCAAGGCGGAACCGGGACAGAAGATCGCGATCGTCGGTCCCACCGGAGCGGGCAAGACGACGCTTGTCAACCTTCTCATGCGTTTCCATGAGATTCAGGGCGGAGAGATTCGGATCGACGGCGTCTCCACCAAGGAGATGACCCGGGAGGCGGTCCATTCCCTGTTCTGCATGGTCCTTCAAGATACCTGGCTGTTCGAGGGAACCATCCGGGAAAACCTGGTGTACTGTTCGGAACATGTGAGCGACGAGAAGATGGAGGAAGCCTGTAAGGCGGTGGGGCTGGATCACTTTATCCGTACCCTGCCCAAGGGATACGACACGATCCTCAATGACCAGATCAACCTGTCTCAAGGACAGAAACAGCAGCTAACCATCGCCCGCGCCATGATCGCGGATAAACCGATGCTGATTCTCGACGAAGCGACGAGTTCCGTCGATACGCGGACGGAACAGCAGATTCAAGCGGCGATGGATCAGCTGATGGAAAACCGGACCTCCTTTGTCATCGCCCACCGGCTGTCCACCATTAAGAATTCGGATCTGATTCTCGTACTCAAGGACGGAGACGTTATCGAGAGCGGTACCCACGAAGCGCTCCTGGCCAAGGGCGGTTTCTACGCGGATCTGTACAACAGCCAATTTGAACAGGCGTCATAAGAAGGGAGAGAAGGCAATGAACTATAGATATATCACGATCGAGAGAGAATACGGAAGCGGAGGAACAAGAATTGCCCGAATGCTGGCCGAACGGATGGGGATTCCCTGTTATGGACACGAGATCTTGGAGGCGGTGTCGAAAAAATACGACATCTCCGTAGAACGGATCCAGCAGTATGAGGAATCCGCCTCCAACAGTTTCTTATATTCGCTTTACATGATGTCGCAGACGGCGTCGGGAAACGCGGATCTAACCAGCATGGAAAGCCATCTCTATGTCGCGGAACAGGAGGCGATTTTGCGCCTCGCCGCCGGCGGGCGGGCGATCTTCCTCGGGCACTGCGCTTCCGAGGCGCTGAAAGAATATAAGGGCGTGATCAAAGTGTTTATTCGGTGCGGAGACGAGAAGGAAAAGAAGAAGAGGATCCTGGAGGATTACGGGATAGAGGAAGCCAAAGCCGACGTCGTCAGACGGAAATTCGATAAGAAACGCGCCAACTATTACCATGTGAACACCATGAAGAGATGGGAAGATCCGAAGAATTATGACATCGTCTTAGACAGCGGGTCCCTGGGCCTGGAAGGATGCTTAAACATTCTGGAAGGATTGGAGAAGTGATTGGGAATATTGGGGGTCTCTCGGGGAGTGCTGGGCGTTTCAGCACTTTCCGGGATTTTTGTGTTAATTTAATGGATTTTTCCCGGAAAGTGCTGTTTTTCATCCTCACTTTCCGGGATTTTCATGTTAAATTAATGGGATTTTTCCGGAAAGTGCTGTTTTGTGAACCTGCCCTGTTTTGGAGAGATCCTCCTGAAGCGTTGTCGCGTTAAATTGGAACAGCTCCTTTTGATAGGAGTATACAAAGTTGCGGACAGGAGGGAATCCATGATATAATAAGCGCGGCGGGGCAGCATTCTCATGGGGAGGAGACAGAGCCGCCGAGACATCGAAGAAAGGGGTTCTATGCATGAAGGACAGGATATTGCTTGTGGAAGATGACCGAGAAATCAGCGAGATGTTGAGAGATTATCTGCAAACTGAGGATTACGAGACAGTCTGCGCCTTCGACGGACAGGAAGCCTGCGAAATCTTCGACAAGGAGGACTTTTCTCTGGTGCTGTTGGATCTTATGATCCCGAAACTAAGCGGCATGGAGGTGATGCGGCATATCCGAGCAAACAGTGTAGTGCCAATCCTGATCCTATCCGCAAAAGACTCGGACTCGGACAAATCTCTGGGGCTCGGGATGGGCGCCGACGATTATATTACGAAGCCTTTTTCACTGGTGGAGGTGGTGGCACGGATCAAATCCAACCTGCGTCGGGCGGGACAGTACAATCGTCCGAAGGCGCCGGATCGGCCGAAAAATCTGGAGGCGGGAGATCTCGTTCTCAATCTCACGGACTATACGGTTTCGCGTCGGGGGGAGCGGATCGAACTGACCGCGAAGGAGTTTGAGATCCTAAGACTCCTCATGAGCCATCCTAAACAGGTCTATACAAAGGAACAAATCTATTCCCTCGTCTGGAAGGATTCATACCTAGGAGATGAGAACGCGGTCAACGTGCATATCAGTCGCCTGCGCAATAAGATCGAGGAGGACTCGAAAAAACCTAAGTATATTCAGACCGTCTGGGGCATCGGATATAAGTTGGGAGACCTGTCATGAACCGGGAGACGTTGATTTTCTTCTTGGTTGTAGGAATCTTTCTCCTGTGTCTTGTGATCCTGTACCAGCGGTACGCCTATGGCCGTGGCATAAGAGCCAAGCTTCGGGAGATGAGCGGGAAATTAAAGGAGATTCTGGAGACGGGGAGCGACGAGCAGGTCATGGTGTTCACCGAGAATTCGGAGCTGATGGAACTGGCCGCGCAGGTCAATGCCCTCCTGGAAGAAGAACGAAAGACAAAGGCGGATTACCGCCGCGGGGAAATCCCCTCCCGGAAGATGCTGTCGAATATCTCCCACGATATCAAGACGCCCATGACCGTGATCCTGGGATATCTGGAGATCATGGGGACGAAGGGGGCGAATCCGGAGATGCTGCAAAAGACGGAGAAAAAGGCCCGGGAGGTTCTGGGGCTGATCGATCAGTTTTTCACGCTGGCCAAGCTGGAATCCGGAGACATGACTCCCCAGATTTCCCGGATCGACGTCTGCGAGACCTGTCGGGAGAGGGTCTTAGATTTTTACGAGATCTTGACGAAAGAGGAATTTCAGGTGGAGATCAGCCTGCCGGAGAATCCGGTTTACGCCTGGGGGAACGGAGAAGCCTTGGGACGGATCCTGTCGAATCTGATTTCCAACGCCCTGCGTTACGGGGCGGAAGGGAAGTATCTGGGCATTGCCCTGACGGCGACGGAATGCCAGGTTTTCATCATGGTGACGGATCATGGAAAGGGGATCGACAAACAGTTTGCGGACAGGATCTTCTACAGGCTTTTTACGATGGAAGATTCCAGAAACCGAAACATCCAGGGAAACGGCCTGGGGCTCACCATCGCCAGGAATCTGGCCAGGCAGCTGGGAGGGGATCTGACGGTGGAAAGCCTGCCGGGAGTGCGGACGGATTTTACCCTTGTACTCAAGAAGGTCACCTACTGACAGCGGCGAAAGAAATTTGTAAGATTTACGCAAGAGTTATGCAAAGGGAAACCGTTATCATCGTCTTATGAAAGGGGGCAAAACCATGCCATATATTTTGCAGACTAATCGCCTTACCAAGACGATCGGCGGTAAAAACATTGTAGAAGAAGTGAGCCTGCATGTGAAGAAGGGAGAGATCTACGGGTTTTTGGGACCCAACGGCGCGGGCAAGACGACGGTGATGAAGATGATTACGAATCTCTGGAAACCTACCAAAGGCAGCGTGGAAATTTTTGGAGAACCGTTGACAAAAAATTCCTATGAGGTTTTGAAGAGGATGGGGAGTATCATCGAATTCCCGACCTTTTATGAACAGATGACAGGTTATCAGAACCTGTGGCTTCACTGTGAGTATATGGGATATTACAGGCACGGCAGCATCGAGAATGCCTTAGACCTCTTGGGACTTCGAGAGGCGGCGGATAAGAAGGTGAAGGATTATTCTCTGGGCATGAAGGAACGCCTGGGGATCGCCCGGGCTATTTTGAGCAAACCGGAGCTCCTGGTTTTCGACGAGCCTACCAACGGTCTGGATCCCGCGGGCATCAAGCAGATTCGGGATCTCTTAAAGGCCCTTTCCCGGGAATATGGGATCTCGATTCTCATCTCCAGTCATATCCTTTCGGAAATCGAGTGCATCGCGGATACGATCGGCATCATTCATCACGGCCGTCTGATCCGGGAGATCGCCATGGAGGAGATCGACCGGATGAATCTGGCCTATATCGAGACGGAAGTATCCGACATTCGCCGGGCCTGCGCGGTCTTAGCGGATCAGATGGGCGCGTCCAACTTCAGGATCGCGGAGGGCGGCGTGATTCGGGTCTATGACCCCCAGATTACGCCCCAGGAGCTGGCGAAAACTTTCGCTCTGCAGGACGTGGAGATCCTTTCCCTAGGGAGAAAGGCGGAGTCATTGGAGGATTATTTCCTCAAGATGACCTCCGGGGAGGAAGGGCTATGATAAAACTGATCAAACTGGAATGGAAAAAATATTCTTTGTGGAAATATGTCCGCGGCGCGGCCATCACGACGGCTGTCATGTTGGGAATGCTTCTGCTCATCTCCAGCGATCCGGACACGGGCGTACTCGTTCCCCAGGTGGGCAAGAGTACGATTCACGCCCTCACGGAACTTTTTCTCAATATGTCCTATCAGGTCTTTACCGGCGTGATGCTCGCCGGTTTCGTGGTCAGCGAGTATGAGACCGGGCGGATCCGCCTCATGTTTGCCTATCCCATCAGAAGGTGGACAATCATCGCGGCCAAGATCGCCGCGGTCTGCCTCTTCACCTTCCTGGCGCTGCTGGGGAGTAAGATCCTTGTCTATGGGATTCTTTTGGCCCTGCGATCCGAGGAGGACACGGGGATTCACCTGGGGGAAGTCTCTCTTTGGACCGGCGCCGTCTTAGGCGCGGGGGTGTCCGTCCTAGGCGGCTGCATTCCCTTGTTTGTCGGTATGAAGACGAAATCCTCCCGGGCCATGCTGATCGCCGCTTTTGTGATCATGCTGGGCGTCATGGGACTCACCCAGGGCAATGTCCTGCCCTTTACCGAAGGGGGCAGCGCGGTAGGATACGCTTTACAGATCTTGGGAGCGCCCGCGGCGTTTTTTGCCGCGGTTTACAGGATTGAGACGGAGGATGTAAGATGATGAGCGGGAAGACAATATTGGCGGCGCTGCTCTTACTTACGGCCCTGTTTTCGGGCTGCGCCGGAGAGGAGCAGGTCTATGAGGGAAAATCTTATGCCATAGAGGCGGAGAAGATCCAAGGCATTTTGATCGACGTGAGGGACAGAAGGATAGAGGTATCCGCGTCGGAGGATGATCGGATTTACATTGATTACTTTGAGAGCGAGGAGAACGGTTACGATATTCAGGTTTCCGAGGAAAGCCTGCTCTCGATCACCGGTCGTAAGGAGGAGGGCTTTTCCGGGTATTTCGGGCTGCGCCTGTCCGGGGAGGAATCCAAGATCCTGGTTCGGATCTCGGAAAAAACGTTGTCCCGGCTAAACCTCAGCACGACTAACGAGGACATCCGGATTGACGCTAGCCTCTCCGCGGAGAGTGTCTGTCTGGCCAATAATAACGGGGATATTTCTTTCGATCTGTTAGACATTGGTGCCGAGCTGGATCTGGAGAATAAAAACGGCGATATTCGCGGCACACTTTCCGGAAGCGATCACCAATACGCGATTTCGGCTGTCTGTAAGAAAGGGAGAAGCAATCTGCCTGAGAATAAAGAAGGCGGGGAAAAAACCCTGCACGTAAGGAATAATAACGGCGATATCGATATTTCTTTCACAGAGGAGTAAAAAAAGAGAGCAAGATGGAGGAAATACGTCCTCGAAACTTGATGTTTGCGTAAAAATCCGGTATAATAAAGGAGATTTTGAGAAAGCAGAGGGGGTATCGGTATGATGATTAAGATTCTGGTCGTAGAAGATGACAGGAACATCAGGTCCACATTGTGCGAGTATCTGCGTTTAGCGAGGTACGAGGTGACCGAGTGCGAAGACGGACAGGAAGCGGTGTCCCTCTACGACCGGGAAGATCCGGATCTGGTGATCTTGGACATCATGCTTCCGGGCATGTCC
>CALWBZ010000113.1 GCA_944376225.1 uncultured Clostridia bacterium | reverse complement strand
GGAGTGGTTCGCGGAGACGGGTCCCACGGTGCAGATCCAGTTTTCCATCATGAAAAACGAAGTGATGATCATGCTGGATACCAGCGGGCCCGGGCTTCACAAGAGAGGATACCGCGCCAACGCGGGCGCGGCGCCTCTCAGAGAGACCCTGGCCGCCGGTATGGTAGATCTGGCTCATGTGCGGCCGGACAGTCTCGTGATCGATCCCATGTGCGGATCCGGCACACTCCTCATCGAGGCCGCCATGAAAGCAAGGAATATCAGTCCCGGATTGATGCGGCGTTTTGCCTGCGAGAAGTGGAGCTGTTTTCCGGAAGATGTTTTTAAGCGGGAGCGGCAGGCGGCTAAAGCCCTGATCCGTAAAGACGTCTCCTTTCGCGCCAGAGGGTTCGATATCGACCGAGAGGCGGTGGAACTTAGCCGGGAGAACGCCAAAAAAGCCCATGTGGATGATCTGATCGAATTTCGCAGGCAGGACGTACATTATCTCAGGCTCCCGAAGGAACCCTGCATCCTGCTTTGCAACCCGCCTTACGGGGAGCGTCTGATGGAGAAAGAGGAGGCGGAAGATATCTATGATGTCCTGGGACAGCGCACGCCCCCGACCCCGGGACATTCCTATTATTTTATCACGTCCCATGAGCGATTCGAGAATTTTTACGGCCGTCGGGCGGATAAGCGTAGAAAACTGTATAACGGCATGCTGGAATGCCAATTCTATATGTACTATAAGAATCAATTAGGAGGAGATTGGAATGGAAAATCAAGAGAAACAACAGGTTCCGGAAGGATGCACCCATGAGTGTTCATCCTGCGGAGAATCCTGTTCTTTTCGGGATCCGAAGAGTTTACTGGAAAAACCTAACGCGCTGAGTCATATCAAGAAGACGATCGCGGTGGTCAGCGGCAAGGGCGGCGTAGGAAAATCCATGGTCACGTCCCAGCTGGCGGTGGCGCTTAAGCGCAAGGGTTATAAGGTCGGCATCATGGACGCGGATATTACGGGGCCTTCGATCCCCAAGGCTTTCGGCGTGAAAGACGCGCTGGCCTGCGAGCAGGGATTATTGCCGGGGGTATCTGCCGGCGGGATTCAGGTCATGAGCCTGAACCTATTGATGGAGGACGAAACCGCTCCGGTCATCTGGCGGGGACCGATCATCGCGGGCACGGTGAAGCAGTTTTGGACGGACGTTATCTGGGAAGATATCGACTATCTCCTGATCGACATGCCCCCGGGCACCGGAGACGTGCCGCTGACCGTATTCCAATCCATTCCCTTGGACGGCGTAGTCATCGTGACTTCTCCCCAGGAATTGGTCTCCATGATTGTAGAAAAAGCGGTGAATATGACCGCCGCCATGAATATCCCGGTACTGGGTATCATCGAGAATATGAGCTATGTGCTTTGTCCCGACTGCGGCAAGGTGATTCGCGTCTTCGGCGAGAGCCATGTGCAGGAGGTCGCGGAGAAACACGGTCTCGAAGTGCTGGAACAGGTGCCCATGGACGGATCCTTGGCAGCCGCGGCGGACGAGGGCAAGATCGAAGAGGTGTATGTTCCTTATTTTGAACAGGCCGCGGACCGTATCGTACTCAAGCTTCATGAGCAAGAGAACTAAACGTATTTTATCCTGCGCGGCATTACTCCTATGGATGCTCGTCATCTACTGGTTTTCCGCCCAGAACGGGGAGCAGTCCGGAGATATGAGCGAAGGACTGCTTTCCTGGATTCTATCCTGGTTTTCCGTTTCCGTACATACAGAATTCGGCGCTTTTCTCCATTTCGTGATTCGTAAATTGGCGCATTTTAGCGAATACTTCATCCTCGCCCTGCTCATCGCGAATGTCTGCGTGCAATGGGGGCAGCGAGGATGGAAGGTTCTAGTCATCGCCCTCGCGGCCTCCGCCTTGTACGCGGTTTCGGACGAATGGCATCAGAGCTTCGTGGGAGGGCGAACGCCCAAACTCGCGGATGTGGGCATCGATTCCCTGGGGGCCCTGTGCGGCGCGCTTTTGTATGTCGGATTCGATCGAATCCGGAAACATAAACATGAGAGAGAGGATGTGTAGAATGGATACCATTTATAAATGTTTTCCCGGCGGCCGGCACAAGGTGCTGACCATGAGTTACGACGACGGTAAGCCGGAGGATGAGCGGCTCGTCCAGATCTTTCGCGACAACGGAATTAAAGGAACCTTTCATCTGAACGCGGGATTATACGAAGATTCCCAATACGGCCGTCTGCCTCTGTCCAGGGTACGGAGTCTGTATGAAGGGATGGAGATCGCCTGTCATACCTATACCCATCCCACGATCGAACGCTGTCCGATGAGCCAGGTCATCGCCCAGACGCTGGAAGACCGGAAGGCGCTGGAGAAGATTGCGGGATATACCGTGCGGGGCATGTCCTATCCCAACGGTTCTTATACCAAAGAGATCGCGAAGGCCATGCGGATGTGCGGTATCGAATACGCCAGGACCGTGATCTCCACCCACGATTTCGCTATGCCGGAGGATTTCATGGAGTGGAAGGCAACATGCCATCATAATCAGAATCTGATGGAAGACGGCCGCCGATTCCTGGATCTGCATAAGACCCAATATCTCTATATGATGTATGTATGGGGACATAGTTATGAGTTCACCAATCATGATAATTGGGAACTGATCGAAGAGTTTTGCCGGATGATGGGCGGCCATGAGGACATTTGGTATGCCACCAATATCGAGATCGTGGATTACCTGAAGGCCTGGGACGAGCTTCAGTTTTCCGCCGACGGAAGCTTCTGCTACAACCCGACGGCCACAGAGCTTTGGGTGGAAGTGAACAAGAAACACTTCTCGGTTCAGCCGGGAACGACCCTCGTCTTTAATGAAAAAGCCTGATTTCAAGCCAAAACGGCCCATTATTTCCTGGGAAATAATGGGCCGTTTTGGCTGCTTGCGGCAAACTCGCGGCGCGGCGTGGTGTTTGTCCCTCACAAAAATATGCCAGGCCGATTTCCCCGGGGCAACTCCTTCGGAGTTTGCCGCTGCTTGCGGCAAACTCGCGGCGCGGCGTGATGTTTGTCCCTCACAAAAATATGCCAGGCCGCGCCTATTGACAAATCCCTCGAATGCTCGTAAAATAGATATGGTTACGAGATTGTATCGGCTTTCTTTAACCGATTCATAATATAGGAATTACGAAACGTATTTGATAAAGGAGTTCGATGAGTTTGATTTATCATGTTGGATTTGACGTAGGGTCTACCACGGTAAAGATCGCGGTTCTGGATGATGATCATCAGCTGGTCTATCAGGAATACCAGCGGCATTTCGCCAATATTAAAGAAACGATCAGCGCCGTGATCGGGCGCGCGTATGAAAAGGTATTAAAAGACCAACGCTGCACGATTCATGTGACGGGATCCGGCGGCCTTCTGGTTTCAAAATGGTTGGGGATTCCCTTTGTTCAGGAGGTCATCGCCTGTACGAAGACGGTGGAAACGCTGATTCCCCAGACGGATGTGGCCATCGAATTGGGTGGAGAGGACGCCAAAATCACCTATTTTGGCGGTTCTATCGAGCAGCGGATGAACGGTACCTGCGCCGGAGGCACCGGCGCTTTTATTGATCAAATGGCCATGCTTTTAATGACAGACGCTTCCGGCCTGAATCAATTGGCGGAGAAGGCGACGACGATTTATCCTATTGCCGCCCGATGCGGTGTTTTCGCCAAGACGGACATTCAGCCCCTCTTGAACGAAGGCGCCCATAGGGAGGATATCGCTGCTTCGATTTTCCAGTCGGTGGTTAATCAGACCATCGCGGGACTGGCCTGCGGAAAGCCCATTCGCGGGAATATCGCCTTCCTTGGCGGGCCTTTGTATTTCCTGCCCCAGCTTCGCAGGCGTTTTATCGAGACGCTGCATCTGACTCCCGAGCACATCATCGTGCCGGAAAATTCTCAGCTCTTTGTCGCCATGGGCGCGGCGTTCTGCTCGGAAAACGGCAAGGTTCATGACTTCAACGACATCTATGAAGAGGCTTCCCACATGGACAACGAGGTGGATCATGAAGTCTACCGTCTGGAGCCTCTGTTTAAGGACGAGAACGAATATTTTCAATTTGTACAGCGCCATGAGAAGGCCAGGGTGGCCAGAGGAAGCCTAACGGAAACGATAGGCCCTGTTTTTCTGGGCATCGACGCGGGTTCCACCACGACGAAGGCCGTCGTCATGGGCGCGGATCAGGAGATTCTTTATACGTATTATGGCTCTAATGAAGGGAGTCCTCTGGATAAGGTAAAAGACATTTTGACGGAGATCTACGAGGTGCTTCCCGCCGACGCCTATATCGCCAGAACCTGTGTGACCGGATACGGTGAAAAACTGATCCAGGCCGCGTATGACGCCGACATGGGTGAAATTGAGACGATGGCTCATTATAAGGCGGCGGAACATTTCCTTCCCGGCGTCACCTTTATTCTGGATATCGGCGGCCAAGACATGAAATGTATCCGGATTCAGGATCAGGTCATCCAGGATATCCTGTTGAATGAAGCCTGTTCTTCCGGATGCGGTTCCTTCTTGGAGAACTTTGCCCAGTCTTTGAACATGAAGATTCAGGATTTTGCGGCGGAGGCGCTGATGGCTCCCTATCCCATCGACCTGGGATCCCGTTGTACAGTATTCATGAATTCCAGGGTCAAACAGGCCCAGAAGGAAGGAGCCAGCGTCGGCGATATTTCGGCAGGATTGTCGTATTCTGTCGTAAAGAACGCGCTGCAAAAGGTCATCAAGATCCGGGATTATTCCGAGATGGGAGATAAGATCATCCTACAGGGCGGTACCTTCTATAATAACGCCGTCTTGCGCGCCTTCGAGAAGATCACCGGGCATGAGGTGATCCGTCCGGATATCGCCGGCATTATGGGGGCCTTCGGTGCGGCGCTGATCGCCCAGAGCAAATGGGACGGACATTCCGCCAGCACACTGATCTCGAAAGAAGAGCTCCAGTCGTTTCACTATGAAACGGAACTGACAAGATGCGGACAATGCTCCAATAACTGTCTTCTCACCATCAACGATTTCGGAAGTCGTCGTTTCGTCTCCGGAAACCGCTGTGAACGCGGCGCGGGCGGCGACGAAAAAGCGGTGCAGAAGATTCCCAACATGTACGATTATAAATACCGCCGTCTCTTTGCCTATTATAAGCCTCTGAAGGAAGAAGAGGCGAGGAGAGGGGTCATCGGCCTGCCGAGAGCCCTGAACATGTACGAGAATTATCCCTTCTGGTTTACCTTTTTTACGAAGCTGGGATTTCGTGTGCAGATTTCCGCCCGTTCCTCCAAGGCCATCTTTGAAGAAGGCATGGAGACGATTCCATCGGAATCGGTTTGTTATCCCGCGAAACTCGTTCATGGGCACATTATGAACCTCATTCATCGGGGTGTGAAGACGATTTTCTATCCTTGCGTCTTCTATGAGGTACAGGAAGAAAAAAGAGCCGATAACCATTATAACTGTCCCATCGTCACCTCCTATCCGGAGACCATCAAACACAATGTGGAAGCCCTGGAAGAAGAGCACATCACCTTTATGAACCCCTTCCTCAATCTGGAACATGAGGAGAGCGTCGGTAAGGAATTGTTTAAGACTCTGTCCGAGCACTATCCGGATCTGACGCAGGAAGAAGTGAGGGAAGCGCTTCGGTCCGCCTACGAAGAACGTTTACATTATCGGGAGGATGTACGCCGCCATGGCGATGAGATCTTGGATTGGCTGCGGGAGAATCACCGCAAGGGCATTGTCCTGGCCGGACGCCCCTATCACGTGGATCCCGAGATTAACCATGGCCTTGAAAAAATCATTACCGGCTTGGGCATGGCCGTACTGTCCGAGGACTGCATCGCCCAGCATCATCATCTGGAACGGCCTCTCCGTGTATTGGATCAATGGAGCTATCATTCCCGGCTGTATGATGCCGCGGATTTCGTCGGGACACGTCCGGAACTGGAACTGGTGCATTTGGTTTCCTTCGGCTGCGGCGTGGACGCCGTGACGTCGGAGCAGGTGCAGGAGATCCTGCGCGCCCACGGCAAGACCTATATGATGATCAAGATCGACGAGGGGAGCAACCTGGGCGCGATCCGTATTCGTCTGCGGTCTCTTAAGGCGTCCGTGGATGAGCGGGACGAAATGCAGCAGACAGCCGGCGTTTGCGCGGTGCCGGACGCCAAATACGAGTTCCATAAAGTGTTGTTTACCAAAGAGATGAAGAAGGATTATACCCTCCTGGCGCCTCAGATGTCCCCGATCCATTTTCGCCTTCTGCAGCCCGCCTTCAAAAAAGGAGGCTATAATATCGAGATCCTGCCCTCTGTGGACCAGGACGCCGTAAACGAAGGGTTAAAGTATGTCAACAACGACGCCTGCTATCCTTCCATTTTGGTCGTCGGACAGCTAATGAACGCCCTGAAGAGCGGAAAATATGATCTGAATCATGTGGCGCTCCTGATCTCTCAGACAGGCGGCGGATGCCGGGCATCCAATTATATTGGCTTTATCCGTAAGGCCCTTAAGGACGCGGGGATGCCCCAAATCCCGGTCATCTCTGTCAGCGCCGCCGGGCTCGAGAATAATCCCGGATTCACCATCACGCCGGGACTCTTAAACCGGGCCATGATGGCCTTGGTTTACGGAGATCTGTTTATGCATCTCCTTTATCGTGTCCGTCCCTATGAGACGAAGAAGGGAGACGCGGACGCCCTCTATGAAAAATGGAACAGGATCGCTTCCAAAAACGTGGAAAACGGCAACTGGATCACTTTCCGAAGCAATATCAAAAAGATGGTGGAAGAGTTTGACACGATGCCTCTTCTGGACATCCAGAAACCTCGAGTGGGCATTGTGGGAGAGATTTTGGTCAAATATCATCCCACCGGGAACAATAACTTGGTGGAGGTATTGGAGCGGGAAGGCGCGGAAGTCTGCGTGCCCGATCTGCTGGATTTCTTCTTGTATTGCGCATACAACAGCACCTTTAAGGCGGAACACCTGGGCACGTCCACGAAGACAAAACGGCTTTCCGATTTGGCGATCGCCGCCATCGAGATGTACAGAAAGCCCATCGTCACGGCGTTAAGCAAATCCAAGCGTTTCCGAGCGCCCATTCACATTCAGGATAAGGCTCGATACGCGGAAACGCTGATCTCTTTGGGCAATCAAACCGGTGAAGGATGGTTTCTGACCGCGGAGATGGTGGAGCTCATGGACCACGGCATCAATAACATCGTGTGCGTGCAGCCTTTTGCCTGCCTTCCCAATCATATCGTGGCGAAATCTATGATCAAACCGATTCGGAAGATGTATCCAAAAGCCAATATCGCCGCCGTGGATTACGATCCCGGCGCGTCGGAAGTCAACCAGCTCAACCGAATCAAGCTGATGCTGGCGGTGGCCTTTAAGAACGCCGGAATCGTGCCGCCTTCCGAAAAGGAATAAAATATTCTCGGCATAAAACAAAAACCCATCGGACATACTAGTTCTGCAGGCATTCATCAATCACATTTAGGAGGTTCACACACATGTCGAATCAGAATCGTTCGCAGAATAATTGCCCGAGCCAGAACTATGAAAATTCTTCTCAGAATCGTTCTCAGCAGAACCGTTCCCAGAACAAGTCCCAGAATAAGGCCAAGAACAACGTTCGCAACCAGAGCCGGGATCAGTACGAGAACAACGAGCAGAATCGTTACGAATAAGGATTTTCTGCAAAAAACTGCCGCCGGCGGAGTTTCCGTCAAGCGGCAGTTTCATTATACATACCCTTAAAAAGGAGAAAAAACATGTATTTCCCCAGTGAAGCGAGATGCGCGATTTTTGACATGGACGGAACCATCTTAGACTCCATGGGTCTATGGGAAGAAATCGATATTCTGTTTCTTAAAAAACGCGGGATCCCGTATACGGAAGATTACGGCGAAGCCATGAAGACGAAAGGATTTCGGGACGGCGCCCGTTACAGTATCGAAAGATTCCATCTGCACGAGTCACCCGAAGAGATCATGAAGGAATGGACCGAGATGGCCAAAGAAGCCTATCGGTCGCGCCTACAATTAAAACCCGGCGTCAAAGCGTATCTGGAAAAACTCAAAAAAGAGGGGATCCGGATCGCCTTAGCGACCGTTTCCCCTCCTCAGTTTTATATCCCCGCCCTGACCTCGGGACAGATCATCGATCTGTTTGACGACCTGTCGGACGCCTCCGTCGTCGGCGGAAAGAAGGATGGCCCCGACTTATACCTTCATGTCGCCGAAAAAGTGGGCGTTCCTCCCCGGCATTGCCTCGTCTTCGAGGATACGCTCCACGCCCTGCGGGGAGCGGCCCAGGGGAATTTCCTGACCTGCGCGGTATACGACGCTTCCTCGAAGGCCCAATGGAGCGAAATGTGCCTCACGGCAGACTTCATTCTGACGGATTTTCAGATGGGTCCTCACCGGGCGAACGACGGAGCAGAGCGGCAATCCGCACATAATACATAATCCCCAGGAGGAGGGTGGCGCCGATCCAGGCGGCTTCCTCCGCCAGATAGATTCCGAATTCTCCCCAAAAAGCGGGCAGAATGAGGACGATTCCGATACGCATCACAAGTTCCACCACCCCCGAAAGCATGGGGACGACCGTATCGCCCATTCCTTGAAGGGCGGAACGGTACATGTACAGCATGTAAAGAACGGGAAGACCCGCGGCCATGAACAACAAGTATGTATACGACACGTCTGTTACCCTCAGTACCTCTTCAGGGGTTCCGGAGATGAAAAGACCTACGATAATTTTCCCAAGAAATACCATGATCAGACTGATCAGCACCGCGGTTCCGATCGCCATGAGAAGTCCCTTGTTCATCCCGTTCTTAATCCGCCGAATACGCCCCGCCCCCAGGTTTTGACCGGTATAGGTCGCCATGGAAAAACCGAAGGAAGTGGCTGCGATCTCTAATAGCCCATAGAGTTTATTGGTCGCCGTATAGCCGGCCATAAAGATAAAGCCGAATCCGTTGACCACATATTGAACGACCAATCCTCCCACGGAGATGATCAGGTTTTGGAATGCCATCGGAGATGCCAGTTTTAAGAGCTTGAGAAACAGCCCGGGCTGAGGGCGAAAATCCTCCCGGCTCATGTAGAGCTGGGGAATCTTTCTCATGATCCGCAGACAGAAGAGAAAGGAACAGGTCTGAGCGATTCCCGTGGCGATGGCCGCGCCGGCGATTCCCCAATGAAATCCCATAACAAACAGAAGATCCAGGACCACATTGACAATGGCCGCCGTGATCATCGCGTACAGCGGCGTTTTGCTGTCCCCGAGGGAGCGGAGGATGGAGGCGCAGAAATTGTAAGCCGTAATCGCCGGGATAAAGGCAAATACAATCGTCAGATAGGTGATAGCGCCGTCCAATACATTATCCGGCGTATCCAATATATCCAGCATCGGACGGATCAAGAGCTGCCCAAGGACACTAAAAATAAGGGCGATGGCCACACAGAGCATGAGGGAATGAGCGACGCTCTGCCTTAAGCCTTGCATATCCGAAGCGCCGAAATTCTGCGCGCAAAGCAGAGAAAATCCTTGCGTAAACCCCATGATGATGCTAAGAACCATCCAGTTCAGCCAGTCGGTCGCGCCCAGGGACGCCAGGGCGGTAACGCCGACCCCCTGACCGACCACCATCGTATCCACCATGGTATACAGCTGCTGAAACACGTTGCCCAACATCAGGGGCAGAGCAAAGGCGGCGATCAATTTGGCCGGGCTGCCCACCGTCATATCTTTCGTGTTCGCCATGTTTCGTCTCCTTTCCAATCCGGTTTTGTATCAAAAAAAAGAACAGATGAAACCATCTGCTCTAAGCTACTTACCGGATTCGAACCGGTGACCTACGCATTACGAGTGCGTCGCTCTACCTGCTGAGCCACAGTAGCAACTAAATCTCAAGCGAAGCGGGCTCGCTCGAACGAATACTATCATATAATATTTTCCCCGAAATGTCAAGCACTTTTTTAGCAGATTTCTTGATTTTTATATTCGGGGTGTGCTATAATAGAAGAAATCCTATGGAAAGGAAAGGTAATTAGATTATGCAGAAGTTTATGGATGAAGATTTTCTGTTGAAGACGGATACCGCAAAGCATCTGTTTCATACTTACGCGGAGAAGCTTCCTATTTATGACTACCATTGTCATATCAGCCCCAAGGAGATCTGGGAGAACAAGAGCTATGAGAACATCACCCAGGTATGGCTGTATGGAGATCACTACAAATGGCGTATTATGCGCGCCGTAGGGATCGATGAGAAGTACATCACAGGCGATGGCACCGATTACGAAAAATTCGAGGCATATGCCAAGGCGTTGTCCCTTTCGATCGGAAATCCCCTGTATCACTGGTCGCATCTGGAGCTGCGCCGTTATTTCGGCGTGGACGAGGTATTAAGCGAGAAGACGGCTCCGATCATCTGGGAGAAGGCAAACGCCGCGCTGAAGAATCTTCCCTGCCGTAAGCTGATCGAGATGTCCAACGTGGCGCTGATCGCGACGACGGATGATCCCATCGATTCTCTCGAATATCATAAGCTGATCCGTGAAGAGGGTGCCATGAAGGCGAAGGTCGTTCCCGCTTTTCGTCCGGACAAGGCCGTAGATCCGGCCAGAGCGGATTTCGCCGAGTACATGGGGAAACTGGGCGATGTGTGCGGT
This sequence comes from uncultured Clostridia bacterium, assembly GCA_944376225.1. Lineage (GTDB taxonomy): Bacteria > Bacillota > Clostridia > Lachnospirales > Bianqueaceae > Faecimorpha. Next base: position 3,047 of record CALWBZ010000113.1, on the reverse strand, counting down.
ATTTCCATTCAAACCGTGGCCGATCTGAAAAACGCGCTGGCGCAGAGGATTCAGTTCTTCCATGAGAACGGCAGCCGCATTTCGGATCATGCCCTGGATTACGTGCCCTTCGTTCCCGCTACGGAGACTGAGGTAAACGTGGTTTTGGCTAAGGCGCTGTTGTCTCAGCCGGTCACCGCCTTGGAAAGAGATCAATTCCGTACCTATATCATCAAATTCCTGGCTGCGGAGTATAACAAGCGCGGCTGGATCATGCAGTGGCATTTGGCGTCTATCCGGGACAACAACAAGCGTCTGTACAATTCTCTGGGCGTGGATGTCGGAAACGACGCGATTTTGGATGTTCATCTGGCAAAGGGACTGGCCGGGCTTCTGAATGCCTGCGCCGAGGACGATCAACTGCCGAAGACCATTCTGTACAGCCTGAATCCCAACGATAATTATACGCTGATGACCGTGGGCGGCTGCTTCCAAGGCGGCGGAATCCCCGGTAAGATTCAGCTCGGTTCCGCGTGGTGGTTCAACGATCACATCGACGGCATGACCGCTCAGATGAGAGCCGTTGCCAACGTGGGTGTTCTCGGCAAGTTTATCGGTATGCTGACGGACTCCAGAAGTTTCCTTTCCTATTTCCGTCATGAATATTTCCGTCGTATCGCCTGTAATCTGATCGGAGAATGGGTTGAAAACGGCGAGTATCCTAACGACGAAGAGATGCTGAAAAAGATCGTGGAAGGCATCTGCTATTATAACGCGGTAGATTATTTCGGCATTGAACTGTAATGCTGGTTCGGAGCGTATCTGAACAGGAGGAAGGGCGCCGGCTGGATCGTTTCGTCATGAAACTGTTTCCTAAGGCGCCTTCCAGCCTGATCTATAAGGCCGTCCGCACAAAAAACATTAAAGTCAACGGAAAACGATGTTCCCCCGCCGACAGGCTGCGTCAGGGCGATATCCTTCAGATCTATTTTTCTGAAGAACGCGCCGCCGAGTTAGGGTACATGGGGTTTGATGTTTCGGAACCGGTTTTCACAGAACCGGTTTTCACAGAACCGGGGATTCCGCCTGTCCCTATTCTTTATGAAGACGGGAAAATTTTAGCGTTCAACAAACCCGTTGGTCTCCTTTCTCAGAAAGACAGCCCGAAGAGTTATTCCCTTTCGGAATATCTCCTCGATTATCTCTCTCAGAAAGGGGAGTATCATCCGCGTCAAAACGCCGGGTATCGTCCCGGTTTATGTAATCGTCTCGATCGAAATACATCGGGTATAGTTATTGCCGCCAAAACCCTGGCTGCCGCCCAGGCGGTGAATGCCTCCATCCGGTCCCATGAGGTCGAAAAAGTCTATATTGCCCTGTGTCACGGGCAATGTACCTGGAAAGAAGAGAGGATGCTTTGCCATCAATGGATCAAGGATCCTGTTCATAATCAAGTCAAACTGGAAAAAGATAACGGGAATCCCATTTCCAAGGGAGAGCGGGGCGCCGGTATGGCCGATCCGATAAAAAGTATGGCCAGAGCCGTGGCCGTAAACAAAGAAGAGAATGTGACCCTTTTTCGATTGCGTCTTATCACCGGAAAAAGCCATCAGCTGCGCGCTCAGTTGGCTTTTGAGGGATTTCCGATTCTAGGGGATCAAAAATATCATGGAACGAGGACTTCTTCGTCCTCCCTTCATGCGAAACACCAATTGCTGCATGCTTATCAGCTTCGTCTGCGCCGTGTTCCGGATCTTTTAGAAGATCTGCGGGAGCAAACGCTGACCGCTCCGCCGCCAGACGATTTTCAGGATATTTTACAGCGTGTTTTTCCCGATTGGTCTTCTATTTTAATTGATTCAGGTGAAAAAAATGTTTGAAGGTTGGAAATATCAGAAAGTTTTTGATCATTTTCTAAAGATATGCGAAATTCCCCATGGCTCCTATCATGAGGAAGCGTTGAGCAATTATGTTTACCGTTTCGCGGTCTCCCGCGGATTTACGGCCCTCCAAGACGCCTATCAGAATGTCTTCGTTCGGATTCCGGCAACCAAAGGGCGAGAAGAGGAACCTTCTTGTCTTTTGCAGGGACATCTGGATATGGTCTGCGAAAAAAACGACGATGTATCCCATGATTTTTTAACCGATCCGATCCGGGTTCGGATCGAGGGAGATTGGCTGCGCGCGGAAGGCACCACCCTAGGGGGAGACGACGGGATCGCCGTCGCCTATATGCTGACGCTGATGGATGAGGCGGAGAAGATTTCCCACCCGCCCCTGGAGCTTTTAATGACGAGCGCGGAGGAAGTGGGGATGGACGGCGCGAAGGGTTTGGATCCGCAGTGGATTACCTCCCGCCGAATGATCAATCTGGATTCCGAAGAAGAAGGCGTGTTTGTCGCCGGCGGCGCGGGGGGCATGCGGGTTGAAGTGCAGCATCCTCTCCAACGGACGGCCGTTCCAGAAAACTACTTGCCTGTGGAAGTCAGAGTGTCGGGACTGCGGGGCGGACATTCCGGCGAAGATATTCATAAACAGCGCGGAAACGCGAACGCTATCTTAGGGAAGTATTTATTCGGATGGTATAATCATTGTCCGGATACCCTGATGGTTTCTTTGGACGGAGGCTCCAAGGACAACGCCATTCCCAGAGAGGCCGTAGCGCGGTTTTGGATTCCCGAGCATCTGTACGATCATGCCCAGCGCGGATGCTGGTGGTTTGGAGAAGACCTGGCCAAAGAATACGCGCAAAGCGATCCCGGCGCGCTGATCACCATGCGAATCGCGGATCCTTCTTCGGAAGAGGGGTGGAACCAACGTCCCATGAACGCGGAAGTGACGGGAGAGGTTGTGAATTTCCTGCATCTTTGTCCCAACGGTGTTCGTTCTACAAGCAAGGATCTGGGCGGGGTCGTGGAAAGTTCTCAGAATATCGCCGTTCTGCGTACCCAAGAGAACGATTGGTACTGTCGGATTTCCATGCGCAGTAATCGAAACGAGCTTCTTCCCAACATGCTCAACAGGATCCGCATCATGGCGGAGATGAGCGGCATGAATTGTACAAAGGG
>CALWBZ010000112.1 GCA_944376225.1 uncultured Clostridia bacterium | reverse complement strand
CCGCTGTAATCGGGAGAACCTGTCCGTAGTACATATGCAGGATGTGATCGAGGACGAGTTCTTCTGCCCGGAAGAAAGGTAAGAGCCAAGCGTATCGAAAAGTCTAATTGAGGAAGGGAGGCGATGGAAAAGGCCGCGTCATGATAGATTTTTGTCATGACGCGGCTTAGATAAATTGTAACCGGTAAAGAGGAGAGCCCGCGTGGGAAGAAGTTATCCATAAGAAATAAACTTTTCACTTCGTCGAAAATAATGAGCGAGACGAGAGGAAAATTGGTAAGAATTTGTCTTGTATTCATCGGGAAAAGTCGCTATAATGAACCGGTGAGTCGGAACGTGGGCAAGAAAAGAAGCGCCGGCCCCGAGAATCTGGTTTCTGGGATGAAAGGGAATCGAAATGAACAGGACAAAGATACAAAAGACCCATCGTATGAGCAATCGGGAGATCATGGCGATGCTGCTGCCCCTGATGGCAGAACAGCTTTTGATCACGATGATGGGGATGGTCAATACGGTGATGGTGACCCATGTGGGACCGGCGGCGATCTCCGCGGTATCGCTGGTGGATTCGATTAATGTTTTGGTGATTCAGGCGTTTTACGCCATGGGAGCGGGGGGCACGATTGTCTGCGCCCAGTATCTGGGCCATCAGGAAAATGAGAACGCGAACCGGGCGGCCAGACAGACCCTGCTCGTCATCACCTTCTTGTCCGCGGTGATCATGCTCTTATGCATCGCCTTCAATCGGGCCATGTTGGGAGCCATCTTCGGGGCGGTGGAAGAGGAGGTGCTGGACGCGGCGGAGGTATATTTTTTCTTTTCCGCGTTGTCCTATCCCTTTATCGCCCTGTATGACTCGGGCTCGTCCATTTTCAGGGCCCAGGGACAGACCCGGTTTCCCATGCTGATGTCGGCGCTGGCGAACGTGTTTAATATCTTAGGCAACGTGGTGTTGGTGCTGGGGCTAAAGATGGGAGTGGCCGGCGCGGCGATCTCCACTTTAGGCGCCAGAGCCTTCTGCGCTGTCGTAGTGATGTGGCGGTTGGCGCGCCCGAAGGGGATCCAGCCCATCGTGGTCAACGAGTATCGCAAGATCAGACCCCAGATGCCTTTGATTCGCAGCATCCTGCGCATCGGGATTCCCTCCGGAATCGAAAACGGCATGTTTCAATTCGGAAAGCTGGCGATTCAGTCCACCATCTCCACTTTGGGGACGACGGCCATGGCCGCCCAGGCGATGGCCAACACCTTCGAGAATCTGAACGGCGTGGCCGCGGTGGGAACGGGGATTGGCCTGATGACCGTGGTGGGACAATGCATGGGAGCCGGCGAAAAGGAAGAGGCCGTGTACTATGTGAAGAAATTCGCGGGGATCGCGGAAATCGCCATGATCATAAGCTGTCTCGTCATGTATCTGGCGGCGAAGCCTACGGCGGTGCTTTCCGGCATGACAGCTGAGAGCATGGAACAGTTTCTGCATGTGATGCTTCTAATCTCGTTAATCAAGCCCGTATTCTGGGTGCCATCCTTCGTCTTTACCTATGGACTCAGGGCTGCCGGAGACGTGAAGTTCGCCATGATCGTATCCTGCCTGACGATGTGGCTCTTTAGGGTGACGCTGACGATTTTTCTGTGCAATGGGATGCATATGGGCATCGTGGCGGCCTGGATCGGGATGTTCTCGGATTGGGGCGTACGCGCGGTCATCTTCACGAAGCGGTTTCTGGGGCGGAAGTGGCTTAGCTATTCGGTCATCGGAAAAAAAGAGAAATAAAAAAGACCCCGTGAGTCTAAGAGAAGAGGCTCACGGGGTCTTGGTTTAACAAAGGTGACGGGACTGCAAAAACTGAATGAACTGCTCCACATCCGCTTGATCCTCGAGGGGAAGCCCTGAGATTTGCTGAACCAGCTGCAGGGAGGAATCCTGTTCACCGGTCAAAAGATACTCCATAGAAGTATGATAGAGCTGAGCGATAAGGTAAAAATTATCCGGCGAAGGGGCGCGACGACCTGTCTCGTAATGAGAGTAGGCTTGGGCGGTGATACCGATCATGTCGGCGACGTCTGATTGAGTGAGTCCCGCCCTTTCCCGATAGGTACGAAGACGGTCCCCTAAGGTTTGAGAGAGCGAATCCAGATTCATGCAATGTAACCCCTTTCGTAATTTATCTATGCTTATGATTTCTTACGTCTCTTGTAGGCCAAGTATGCCAGATACACGTTCAGATGGGACAGATCGCTCTTCGACAGCGTGCGGATCGACGAGGCGAGCGGCTGGGACGGATCTGCCTTCTCCGGACACAATAGATATTCCATCGGGACATGGTAGAAACGCGCCAAGCGATGCAATGTAAAAATATCCGGCGTTCGCCGGCCCGTCTCATAATGAGAACAGCTTTGCGACGAGATCCCAATGTGGTTGGCAATCTGTCTTTGAGAGAATCCGCGCTGCATTCGCAGGGCGGAAAGTCGACCGGCAAGTAATGCTGACATAATGAACATCCTTTCTAATATTGGAGAATGCAATATACACATTGTAGCACAAATTAGGAAAGAATGGTAAAAATTTTACAAAAAGGATAACAAATCTACAGAGCGAATAGAATATAAGATTAATCCGGTTCCGACTCGGCCATAAAGGCCTGAAGAAGGCTGTCACCGGACAGTCCCTGGGCGATGAGCGTCTCCAGGAGCCGGGCAGATTCCTCCCGCTCAGATTGTTTTAGGATGGGGCGGAGCACCAGCTCGTGATCTTTACAGATACACTCTACCGTATCCTGAAATCCCAGGGCCTCGTAGAAACGGCTGGGAATGGTGATCTGACGTTTCGATGAAATATGAATAACGCGGCGCTGTTCCGACATGATGTACTCCTCAGTCCGAGAGCGAGGGGATCTCGATCTCCCATTTTTCATAACAGTTGATGATGGTCGTTTCCTTATAATGACGGATCCGTTCGAAATTTC
>CALWBZ010000111.1 GCA_944376225.1 uncultured Clostridia bacterium | reverse complement strand
CCGCTGTAATCGGGAGAACCTGTCCGTAGTACATATGCAGGATGTGATCGAGGACGAGTTCTTCTGCCCGGAAGAAAGGTAAGAGCCAAGCGTATCGAAAAGTCTAATTGAGGAAGGGAGGCGATGGGAAAGGCCGCGTCATGGGCAAGGTTTTGTCATGACGCGGCCTTTTATTTTTTTATGACGGATGAGATTCATCCAGATTAGAAATAAGATCGATGGGAATCGCGAAGGGAGTTTCTTCTCCGTCGGCTTGGAAAAGGAGTCGATGGGCAAAGGAATCGATCTTGCGGATGTACCCGGTGCGCGTGGTATAGGCGCCTCCTTCTTTCTTGGGATCCGGAACAAAATAGGTGATGGCAACTGAGGGGTGTTCGGACAGGCGTTCTCGAATAGAGGCAAGTTTGGCGTCTAAGAGGAAACGACTGTTTTCGTCCAAGATGATCCGGCTTTGGGTGTGTCGCGCGGTCTCGGCCACAATGTCCTCGTATCCGGTCAGGGCGGCAAAGGGGGAGAACTGGGCGGCACGATTCGCCATGGACATAGGGGGATGTTTTTGGGAACGATGGTGGGGCAGGAAGAGAATATCGTCATATGAATGGGAATCCGCGGGCATGGGAAAATCAACTCCTTTTCAGATCATGGATTAGGCTTTATGGCCGCCTACCTGGCGGTTTCGCTCCTGGGTCCTGGCGCCGGCCTCCAGGTTCATCCCTTTCAGGATGGCGTTCTTACCATAGCGGCGTTGAATCTCTAAAATAGCCTGCTGCATGCGGCGCTCGCGATCCCTCTCTTTTTCCTGAGCGGACTGCGCCTCATCATCGGTAAACAGGTCGAGCTGCCGGGCGGCGGATTGAGCGGCCTGGGATTCGGGGATTACCCGATTGGCGGAGACGGTGACACGACGGATCGTCAGGTGAGGATTTACGATGCGGTCATATAGGTCGGTCATGCACTGTAGGAGCAGCCGGGAAGAATGGGTATACTCGGGAAGATTGCCGGTTCCGTGGGCATGCTTGGGGATCTTTCGGCCGTATGAATCGGTAGTGACAGGACCGTGATAAAGGGCGCGGCGATGGGGATCCGTGAGATTTTCCGTATCATACCCTACGGTCAGCGTCAATTGATCGGTCATGAGTCCTTTATCCACGAGATCGAGGGATAAGAGATCCGTCATCTCCCGGACGATGAGTCGGCCTTTATCGTAAGAATAGGGTTCGGGAAGAACCTGACCGGAACCCACGGAGTTGTTCTCCGGCTGAAAGGTTTTGATATCCCGAATCGTACAGGGCTCCCACCCCCAGGCGTGATCGATCAGGAGTTCCGCGTTGACGCCGAAAAGGCGGTAGAGTAAATCTTCATTATAATAATCGGAAGCCTTGCCCAGGGAACAGCGGGCGATATCACCCATGGTAAAGAGCCCGTGATCCCGGAGTTTACGGGCATAGCCCCTTCCGACCCGCCAGAAGTCCGTCAGAGGCTCGTGGGACCAGAGAAGCTTTCGATAGGTGATTTCGTCGAGGCTGGCGATGCGCACACCGTCGGAATCCGCGTTCACGTGTTTGGCCATGATATCCATGGCAATCTTGGCCAGATAGAGATTGGTTCCCATACCGGCCGCGGCGGTGATGCCCGTTGTCGCGTAGACGTCTTGAATCATCGTTTTAACGAGCTGACGAGGCGTCATGTGGTACAGATCCGGGTACCCGGTGAGATCCATAAGGACCTCGTCGATGGAGTAAACATGAATATCCTCGGGAGCGATATATTTCAGGTAGATGCTGTAAATCTTAGCGCTGCACTCCATGTAGTTGGCCATCTGGGGCGGAGCGACCATGTAATTCAGGGCCAGAGAAGGATTTGCCGCCAGTTCGGTGGCGTCACAGGAAGATCCGGCAAAAGACCATTGCCCTTTCGCGTCTTTCACGGCTTTATGCAGGCGAATGGCCTCGGAGAGCCGGCGGGCGTTGATTTCCTTTACCCGTTCGATGACCTCAAACAGGCGGCAGCGTCCGGGAATGCCGTAGGCCTTGAGAGCAGGGGATACGGCCAGACAGATGGTCTTGGAGGTGCGGGAGGGATCCGCCACCACAAGATGGGTCGTCATCGGGTCCAGGCCCCGTTCCACGGTTTCTAAGGACGCGTAATAACTCTTCAAATCGATCGCGGCGTAAACAGAATCGGACATGCGCTGCCTCCTTTCCATAGAAATATGCGGGCTTACTTAGTTTGTCGGAAAAAGAATGATTTATCCACAAGCTTTCATGAGAGTAGCATATCACAGGACGGCCGGCGAATCAAGAGAAAGATGTGCTTGCAATCCGCGTCCTTTTCCTTTATAATAAAGTCAACGGACGTGTATATTTTAACTATGCCGTAGGCGTCAGCGGCGGAATGGAGAGATGAAGAATGGAACATTTCAACCCTTTATTGCAGAATAACGATAGTCCTAAGAAGTTTTTTACGATCGGGGAGATTATGCTGCGTCTAAGCCCGCCAAACTATGAGAAGATCCGTATGGCCAGCAGTTTCGAGGCCAGCTATGGAGGGAGCGAGGCCAACATCGCGCTGGCTCTTGCCAATCTGGGCATTGACAGTACCTTTTTCAGCGTGGTGCCCAACAACAGCCTAGGCAAGAGCGCGATTCGTATGTTGCGGAGCAACGACGTACACTGTACGCCGATGATCCTCAGTACGCCCGAGGAGACGCCGACCCATCGCCTGGGAACCTATTATCTGGAGACGGGGTACGGAATCCGCGCCAGTAAGGTGATCTATGACCGTAAGCACAGCGCCATCACCGAGTACGATTTCAGCAAAGTGAATCTGGACGCCCTTCTGGATGGCTTTGATTGGCTTCATCTGAGCGGCATCACGCCGGCGCTGGCGCCCAATTGCCGCAAGCTGGTGCTGGACAGCTTAAAGACGGCCAAAGAAAAGGGAATGACGGTCAGCTTTGACGGCAACTTCCGCAGCGCCCTGTGGACCTGGGAAGAGGCGAGGGATTTCTGCACCGAGTGCCTGCCCTATGTGGACGTGCTCTTGGGTATCGAGCCCTATCATCTGTGGCGGGACGAGAACGATCACAGCAAGGGCGATTATAAGGACGGCGTTCCCCTGCAGCCCAGCTACGAGCAGCAGGACGAGATCTTCCAGGCCTTTATCGAAAGGTATCCCAACCTCAAATGCATTGCCAGACATGTGCGCTATGCTCATAGCGGCAGTGAGAACAGCCTGAAAGCTTTTATGTGGTATGACGGACATACCTTTGAGAGTAAGCTCTTTACCTTTAATATCTTGGACCGGGTAGGAGGGGGCGACGCCTTCGCCAGCGGCCTGATCTACGCGATGATCCATAATTACCGGGCCATGGACATGATCAATTTCGCGGTGGCCAGCAGCGCCATCAAACACACCATTCACGGGGACGCGAATATCACGGATGATGTGGATACCATCCGCAACCTGATGAACATGAGCTACGACATCAAGCGGTAAACCTATGGGAAAAGGGATCCTGATCTGCGGCCTCAATGGCTGCGGGAAAAGCACCCTGGGCAAGGCCCTGGGGGAGCGTCTCGGATATACGTGGATCGACATCGAAGATTGCTATTTCCCCAAAGAGGATCCCGCCTATCTGTACGCGGCGCCGCGTACGAAAGAAGAAGCGGTGGAGATCCTGAGAGAAAAGATCCGAAGGAGCAGACGCTTCGTCCTGTCCGCCGTCAAGGGGGATTTCGGAGAGGATATCGAGTCATCTTATATGGGCGTGGTTCTACTGCAGGCGGGGCAGGAAGTCCGGATGCGCCGCGTGCGGGAGCGTTCCTATGAAAAATTCGGTGAAAGAATGCTGCCGGGAGGGGACCTGTACAAAAAGGAAGAAGGGTTCTTCGCCCGGGTGGCGCAAAGGTCAGAAGAGGATATCGCCGGGTGGGTCTCCGGTTTATCCGTCCCGGTGCTTGTGCTCGACGGTGAACGGCCGATCTCAGAGCATTTGGAGAGGATTTCGACGTTTCTGCATCTAAAATAAAAAGGAACCGTTTCGCGGACGAATGGGTCTGCAAAACGGTTCTTTTTGAATATATTGAAAATCAGAACGGGGTGTTGTCCGGATCCCGAGATTCCCCACAGCAGCCCTTCAGGGAAGAGATGAGGGCCATATCCGTATCCTCCAGTTCAAAGTCAAAGACACGGGCGTTCTCGGCGATGCGAGCGGGCGTCACGGATTTAGGAAGGGGAAGAAATCCCATCTGCAGGCTCCAGCGAATGCAGATCTGCGCCACGGAACGCTGGTATTTCTCGGCGAGCGCCGTCATCTGCGGCACCTTGAAAATCTTTCCCGTACCCATGGGGCTGTATGCCTCCAGAAGAATGCCGTGCTCTCTGCAATAAGGAACGATCTGATCCTGGGTCTCGCCGGGACACAGACGGATCTGGTTGACCATGGGCGCGATCTGGGCCGTCTCCATCAGGGCGTCGATATGATGGGGAAGGAAGTTGCTGACCCCAAGGGCACGGATACGGCCCGCGCGGTACAATTCCTCAAAGGCTTTCCAAGTGCCCGCGTTGGCCTCTTTCCAGCAATCCCGGAACTTGATGGGATTGGGCCAGTGAATGAGATAAAGGTCCAGATAATCGAGTCCTAGAAGCTTCATGGACGTTTCAAAGGCTCGCATGGTCGCGTCATAGCCGTGGTCCGTATTCCATAACTTCGTGGTGATAAAAAGGTCCTCGCGGTTCACGCCGCATTCCCGGATGGCGTCGCCTACGCTGCCTTCGTTGCCATAGGCCGCCGCGGTATCGATATGACGATATCCGGAGGCGATGGCGGATAAAACCGCGCTTTTTGCCACGTCCCCATCCGGAGACTGCCAGGTGCCAAAACCCACGCAGGGAATCGAAACACCGTTGGACAATAAATAGGTATCTGTCAATTTCTGCATAATAACCCCCCTTAAAAAGAATCTGTTCTTATAGGATACTGAAGATCGAAAGAAAAGTCAAGAGTTAGATCCACCCCTTGCAAAGATTTGCCAAAAGAGGTATAATCAGCATACAAACTCAGTATAAAAAGAAAGGAATGGAAATAGAATGGCACAGGAACGTATTCCCAAGAGAAACGAACTGGATCCCAAGGATACTTGGGCAACGGAGGATTTGTTCGCCTCTGACGAGGCGTGGCTTAAGGAGTTCGAGAACTGTTCGGATATTCCGGGGAGGCTCGCGGCGTACAAGGGTTCCCTCGGTGAGAGCGGAAAGAACCTTCTTAGCTGGCTGCAATATAATGATGAAGTTTCGCTGAAACTGGGGCGTCTCGGGTCTTATGCCCATCTGAAGGCGGACGAGGACTCGGCGGTATCCAAGTATCAGGATTTTCGGGGGAAGATCGCCCTTCTTGGCGCGCAGGCCGCGGCGGCAGCCGCCTTTGAGGAACCGGAGATCATGGCGATCCCTCAGGAGAAGCTCGAGGCCTTTCAGAAGGAAGAGCCGGCCCTTGCCACCTATGACCGGTATCTGTATAAGATTCAGAGGAGGAAAGAACACGTGCTCAGCGAGCAGGAGGAGAGGCTCTTGGCCTCTGCCCAGGAGGTTTGCGACGGCCCGGATCTGATCGGTTCCACGTTTCGGAATGCGGATCTTCGCTTCCCGGACGCGGTGGACAGTCAGGGGGAAAGGCATGTGCTGACCGCCGGCTCCTACGCCGCGCTGCTGGAGAGCCCGGATCGCGCGCTGCGTAAGAGCGCCTTTCAGAATACCTATCATACTTATGAAGGATTCCGCAACACGGTGGCCTCCATACTGCACTCTCAGATGAAGCAGCTGATCTTTAACGCCCAGGCTCGTCAGTTTCCTTCGGCCCTGGAGGCGGCGCTTTTCCGCAACGAGGTGCCGGTATCCGTATATCACAATCTGATCGAGGCGGTACACGCCAATATGGGATACCTGCATCGGTACATGAAGCTTCGCAAGAAGCTGATGGGCGTGGACGAACTGCATATGTACGATATCTACGTGCCCCTGGTGGCGGATTCCGATCAGGAGATCACCTTCGAGCAGGCGAAGGAAAACGTGCTGGAAGGGCTTACCGTTTTAGGTGAGGATTATCTCGCGGCGCTGCGAGAGGGCTTTACGAACCGCTGGATCGACGTTTATGAGAACCAGGGCAAGCGCAGCGGTGCCTATTCCTCCGGAGCGCGTCCCCACCCCTATGTCCTTCTGAATCACAAGAACACGCTGGACAGCCAGTTTACTCTGGCCCATGAGATGGGACACGCCCTGCACAGCTATTTCTCGAAAAAGACGCAGCCTGTGGTGAATTCCCAGTATGTGATCTTTGTGGCGGAGGTGGCTTCCACCTGTAACGAGGTTCTGCTGATGAGACATCTTCTTAGCAAGACCGAAGACAAGAAGGAGAGGGCCTATCTGATCAACCATTTCCTGGAGCAGTTCAGAACCACCCTGTATCGTCAGACCCAGTTTGCGGAATTCGAGATGATGATGAGCCAGAAGGCCGAGGCGGGGGAGGCCCTTACCGCGGATCTCTTGTGCGACATGTACGGGAAGCTGAACCGCGAATATTACGGGGAGGATATGGCCGAGGATCGGGAGATCGCCATCGAATGGGGCCGTGTGCCGCATTTCTTCTACAATTTCTATGTATTCCAGTATGCCACCGGGTTCTCCGCGGCGGTGGCCATCGCCAACCGTATCCTGGAGGAGGGAGAAGAGGCCGTGAAGGCCTACCGTACCTTCCTGGCCTCCGGCGGAAGCCAGGACCCGATCTCGCTGCTTAAGATCGCCGGCGTGGATATGACCACGGCGCAGCCGGTCAACGACGCGCTGAAGCTCTTCGGAGAACTGCTCGACGAGATGGAAAGCCTGACGGAGGAAAAATAAGATGCGAGCCTATGAACGACTGATCAGGTATACGAAATATCCCACCGCTTCCGACGAGAACAGCCAGAGCTGCCCCAGTACGCCGGCCCAGCTGGACTTTGCGAAAGATCTGGTAGAGGAGATGAAGGGCTTGGGCATAGCCAATGCTCGTGTGGACGAACACGGCTACGTATACGGCACGATCCCTGCAAATATCGAGGGATGGAAGGGCGCTAAGATCGGCTTCATCGCCCATATGGACGTGGTGGATGTGGTGCCTTATGAAAATATCAAGCCCCGGGTGGTAGAGAACTATCAGGGAGAAGACATTATATTAAATGAAGAGCAGGATATCCGCCTGTCTCCCCGGGTATTCCCGGAGTTGAGACGCTATCAGGGGCGCGATCTTCTGGTGACGGACGGCACGACCCTTTTGGGAGCGGACGATAAGGCGGGGATCGCCGGTATTCTCACCATGGCGGAATATTTCAAGGAGCATCCCCAGGAGCCCCATGGAGACATCCAGGTGGCCTTCACCCCGGATGAGGAGATCGGCCGGGGAGCGGATCTTTTCGACGTGGAAGGCTTTGGGGCCGATTACGCCTATACCGTTGACGGCGGGGCCTTTGGCGAAGTGGAGTATGAAACCTTCAACGCGGCTTCCGCCAAGATCACGGTGACGGGCAAGAGCATTCATCCCGGCAGCGCGAAGAATCAGATGGTCAACGCGGCGCGGATCGCCATCGAGCTGGACCGTCTCCTGCCGGAAGCGGACCGTCCGGAGCATACGGAAAATCGAGAAGGATTCTTTCATCTCAATGAGATCGAGGGCGCGGAGGAGAAGGCCGTGCTGAAGTATATCCTGCGGGATCACGACGCCGGGAAGCTGGAGGAAAAGAAACGGATTCTGCAAGGGGCCGTGGATTTTCTGAACGTGAAATACGGCGCGGGCACGGTCACGGCGGATATACAGGACAATTACCGGAACATGATCGAAGAGATCAAGCCCCATTGGCATCTGATCGATATCGCCTGTGAAGAAGTGAAGGCGTTGGGCGGGACTCCCGTGAGCGTGCCCGTGCGGGGCGGGACGGACGGCTGCAGGCTGTCCTTCATGGGGCTGCCGTGCCCCAACCTGGGGACGGGCGGTCATAACGGTCATGGACGCCTGGAATATGCCTGCCTGCAGGAGATGGATCAGACCGTGGAGCTTCTGGTTCGTATCGCCAAGCGTTACGCGAAGATGCCCGAAAGAGAAAAGTAAAATCCGGGGAAGCGATTGATTTCTTTTGGCAAATCAGGTATAATAGAGCTAACCTATAAACAAGGAGGGGTTCGGAAATGTTAGTATCGGCAAAGGAAATGCTGGAGAAGGCAAAAGCAGGCCATTACGCGGTCGGACAATTTAATATCAACAATCTGGAATGGACCAAGGCGATCCTGACGGCGGCCCAGGACATGAAGTCGCCGGTCATTCTGGGCGTGTCGGAAGGCGCGTCTAAGTACATGACAGGATACAAGACTGTGGCGGCCATGGTGCGGGCCATGGATGAGGTGCTGGGCATCACGGTTCCGGTGGCGATTCATCTGGATCACGGCGAGTATGAAGGAGCGAAGAAGGCCATGATGGACGGCTATACTTCCGTCATGTTCGACGGCTCCAAATACCCCATCGACGAGAATATCGAAAAGACCAAGGAGATCATTAGCCTTGCCCATGCCAGAGGCGTTTCCGTAGAGGCGGAGGTCGGTTCTATCGGCGGCGAGGAAGACGGTGTAGTCGGCGCCGGGGAGATTGCCGATCCCGCGGAGTGCAAGCGCATCGCGGATCTGGGCGTGGATATGCTGGCGGCAGGCATCGGCAACATTCACGGGAAGTATCCGGCCAACTGGAAAGGACTGGACTTTGACGTATTGGCCAAGATTCAGGAGCTGACCGGCAAGATGCCTCTCGTGCTGCACGGCGGCACAGGAATTCCGGAGGGGATGATCCGGGAGGCCATTCATCTCGGTGTGTCCAAGATCAACGTCAACACGGAGTGCCAGCTGTCCTTCGCGGAGGCGACCCGGCAATACATCGAGGCGGGCAAGGACATTCAGGGCAAGGGATACGATCCTCGTAAGCTCTTAAAGCCCGGTACGGACGCCATTTACAATACAGTAATCGAGAAAATCAAGCTTTTTGGCAGTGAGGGGAAGGCTGAATAAAATGAGTACATCCTTAGTGATTATGGCGGCGGGTATGGGATCCCGCTACGGCGGTAATAAACAGACCGATTCCATCGGTCCTCACGGAGAAATCCTGATGGAGTATTCCATTTACGACGCGGTGGAGGCTGGATTTGACCAGGTGGTCTTCATCATCAAGCCGGAGATGGAAGCTTCGTTCAAAGAAAGATTCGGCGAGAAGATCGCGCGAAAGGTGAAGGTGGCCTATGCCTTCCAGAGTTTTGAAAGCGTGCCGGATTTCTATACGATCCCCGAAGAAAGGGTGAAGCCCTTCGGAACCGCGCATGCGGTGTTGTGCGCCAAGGAAGTGGTGGACGGGCCCTTCGCGGTCATCAACGCGGACGATTATTACGGGAAGACCGCCTTTCGTTCTATGTATGAGAAGCTGCAGCAGCTTGCCCCCGTCGGGGAGGCCGCGATGGTGGGATACCGGCTGCGCAATACGGTATCGGAGAACGGTCATGTGACCCGAGGAGTCTGCAAGGTATCGGAGGGGCGTCTTTCGGAAGTGGTGGAGACCTATAAGATCATGCCCTTCCCGGACGGAACGATCCGGGATGTGAACGAGAATCCGGAGGGTGTGATCCTGGATCCGGATTGCCTCGTCTCCATGAATTTCTGGGGATTCACCCCCTGGATCTTCGAGAAATTGGAAGAGGCTTTTCATGCCTTCCTGAAGAAGCTGGGACCGGCGGATATTAAGGCGGAGTGCCTGCTGCCCGCCGTGGTAGACGAGCAGATGAAGGCAGGCAATCTGGTGACCTATGTGCTTTCTACGGACGCGGTCTGGTTTGGCGTAACCTATCGGGAAGACAAGGCCTATGTGCAGGGAGAGCTGCAAAAGCTCCATGAAAAGGGAGACTATCCCGATTCGTTATACGAAGATTAAAATCAGAATACCGTTTCATTTCAGAGAGAGTCTTTTTATAATAACAAAATTCTCGACATGAGTGGTCAAAAATGCCAAGTCGGGGCATATTCGTTGACAGATAAGCATGCGTCCGTTAAAATAAAAGTATCAAAGAAACCTCAGAAAGGAGGGGGCATGCATGAGTCCGATATGGATGATGATCGACGAAAGAGCACAGATGCGTGTTTGGCAGATCGCTTTGGCGATTTTGGCCCTGGTGGTAATAGGGATTTTTGTCGGGCGTTTTCTAAACCGGTTCCTGCGGGATTCCGACAGGCATCGGGTGACGATCCCCGCGGTCTTTCTTTATAAAGAAAGCTTCTTCGGACGAGTGGAACTTCAGGACAAGGGGCGCTTGGCCTCGAATAACACGAATGTGGTGATGGAACAGCATAAGTTGACATTCTTGGACGAAGCGCGGAATACGGAGATCACGTTTCAGGTTCCCGGAGACGTCTCCCATGCCTGGGAAGAGGGAACAAAGGGAAAACTCATATACAGCGGAAAACGCTTCATCGCCTTTCAAACAGGGTAAAACCGGTATACATGAAGGGGCCGGCGCTCCAGGTTTATCTATCACTGGAGCGCCGGCCCCACTTTTATGCCTAAAAATCCCGGAGAGTGAGGATATCACTTTCCGGGATTTTCGATTAGATGATGATCGGATTCATGGCGGAGGCGGCTTCCTCCGTCACTTCTTCGATGCCGGGGATATAGCCTTCCACGCTTTCCACCAGCCAGTTCATGGTCACGATCTCCTCCGTATCGAGGACGCTGCCCTCCGGAACGACGATCGTACCGTCTCGATCATGGATGACGCCGGCGAAGGGAAGCAGGGAACCGTCGATGATGGATTTTTTCAGCAGCTCCACCAGATGTTTTAATCCGTCCGGCAGCGCCTGGGTGTAGACCACGTCGATGACGCCGGCGGCCATGCCCCACCAATAATTGATGGCCCTGATGCCGTTGTCCGCGTTATCGCTTTCCCAAGAGCCGCTTTGCAGGCTCTGGATCAGCTTTTCATAGAAAATCCCCCAGTTCCAGATGGGCATCGCGATGTTCCGCACGCTCCCGTCGGGATGCACCTGATACACGCCGAATTGTTTAGAGGCGTATTGGGGCGTGATCATATCCTGATTGGAAAGGACATCCACGTTCTGTTTCAGAAGTTTTTCCGTAGGAGAACCGGTAAGCTTCTTAAGGGCGGTCCACTCCAGGTGTACTCGAGCCTTGGGGTTCACGAGCTGCGCGCCCAGGGCGAAGGCGTTGATACTGGCCATGGTGGCGGAGGTGGGATAATCGGCAATATACCCCAGATGATTCGTGCGCGTCATGGCGCCCGCGATGACGCCGGTGAGCAGCTTCGCCTCGTACATACGGCCGAAATAGGTGCGCAGATGCTGATAGGGGACATGGACGGAACAGTTGAGGAATTTAACCTCCGGATGGCGGATCGCGGCCTTCAGGCTGGCGGCGATGAGCCGCTGAGACGTGGTGAAGATGGCGTCGTACCCTTCTTTCGCGATCTTGCAAAGCGCTTCGCAGCCGTCCTGGGGATCGGTGGGCACATGCTCATAGCATGTGGTCGCCACCTGGCCCTCAAAGACGTCTTCCACATGAAGGCGTCCCAGCTCATGGGCATAGGTCCAGCTAGACTCTTCTTTACCGTCCGAATAGGCGAAGGCGATTCGCATGTCCTTCTTCGGCGAAGGCGTAAACAGATCCCAGAAGCTGCGTTTGGGAGCCTCCTGGGGCGTGGTCAAAAGGCCGATGGGATGATCCTCGGAAAGAAGCAGGAGCTCCGGCCACAGGCTCTTTAACTCGGTTTCGATCTCCGTCTCGGACTTGAGATACATTTGAGGATAACCGAAGACCATGATATATTTGAGGAAAGCGTCTCCCGTGGTGATGTCCAGAGAATCGCCCCGATTGGCCTTGTAGATCTTGCGAAACAGATAATAATTAGTACGGAAGATACTGGCCTGTTCCTTATCCGCCCACTTCTCCGGCGTCTCCATATCGAGAGTTTCCAAGAGCTGGGCAAAAGATCCTTCCTGGGAAAACCAGATGTAGTTGATCTGACTGACCCGGAAGAACTTCAAAAATTCAAAGTAGATGCGGGATTCCTTCGTGTCCGCGCGGCGGGGGACGATGCGGGTCACGCTGCCCGGAATGCTGGCCGCGCCAAAGTATTTGAGAACGCTGACTCGCTTATTTCCCTCTACGACGTAGAAGTAATTCATATATTCATAGACCTGTATGGCATGACGGATGCCTTCTTCCAGATGGCTGTCACACAGGGCGATCCATTTGCCGGAAAATTCGGTTCCATAGGGTAAAAGAGGCATGAAATTCTGAGCAAAGGACAGACTGCGGGCACGGCCGTTGGTTCCCACGATTTTATTAAGCGGAATGTCCATGACACCGAGGCTGACTTCGGAATCCAGATCGACCCCGGCGGTATCCTCTTCCATCACGCGCAGATAGGGGGATAATCCCTTGTTTCTGGCTTCTTGAAAAGCCTTGCGGCCCAAACGAAGCGCCTTATCGTAATCCTCTCGTGACATTTTGATTCCCTCCTTAACCATCGATTTCCACCGGACCGAAGTCCGGTTAGGTCTATTGTAACATTCCCCCATTTTTTACGCAACCTTCCGGCGCAAAAAAATGAAAAATCTGTGAAAACACGGATTTTGCTTGCATTCCCCAATAGAAAAACGTATAATATTTCTGGGAATCTTTCGGGGAGGAAAAGATTCCCGCTAAAAAATAAAGGAGTGATTGCTATGCTTTGTCAAATCTGCCATAAAAACCAGGCGGTTGTATTTATGAATAAGCTGGAAAGCGGAAAGACGACAAGATTGGCGCTTTGCCTTTCCTGCGCTCATAAGCAGGGCCTGGAGCTGAAACAGCTGTTTGCTCAAAGCGGTATGACGGATGAGCAGGCAGAGGCTATGAATAAACAGATTTCCGAGATGATGCAGGGTGTGGATCTGGAGGATCTGAACGAGGATATGGGCGCGTTATCGTCGATGATGCCCCCGGGGCTGATGGAGATGCTCTCCGGTGCGACGCCGCGGGGAGGAGAAGACGAGAACGGCGACCTGCCGGCGGAACAGGCGGATGCGCCGCGGCCGGATACGAAGGAAGAGGTGCGGCAAAACGCCAGAAGGGCCCGGAAGATGCCCAATCTGATGCGTTACAGTACGAGCCTGACGGATCAGGCCCGCGGCGGAGAGATCGACAACATCGTAGGCCGGAACGCGGAAATCGAGCGCATCATGCAGATTCTGAACCGCCGTACCAAGAATAATCCGGTGCTTTTAGGAGAACCCGGCGTGGGAAAAACGGCTATCGCCGAGGGGCTTGCCCTGCGGATCGCCCGCAAACAGGTCCCGGTGAAGCTTCTGCATAAGGAAGTCAGGCTTTTGGACATGACGGGACTGGTGGCCGGAACCCAGTTTAGGGGACAGTTTGAAGGCCGCATGAAGGGCATCATCAACGAGGTGATCCAGGACGGAAACATCATCCTGGTCATCGATGAGATTCATAATCTGATCGGCGCGGGGGACGCCCAGAACGCGATGAACGCCGCTAATATTCTGAAGCCGGCTCTGGCGAAGGGCCAGATCCAGATCATCGGCACCACGACGCTGGACGAATACCGCAAATACATCGAGAAGGATTCCGCGTTGGAACGCCGGTTCCAGCCGGTCATCGTGGAGGAGCCCACCCCCGAGGAGACGGTGGAGATCCTGAAGGGAATCCGGCCTCATTACGAGGCTTTTCACAATGTGGTGATTCCCGATTCGGTCCTGGAGGACGCGGTGCAGATGGCCACCCGTTACATTCATCAGAGGTTCCTGCCGGATAAGGCCATCGATTTGATCGACGAGGCGGCGGCCAAGGTGAACCTTCACAACGAGAGCCTCTTGAAGCTGGACGAGTTGAAGCGTCAGCTTAACGCCGTGGCGGCCCACAAGGAAGAGGCCGCCGGCAAGAACGATTTCGAGGAAGCGGCGAATTGCCGCACCGAAGAACTGCGTCTGGAGCAGGAGATCGAAAAGACCCAGGCCCTTTGCAATAATATCCCCTTAAGCCGGGAGGACATCGCCCAGGTGGTGGAATCCTGGACCAAGATTCCCGTGCATCGCCTGTCTTCGGAGGAATCCGAGAAGCTGATCCATTTGGAGGAGAGGCTGCACGAGCGGGTTATCGGGCAGGAGGCGGCGGTGAACGCCGTATCCCGGGCCATCCGCCGCAGCCGTTCGGGTTTTCGTAAGGAGCATAAACCGGCTTCTTTCATCTTCGCGGGCCCTACGGGCGTAGGAAAGACAGAACTGGCCAAGGCGCTTGCCACGGAACTGTTCGGATCGGAGGAGTCGCTCATTCGAGTGGACATGTCCGAGTATATGGAGAAACATACGGCGTCGAAACTGATCGGCGCGCCCCCGGGATACGTGGGCTATGACGAGGGCGGGCAGCTCTCGGAGAAGGTACGGCGCAAGCCCTATTCGGTGGTGCTTTTAGACGAGATCGAGAAGGCGCATCCGGATATCTTTAACATGCTGCTGCAGATCCTGGATGACGGGCGGTTGACGGATAATCAGGGACGCCTCATCAACTTTGAAAATACCGTGGTCATCATGACCACCAACGCGGGATCCCACATTGCGGGCCGGTCGTTGGGGTTTGTTTCGGGGCAGCCCGCCGTTCTCTCCCAGCAGATTCACTCGGCCTTGAAGGAGACCTTCCGGCCGGAGTTTTTGAACCGGGTGGACGATGTGATTACCTTTGAACCTCTGACGAAGGAACAGCTGCGTCAGATCGTGGGCCTGATGCTCAAGGACGTCTATAAGGCGGCCGCGGAGCACGGTATGAAGGTTCAGGTGAGTGAGGACGTGATCAGCCGCTTGGCGGAAGAGGGATACGACCCGGCCTATGGGGCTCGTCCGCTGCGCCGCCTGATCCAGCGGGAGATTGAGGATGAGATCGCCGAGGCATACCTAAAGGGAGAGATTCAGGATCATGATTCTCTGAGGATTTCTTTGGGACAAAATCACAAGATTACTATTGAAAAAAACAGGGAAATCGTGTAAAATAGAATTAAACAGCGGCATGCCTTCCGGGGAGGCGAAAGGTTTTCCGGGACATGCCTGAAAGGAGCATTTTTTGCAATGGAATCATTAAACAAAGCACTACTCAATTCGGGTTTCCAGTTTCCTGAAGACGTAAAGGTTTCTCCTTGGCAGGACCTGCCGGAGAAGGTTCTGCAGTTCGGCGAGGGCAATTTCCTTCGCGGTTTCATCGACTGGATGATCCATCAGATGAATAAGCAGGGGCTGTTTGGCGGCCGTGTATGTGTGGTACAGCCGATCACTTTCGGCGCGGTCTGCGACATGCTCAACGAGCAGGACGGCCTGTATACCATGATGCTGCGAGGCGTCATGGACGGCAAGGTGGTAGAGGATAAAGAGATTATCCAGTCCATCAGCCGATGCATCAACCCCTATGCCGATTTCAACGCTTATCTGGAATGCGCCAAGAATCCGGATCTGCGTTTCATCATCTCCAACACCACGGAGGCCGGTATCGCTTACAGTCCCGACGACAAGCCGACGGACATGCCTCCGGCGTCCTATCCCGGAAAGCTGACCGTCTTCCTGCATGCCCGCTACGAGGCCTTTAACGGAGATCCTTCTAAGGGTATGGTTATTATTCCCTGCGAGCTGATCGAGAAGAACGGTACAACCCTGAAGGGTATCGTATTGCGTCTGGCCAAGGAGTGGGGCTACGAGCAGGGCTTCATTGATTGGCTGGAGAACGCGAACCATTTCCTGAGCACGCTGGTAGACCGGATCGTAACCGGTTATCCTCGGGCGGAGATCGACGCGATCACCGAAAAGCTGGGATATAAGGATAACGTCTTGGATACGGCGGAGCCTTTCCATTTCTTCGTTATCGAGGGCGGGGATTTCTCCGAGGAGCTGCCCTTGGCCCAGGCCGGTCTGGACGTGATCTGGACCGATGACATGACTCCCTATCGTACCCGTAAGGTGCGCATCCTGAACGGCGCGCATACCATGACGGTGCTGGGGGCCTATCTCACCGGCTTGGATACGGTAAAGGAGTTTATGGATGACGATACGATTCATGCCTACATGAATAAGGGATTGTTCGAGGAGATCATCCCCACGCTGGATCTGCCGAAGGAGGAGCTGGAAAGTTACACGGCGGCGGTTTCCGAGCGTTTCGCCAACCCCTTCATCCGTCATATGCTGCTGGATATCTCCCTGAACTCCACTTCCAAATTTAAGTCTCGCTGCCTGCCCTCCCTTCTGACCTATATTGAGCGCAAGCACGAGATTCCCCAGGTGCTGACCTTTGGTTTGGCCGCCCTGATCGCCTTCTATCGCGGCGAGGGTATCGAGGGACGTTCCATGACCGGTACTCGCGAGGTTCAAGGAAATACGAATACCTACAAGATTCAGGATGATGTTCCTGTTCTGGAATTTTTCGAGAAGATCTGGAAAGACTATGCTGAGGATCAGGATGTGAAGGCGCTTGTGGAAAAGGTGCTCTCCAACGATTCTCTGTGGGGACAGGATCTGACGGCCCAGGCCGGCCTTACGGACGCGGTGGCTGCGCATCTGGCCAATATCCTGAAGAACGGCGCGAAGGCCGCGATCGCTTCCGTACTGTAATTCGCAATACTTAAGAAAAGCGGCGTAACGCCGCTTTTCTGTTATCAAAACAAAAGGAGATCATCTATGAATTCTTATTTGCATATTCATCCGAACGATAACGTGTTCGTGGCGCTGGACATCCTGCCCGCCGGAACCCGGGTGCAGGGGGACGGTTACGATGTGACGGCCAAGGAGGAGATTCCGAAGGGCCATAAGATTGCCGTCAAGGACATTGCCGAGGGGGAGAATATTATTAAGTACGGCTTTCCCATCGGACATGCCACGACGGATATTCCCGCCGGTTCCTGGATTCATACCCATAACCTAAAGACCAACCTTTCCGGAACGCTGGAGTATACCTACGAGCCGGATCTTTCCGATTATCCCGATTTTCCGGAGGGCAAAGAAGCGACCTTCGACGGCTATGTCCGTAAGAACGGGGACGTGGGAATCCGCAACGAGATCTGGATCGTGAACACGGTGGGCTGTGTGAATCAGTCTTCCGAAGTATTGGCCAGGGAAGCGACGAAGCTCTACGGAGATAAGGTGGACGGCATCTATGCCTTTACACATCCCTTCGGCTGTTCTCAGCTGGGGGACGATCATAAAAATACCCAGCAGGTGCTGGCGGATCTGGTGCATCATCCCAACGCGGGCGGCGTCCTGGTGCTGAGCCTTGGCTGCGAGAACAATAACCTGGGAGAATTTACGAAAGTATTGGGAGATGTGGATCCCGAGCGCGTCCGTTTCCTGGTGACCCAGGATGTGGAGGATGAGATCGAGGCGGGTCTTGAGATCCTGGGAGAGCTGGTGGAGTACGCCAGTCAGTTTAAGCGCACGCCTTGTCCGGTCTCCAAGCTGAAAGTCGGTCTTAAGTGCGGCGGTTCCGACGGTTTCTCCGGCATTACCGGAAACCCCCTGGTAGGCGCTTTCTCCGATCTGTTGGGAGCCTGCGGCGGCACGACCGTCCTCACCGAAGTGCCGGAGATGTTCGGCGCGGAGACGATCCTCATGAATCATTGCCAGGATGAGGAGACCTTCCAGAAGACGGTGAATCTGATCAATAACTTCAAGGATTATTATATCCGCCACAATCAGGTGGTATATGAAAATCCTTCTCCCGGCAACAAGAAGGGCGGCATCTCCACGTTGGAGGAGAAGAGCCTGGGATGTACGCAGAAGGGCGGACGGGGCGTCGTCCGCGATGTCCTCACTTATGGGGAGCGTCTGAAGACGCCGGGACTGAACCTGTTGCAGGGCCCCGGCAACGATATTGTGGCCTGTACCTCTCTGACCTCCGCCGGCGTGCATATGATCCTGTTTACCACGGGCCGCGGAACACCTCTGGGCGCTCCGGTTCCCACCGTCAAGGTGGCCACCAATTCGGCCTTGGCGGAGCATAAGTCCAACTGGATCGATTACAACGCGGGCCAGCTGCTGGAGGGCAAGACGATGGACGAGGTCTCGAAGGACTTCTTCCGTTATCTTCTGGATGTGGCTTCCGGTAAGAAAACCCGAAACGAGATCAACGGTTATCGGGAAATCTCGATCTTTAAGGACGGCGTCGTTCTGTAAAATAAAAACCGCCGCGGCATCAATTTTCATGTCGTGGCGGTTTTCTCGTGTTTAGGGGCGTTCGGCCTCCGCGACGAGAGGACGTATGGCTTTTTTATCCGTATAATCCACGGAACGGTCGAGCCTTTTCATGAGCTGCTTCGTATCCGGACGGGTCTTAGAAGAATGCAGCATGTAGAAGCGAAACAGGCGCATCATTCCCTGAGAGAGCCAGGAGAGCCGCGCGTAGTTCATGCCGCCGGGCAGATAAAAGAGACGAAAGCGTTCCTGCTCGGATGAGGAAAAGGTCATGTCCCATTCCTGCCTGAGATCCTGAGGTTGGACGTGGGGCATGGATCCCGTGGCGAACACGATGACCTTACAGGCAGTCAGAGGACGAATGACGCGCGTAAACCAGCGCGCCCCCTTCAGTTTGCCGGCGTAGAACCCGGCGCCGTAGATGACGGTTTTATATGGAGTCAGCAAAGCGGTATCCACGGTTTTGTATCGATAAAGATCGGCGTTTAACGCGTCGGCGATCCAGCGGGCGTAACGGGCACTGAATCCCGTGCGGGAACAATAGATGACGGCAGTATCGGCCATATGAAAACCTCCTTTTCAGGAGATAGTATATCCCGAGCGGAGGGTTTCATCCCTTTTTGCGGAAAGAGGATCAGAAACGGATGCGATAGTGTCCCCGGGGACTTCGATGAACCACGGTGCCGTTTTCGTATAAAAAGGTGTTGGTGAGGGTGAGGACGCCGGGCCAGATCAATTTGGTGCCCGTATTTTCAAAACGGGAGAAAGTTTCCAGATCCCATAGAGAGCGGTAGGCGGGAAGCCGAAAAAGATATTCGCATTTATAATGCCGTTTCTCCTGATTCATAAACCGCAGAAGCAGACTGCGATTGGGAAGAGGGGACGCGTCCTCGATCAGAAGATCCTGGGGCGGCAAGGAAGGACGGGGAATGGGAGGGAGTCCTAAAGAGCGCCGAAAAGCGTCCAGGAGATATTGACCGCCGTAGCCGGATTGGATCAGATCGTTTAGGATCTGGGCTTCCAACGCTTCCGGCGGCGGATCCAGGGGACGCAGAATCAGATGGCGTCCCTCGAGAATGCATTCGGCCTTATCTTGAAATCCCACATGACGACAGAAGGCCAGGGGAAGGGACACCTGATGATTGGGGAAGACGGAAAGCCACTGAACAGGCGAAAAAGACATGGGAGAACCTCCTTAAGCAAAATCACACCAGTATTGTAAAACAAAGCGGGAAGGAATGCAAGGGAAGAGAGCCGAAAAAACCATGGACAGGATAGAAAATACGGATTATAATGGATTTATATCGGGCGGTATTCCCGTCCGTTCCATGAAATTAGAATTGGAGGGTTACAGATGCAATTTTGTTATTTTATTCCGTCCAGGATCCTGTTTGGGCCCGGTGAGCTGTCTAGGCTTCATGAGCAGGCGATGCCCGGCAAGAAGGCGCTGATCGTGATCTCGGCGGGAAAGTCCATGCGCGCCAACGGTTACTTGGAGAGGGTACAGAAAGAATTAGAGCTGGCCGGCGTGTCATCCGTGGTTTTCGATAAGATCCTGCCCAATCCCATCCGTAAACACGTGATGGAAGGCGCGGCGCTGGCGAAGGCGGAAGGATGCGATTTCATAGTAGGTTTAGGCGGTGGAAGCAGCATCGACAGCGCCAAGTCTATCGCGGTCATGGCCACCAATCCCGGCGATTATTGGGATTATATTTCCGGCGGTTCCGGCAAGGAGATGCCCGTCAAGAATCCGCCGCTGCCGATCGTGGCCATCACGACGACGGCGGGAACGGGGACGGAGGCGGATCCCTTTACCGTGATCACGAAAGAGGATACGCAAGAGAAGATCGGCTTCGGGGTGGACGGAACCTTCCCGGTGCTCTCCGTGGTGGATCCGGAGCTGATGCTCAGCGTCCCGGCCCATCTGACGGCCTATCAGGGCTTTGACACGCTGTTTCACAGTACGGAAGGGTATCTAAATAAGACCGCCAATCCCATCAGCGACATGCTGGCTCTTAAGGCGATCGAGCTGATCGGGAAGAGTCTGCCCAAGGCGGTGAAAGAGGGACAGGATCTGGGAGCGAGAACCGACGTGGCCCTGGCAAACACCCTGGCGGGCATGGTGGAATCCCTTTCCGGGTGCATCTCAGAGCATAGCATCGAACACGCCCTGAGCGCCTATCATCCGGAGCTGCCTCACGGAGCGGGGCTCATCATGATCAGCCTGGCCTATTACGAGAATTTCGCCAAGAAGCCTGAATGCGGGGAGAGAATGGTGCAGATGGCAAAGGCTCTGGGAGACGCGGAGGCCAAGGAGCCCATGGATTTTGTCAAGCGCCTTAAGAAGCTGCAAGAGGAGTGCGGCGTGGCGGATCTTACGATGAGCGGCTATGGGGTGGACGGAAACGACCTGCGTAAATATGCCGTAAAAGCGAGAGATACGATGGGCGGACTCTTCGACGTAGATCCGGTGCCGGTGACGGAAGAAGACTGCCTATGGATTTTGGAAAAGTCATACAGATAAAAAGGCTGCGTTCAGATGATGGAAGAGCTGCTTGAGGATGAGGAGGACAAGGCATGATTTACACGACTCTGACAAACAAGGCCCTGCGGTTGGCTTACGCGGCTCACCAGGGGCAGACGGACAAAAGCGGTCAGCCTTACGTTTTTCACCCCTATCATTTAGCGGAACAGATGACGGACGAAATAAGCGTCTGCGTGGCCCTGCTCCATGATGTGGTGGAGGACACCGCCATAACCTTTGAGGATTTAGAGCAGGAGTTTCCGAAAGAGGTCACGGACGCGGTGCGCCTGTTGACCCACCAAAAAGGGACAGACTATTTCGACTATGTACGAGCCATACGGGAAAATCCTGTGGCGGTAAAGGTTAAGTTAGCGGATCTCGCCCATAATTCCGATGAAACTCGGTTTGCCGGGTGCGAGGATATATCGGAGGAACGGCTTATGAAATGGCGGGAAAAGTACGCCAAAGCAAAAGCGATTTTGAAGGATGCCGAGGTTTGAGTCACGCGGGGTTCCATGATTTGAAAAACAGGCCGGAACTACAAATACGAAGTTCCGGCCTGTTTTTTATATGCTTTTGCAGCAATCTTATCGACCAAAGATGACTCGTTCGCTGTTGAACATCTTCGTCAGCACGAACACGAGGACCACCGAATAGACCAGGTTGCTGATGACGGCGATGAGCACGTTCAGCGGCAGGCACTCGAAGGAGAAAATCGCGCTCATGCATTGTACGCTGTTATATAACGGGATGAAATAGTAGAACCATTCCTCCTGGGCGCCGCCTCCGAACATGGCGGTGACGCCGATGAGGGTGGCGACGATCATGAGAGGCGTCACATAGGACTGGGCCTCTTTGATCGTGCGGGCATAGGCGGATATGACGGAAATCACGGTCACCAGGAAGAGCACGGTGGAGAGGATGACCACCGCCAAGAGAAGAAAGTCGCTTACGGTGTAGATACCGATGTCCATGTTATCACTGGCGGCGCCCATCAAGGCGGGCATGGACAAAACCGTTCCGATCGTACTGGAGATGCCGCTCAATAAAGCGATGATCGACAGGGCGATGATCTTGCCGACGGCGATATGGCTGCGTTTCGTAGGCGTGACCAGAAGAGTGGCGATGGTGCCCCGTTCCTTCTCTCCCGCGATGGATTCCGGCGCCACGGCCATGCAGCCGGAGAAGAGAAAGATCATCAGCAGCATAGGCAGCATGGAAGAGAAGATCATCGCCGCGGAATCCCGGTCGCTGGCCAGATCATAGAGGGAGGGATCCCCCGGATTGATATCGAACCTGTTGGCCAGGGAGGATTCGTACTGATCCAGCATACTGACGAGAACGGACTGAGCCGTGCTCGAGTCGGTGTCGGCGCTGTTGTAGTAGATCAGGATCTGAGGAGCCGCCGTACCGCCGGCAGTATCGTAGGCCGCTACGGCCTCGTCAAAGTCCTCGGGGAAGATCACAAGGAGATTGGCTTCCTGGTTCTCGATCTGAGAACGGATGGCGTCGGCCTGGGATTCCTCCGTCTCGGTAATGTCAAAGGAAGAGGAGAGCGTATCCCGAAGAGACGCCGGAAGGGATATCGCGTAGATGGAAGCAGCTTCTTCCGTAGTCTCAAACATAGAGCCGATCGCGCTTCCCATAAATGTGTACATGACGTAAATCAGAATACCGGGAAGTAAAATAGAAGAAAAAGCCAGTCGTTTGTCCCCGAAGAAGCGGGACAGTTCTTTTTTCAAAATGGTCAAAATATTATTCATGCCTCTTCACCTACCGTTTCCGCGTAAATTTCAAAGAAACGATCCTCTAAGGACCGGCCGGCGCGTATGGCATCTAAAGAATCGCAGAGAATCATTCGTCCGTTGATGATAATCCCCACGCGGTCACAGATCTTTTCAATCAGACTGAAGATATGGGTAGAAACGATAATCGTCTTGCCCTCATTCTTTAGCTCCGCGAGGAAGTCCGTCACCACCTTGGCCGTCAGGACGTCCAAACCGTTGGTCGGTTCGTCGAAGATGATGATATCCGGATTATGTACAAGAGAAATCGCCAAAGACACCTTTTGTTTCATACCGGTGGACAGATTGGCTACCTTGACCTCCGCGAAGGGACCGATGCCAAAGCGGGCAAAAAGCTGTTCCTTGCGGGCTCGCGTGGTATCTTCCGGCACCTGGTGCAGACGGGAAAAGAAGTCAAAAAGATAATTGGGAGTAAAGAAATCTTCCAGTTTTAGTTCGCTGGTCAGGAATCCGATCTTGGAGCGCACCTGATCCGGCGTCTTTACGATGCTGGATCCGTCCACGATAGCGTCTCCCGAGTCGGGTTTGATTAAAGTAGCCAACATACGCAGCGTGGTCGTCTTGCCGGCGCCGTTGGGGCCAAGTAAGCCAAAGATTTCCCCTTCGTTGGCCGTAAAGCTCAAATGATCCACGGCGACCCGGACTTTCTCGTGGGTCTTTTCGATCTTTTGCTGTTTGGCAGAGAGACGAAAGGTTTTACAGAGCCCCTCCACCTGTAATATTTCTTTCATGTGGTCTCCTTTCAAAAATATAATTAAGACATCACTAGTATAAGGTATTTTTGCACAAAACACAAGGAAAACATAGAAAAAGATGAAATCCCTTCTCTATTTTCCCGTCATAAACCCTTCTCAGGCTCATACACGGGTCTTTGACACTTTTAAATGCCCCTCTGTTTCACGTACTCCCACAGTTAAGCCATCTATGGCTTATTTTTTTGTCAAATTTTTAAAAGTTTTTAGTGCTTGTTTGTACTAGTTGTGGTATAATA
>CALWBZ010000110.1 GCA_944376225.1 uncultured Clostridia bacterium | reverse complement strand
CAGCGGCGTGTCCTCCCAAGCGGATAATCTTGCTTGGACGATCTGATCCGACGCGTTCAGCAAAACGGCTGCCATCCTCCAGGAGTCCCCCCGTTCTCCCGGAAGAGTAAAGGCCACCACCTGGGGTCCCCCGTGGGAAAATACCATTCTCCGAACACTGTCACCTCCCGCGCAGCGAAACGGGGCAAAACGCTTCCGAATTTGAATCAGCCCGCGATAGTAATCCAGCAGCTCCCGGAACATCATCGTCCTTCTCCAGTCCAGGAGATTAATCTGACTGGAGGAACGGTAACTGTTTCCGTCGCCCTTTTTACTCCGTCCAAACTCCTCTCCTGCCTGCATAAAAGGGATTCCCTGAGCCGTCAGGACAATCGCCGCCGCCAATTTGTTCGCCGCCATACAAAGAGGATCGGGCGCGCCAAAACCTTTGGGAGCCAACCCCTTCGCGTATACCAGTTTATCCCACAGCGTAAAATTATCATGGGCGGATACATAGGAAACCGTCTGTGTCGGCAGCTTTACCGTGGCGTAAGGCCCCGCCCAGCCTTGAAGGCTGCTGCGCACCGCGTTCTCCTGATACCAGGCACCGCTGATGAAGCCGGTACTGTGCATATCGAAAACACTGCCTTTGATGCAGTCCCTCGTCTCGTCATTAAAGATCGCGATTCGGCTGTCGAGCTGCCTCACGTGAGTCTTATCGGCGGGAAGCGCTCCTCTACGCATTTGCGGCGTCTCCGCCGCCCAGGGTTCTCCGTACATAAGAATCTTCTTCCCTTGGGGCAATTGGTCCAGGTCTTTGCGAATCTGATTCATCGTCTCTACGTCGATCAACCCCATCAGGTCAAACCGAAAACCGTCTATATGGTATTCCTCCGCCCAATACCGGATGGACTGACGGATAAACCGCCGTACCATGGGGCGTTCCGTGGCGATCTCATTGCCGCAGCCGGAACCGTTAGCCCAGCTGCCGTCCGGCCAGGTACGATAGTAGTAATAGGGAACGACCTTCTGAAACGAAGAATCTCCGCTCTGATAGGTATGGTTATACACCACATCCATGATCACACCGATTCCCGCTTGGTGCAGCGCCTGAATCATCTTCTTCATTTCCCGGATTCGCACTTCGCCATGATAGGGATCCGTCGCGTACGATCCCTCCGGCACATTGTAATTTTGCGGGTCGTATCCCCAGTTATACAAATCTTCCGTTCTTTTGGTCTCATCCACCGTATAATAATCGAAACAGGGCATCAGATGCACATGCGTAATCCCCAGCTTCTTCAGGTACTCCACTCCCGTGGGAAGTTTCGGATGCCCGGGGATATGGGTCTGCGTCTCTGTAAAGGCCAGGTATAGCCCCCTGTTTTTCATTCCGGAATAGGTATCCCAGGAAAAGTCCCTTACATGTACCTCCCAGATGATCGCGTCCGTCCCGTGGTCCGGAAGAATATGCTCGTCTTGATCCCAACCCGCCGGATTTGTCTCCCTAAGGTTCACCACCATGGCTCGCTGTCCGTTCACCCCCGCCGCCTTAGCGTAAGGATCCGTGACCTCTCTCTCTTCCCCTTCCCAGGTTACCGTATAGGTGTAATATGTCCCCTTCCAGTCTCCTCCTAAGGAAATGCTGAAAACTCCCCGTTCTCCCCGGATCATCGGCACTCGCCGCAATAACGCGGCGCCTAGTTCCTGATCGCTCCCCGTGGTATACAGATTGAGACTTACCTTCTGAGCCGCCGGCGTCCAAAGCTTCCATACGGTGCGATCCGGCATATAATTTGCCCCCAGGTCTTCCCCTTCGTAGACATACTCCATGTCAAATTGCGCGGAATCATACCATTCGCACCATTCCCGCGCGCTCCATCCCATACGATCATATTCCATTGCGTTTTCCTCGCTTTTTCTGCCCTCTAAAATACATTCCGCTCATCCTTCGGAGTTTGCCGCCCTTGGGCGGCAAACTCGAGGCGCAGCTTGATCTCTTCCCTCTAAAATTACTTTCCTGCTGCGCCTATTATACCATGCAGACTCCCTCCATTTCAACCATTATTCCAAGAGTTTCGAAAGTTTTCCTATATATACAATATGCAGCTCGTGAAGGGCCCGTGTGATCGCCACATATAAAAGCCGAGCCGCCGCGTCATCCATCGGATACGCCTCTTCGTCCGGGTTCCACAGTATGGCCGCGTCGAATTCCAAACCTTTTGTCTTATGAATAGGAAGCACCATGACCCCATTCGTGAAATCCTCCGGATCCCGTTCGATCCGGCACCGGGAAGACAGCTCTTCTTCCGCCTTCCAGGCTTCCTCCTCCGTGCGGCAGATGACCGCGATGGTCTTATATCCCCGTTCCTGAATTTCTCGGATTCGCCGGACTGTCTCCGCCGTCATCTCCTCCCGGTTTCCTGCTTTTTTAACCTCAACTTCCATGCCGTGACGCAGAATCGGGTCGATCTGATAGGTCTCGAAGGTACATTTTTCTAATATCTTGCCCGCGTATTGGGAAATCTCCACCGTGTTTCTGTAGCTCTTCGCCAACGTATAAAATCGGTCCCTTCCCGCGTCAAAAATCTCTTCCCGCAGCTCCTTCCAATCGTTCATCCCCGAATCATAGAAGATATTCTGACTGGTGTCTCCGACGATCGTAAAGGTACATTCCGGGAAAGCCTGTTTGAGCACCGCGAAAAGAGAAATCCCGAAATCCTGGGCCTCATCGATCACGATATGGCGAACTCCCGTGAAATCGTCCGTATCCGTCAGTCTCTTCTTAAACAAAGTCAGGATGGCTAGATCATAAAGATCCGCCACGCCGGCTTGAAGATTCTCGATCAGCAAGGGATACTCGTCTGACAATTCCTGAATGAACTCTAAATAATACCCCCACAAATCTATTTTCCCCTTGGCCTTCCCATAATATCCGCGAAAGGCCTTGCTTTCCGTCCGGCTCTTGTCCGCGCTCCAATCTCTGTCCCGGCATTCGTTCTTAAACTGATTCATCAGTCGTTTATTCAATACGTCGATCTTTCGCTGCAAGGGCATGCGCGGAAATGCCTGGCAGAAGGTTTCCACTTCCTCCTGCCGGAAGATCGTCTTTCCTTCCAGCACCGCGTCTTCCCGGGAGAGCAGCCTATGCTCCAGACGATCGATCCATCTCTGGGCCGCCTTTACAAAACCTAGAGAGCCTTTGAATCGCCGGGTTTTGCGCACCTCATCCTTCGTTTCCTCCTGGGTGCGGAAATCCGACGCGTAGCGCATCTTCTTTTTCTGTTTCTTCCAGTCCGCGTCCAGGATGCTTTCCAGAAATTCCGTCATAGTCAGGGCCTGGACATGATCGACCTCCAATGTAGGCAGCACACCGGTAATATAATGAAGCAGCATGGAATTGCTGCCGATGACAAAGAAGTGTTCCGCTCTGAATTTTTCCGGATAATTATACAAGATATAGGAAATACGATGCATGGCCACCGTCGTCTTTCCGCTGCCCGCCACGCCCTGCACGATGACCGAATGCCAGGGCGTATCTCGTATGATCGTGTTCTGCTCTTTCTGAATGGTGGCGATGATCTCCCCTAAAACCACTTCCTTATTTTTGGCCAGGTATTTGGTGAGGAAGTCGTCGTTGGCGATCACATCCGTATCGTAAAAATCGATGAGCCTGCGTTTCTCGATCTCAAAGGTACGCTTCAGATCGATGCGTACCGAAATCCTCTCTTCATCCGGAGAAAGATAGGAACTCTCTCCCACGTCGCTGTCATAATAGATACTGGATATGGGCGCGCGCCAATCCACCACCACCGGCTGATCCTGCCCGTTAGGAACCCCGTGTTTTCCGATATAGAGGGAAAAGCTTTCTCCGTCTTCATCCCCGGTTTCTTGATAATCGATTCGACCAAAATAGGGCGTTTCCGACGCTAGACGGTTCTGCCGCAGCAGAAAGCGCACTTGATCTTCCCAACTGAGCCCGACGACCAGATCGTTATGCATATCGGAATCGGAAGACCGATACATATCGTACCGTTCCTGATTCTCCTCCCGCAATACCTCGACCTCGCCGGAATATCGCTCGATGTTCCTGTCAATTTCCCGTAAGGTTTCCTCTAAATGCTGTTCCTCTTTTTTCCAAACTTCGGACCGCATCCTCTCGCCTCCTTCTTCCTCCTGCCTGCCGGTATCCCTTCGGACCAGTCGCAGACGTTATTGACATGGCGAAACGCTCTGTTTGCCATGCTTCGCCTATTGTATCATAAAATAAAAAAAATACTAGACTTTTCTTTTATGCTGTGGTATACTACATAATGAAGTGTGCGAAGAGATCGCTTTTAAGGAACCTGGAAATTGGTTCCTATTTTTATATCTTGAAATCCGCTTGCCAAGCCATATTTTCGGTAATTTCATTCCGACATTTTTTAGATATTAATTTTTTGGAAAAGGTGTTGAATAATTCCGGACGACGTTATATAATATAAGCATCGATGTGATGATTTATAAAATCATCATCATCTAGTTTTTAATAACAGATGAAAGGATGGTTGTCATGTCACAAGTCACCGAATGTATACCGAGGAACTTTTCGACCAGGACGCATCGAATTTCGATTCCCAAATATTCTTTAAGCGAAGAATTGATCAGTTCTATCTCTCACGGCGTGGGGGCTCTGCTCTCTCTCGTGGGACTCATCCTCTGCATCGTCCGCAGCGTGGTTCACGCCACTCCCATGGGGGTCGCCTCCAGCATCATCTACGGGCTGTCTCTGATCATTCTATATACGATGTCTTGTATCTATCACGCTCTCAAGCCGAATCAGGCCAAACGGGTCTTTCGCGTCATCGATCATTGCAGCGTCTTTCTTTTGATCGCCGGCACATACGCACCCTTTACACTGGTTACGCTGGCGGGCCCCACGGGCTGGCTTCTGTTTTTTGTCATCTGGGGCGCCGCCCTCATCGGCATCGTCCTCAATGCCATTGACCTGGAGAAATTCAGCAAGGTATCCGTCGTATGTTATCTCGCCATGGGATGGGCCGTCGTCTTCGCCATCAAACCCCTGGTCGCCGCTCTGGCAAGCCCGGGCCTGGTGCTTCTGGTCTGCGGCGGCGTCACCTATTCCCTCGGTGTTATCCTTTACGCTCTCGGCAGCAAGATTCGCTATATGCACTCCGTCTGGCACTTTTTCGTACTCGCCGGAAGCATTCTGCATTTCTTCGCCGTCTACCTGTACGTCTTATGAAGCTATATTCCTCCATTGTACCCGGCGTGTTCCGGGAACGGCTTAACCGGTTTACCGCCCGCGTGGAAATTCAGGGACAAACGGAATCGGTTCATGTTAAAAATACCGGACGTCTCAGGGAACTCTTGCTCCCCGGCGCGCCGGTATTCTTGCAGCATTGTGAGGCGCCGCAGCGAAAAACCGCCTATGATCTCATCTCCGTACGGAGGCAGGACGGCGCTCTGGTCAACATCGACAGTCAGTCTCCTAACAAGGTTCTCGGGGAATATTTGCCCCGCCTCTTTCCGGATCAGATCGTTCGTCCGGAATATACCTGGGAGGATTCCCGCTTTGATTTTAAGGTGGGAGATCGCGTCCTTATCGAGGTCAAGGGCGTAACCCTGCTCGAGAACGAGGGCGTCGCCCGCTTTCCCGACGCTCCCACGATCCGGGGCGTCAAACATATCGAAGGGCTTATCCGGGCCAAGTCTTCCGGTTGGGATCCCTATATCGTCTTTGTTTTGGCCATGAAGGGCGCGCGATATTTCGCGCCAAATGACGCGACCCATCCGGAGTTCGGGAATGCTCTTCGGCGTGCCGAACAGGCCGGCGTTCGTATCCTGGCCTTCGATTGTCTGGTGACGAGCGATTCTCTCACGATCGACCAACCGGTTCCCGTAAAACTCACTCTCTAGAGGCTGCCACACTCCCGGCAGCCTTTTTCATGTCATTCTCGCATAGAACGTCGGATCCTCTTCCAATCCGGAATATACTGTTCAACCAATGCCCAAAATTCTTTTCCGTGTCCCAAATAGACCATATGGGCCAGCTCATGCACTAACACGTAGCAAAGACACTCTTCCGGAAGCGCCGCAAGCTCCAGATTTAACGTGATTTGACGAATCAACGGATTGCAGCTTCCCCATCGACTTTTCATGCTCTTCAGTATATAGTGATCCGCGTGTAATCCCATCTTCTTTTCCCAGTAGGGGATTAATTCCTTCAGCCTCTCCCGCATAAGTTCTTTCTGCTCTTCGGTGGCCGCGGGCAAGGCACGTCTTGACAGAATCCAGTCCTTTTTTTCCTGTAGGATCTTTATGATTTCATCCTGAGACGTCCCAATGGGTACGTTCATTCGAACTTTTCCCTCCGCCGGATCCACGCGTAGATAAATCCCCTTGATCTTTTTGAAAGTTACTTCCGCGCAAATTCCTTCTGTTTCGATCTTCATCGCTGCCTCCTGTTGTATTTTTCCGCATATTCTGGTATACTGAATACTATCATACCAGTAAAAGGAGTTTCCCATGAAAAAAACATTCAAAATCCTGGGCATTGTTCTGCTTTCCTGCTGTCTCTTCCTGGCGCTTTTGGTCGGCGGATACGCCCTCTACCTACAGCTTAGCTATGACCGGCTTCCGGATCAAATAGACCTCCCGACCGAAAATAACCAGACCCAGCTTCTAAACTCGGAAACCGTCTATACGGCCGTCACCTATAACCTGGGATTCGGCGCCTATGAGCCTTCCTACACCTTTTTCATGGATACCGGGCGAATGAACGACGGCACAAAGACCCAAGGACAATATTCCAGGGCTTTCAGCAAGGAGCGGGCCATCGCCAATATCGAGACAAGCCTCTCCATCCTCCAGTCTTTGGACAGCGATTTCTATCTGCTCCAGGAGGTGGACACGGATTCTACCCGCAGCTATCACGTCAATCAAGCGGCTATGATTCTCGAAGGGCTAAGCGGCTATGGTTCCGTATATACCAATGCATTCCATTCCCCTTATCTTTTCTATCCCATTCTCTCGCCCCATGGTTTCGTGCAGAGCGGCCTTTTGACCCTCTCCAGATACCGCATCGAGGATAACACGCGAAGAAGCCTCCCGATCGACAACGGCTTCATCACCCGTCTTACGGATATGGACCGCTGCTTCACCGTAAGCCACGTTCCCGTAGAAAACGGCAAGACTCTTTCCCTGATCACCCTTCATCTGACCGCCTATGACGAAGGCGGCGTTATCCGCAAGCAGCAGCTTGATATGCTGCTTGCCGTGATGGAAGAGGAATACGCGCTGGGAAATTATGTGATCGCCGGGGGTGACTTTAATCACGACATCGCTTCCACCATCGACCTGTTCCCCTCCGAACAGCAGATTCCGGATTGGGTTTACGCCCTGTCCCAGGAGGATCTGACCTCTCATTTTTCCTTCGTCATCCCGGATAACTATGATCAGGTTCCCAGCTGTCGCGGGGCGGATATTCCCTATGAAGAGGGCGTCACCTATACCGTGACCATCGACGGATTTATCGTATCGGACAATGTGGACGCTTCGAGTCAGGTCATCTCCACCGATTTTGTCTCCTCCGATCATCAGCCTGTGAAACTTTCTTTCCGATTAAAGGACTAATCTTCCTGCCACGCCTGTCTCGCGGCGTTTAAGAGGACCTTTTCCCTATCGTCTGAGAGTTCCCAAAACATGAGGCCGCCCAATCCTTTCTTTCTGGCGTATCGCGCCTTCGCGCCGACGGATTCCTCGTCGTCATAGGAGATCCAGTTGTCTCCCCACAAACGATAAGGAGTCTTCGTAATCGGATGATAAGTATATTGAAAGCCGGCGTATTCCTTTTGAATCTCATCATAAGAAGCCTGTATCCAGCCCGTCTGGGCATCCCACCCTCTGCCATAAAGCGGGATGCCCAGGTTCAGGGCTTCTTTTTGTATTCCCGCCTTCTCGTAGGCCCTGACGGTTCTTGCCACACATTCATCTTGAAGATCGTAAAGGGGTGCGTTCGCTCCCTCACGACCAAGATGATAATCATAAGTCATCAGGTTCCAATAGTCAATATCTCCCACCGCTTCTCCCATGAGGATTTCCCCGGGAAAAGAAGAAAAAGCAGGCACGGCAAGACTCAAGAGATACTCCCTTCCCTCGGATTCCTCTAACAGGTCCAGAGCATTTCTGAGCTCCGTGATTAACTGCCAGAAATCGCCCTTTTGCTCCCCGTCAGGATACTCCCAATCCATATCTACGCCGTCTAGGTCATATTTCTCCACCCATCCCAGGATCTCCTCGATAAAACGTCTGCGGCTTTGAGGATTCTTCGCGATCTCTTCAAAGGCCTCGGAATAACCCCAACCGCCGATGCTCGCCAGGATCTTCAGTTCCTTGTTTTCTTCTTGGATCCGCGCCGCTTGCAAACAATGAGTTCGGAACAAATCCGTCCCGATTAGGCTTCCATCCCCCTCCGGATACAAAAAAGCCAAATGGAGATGGGTGAGTCCCTCCGCGGCATCCTCCGTGAGGGCAAGAGCGCTTCCGGAAACATAATACCCGATAAAACGGATATCCTCTTTTGCTTTTGTACATCCGTTCCCCAAGCCCAATATCAGAATTCCCACCAAAAAGCATATTGTCCGCCTCATAGGATAGCCCCCGAGTTTTTTTCTTATTCTATGCCTCGGGGCCCATGCCATTCCTCAAAAGAGAAGGCTTTTCTCAAACACATAAAAAATCCAGACTGAATCCATAAGTACAGAGTTCAGCCTGGATTTTGCGAATCATGGCTTTACAGAAGGCTCTTACGCAGTTCCTCTCCGCTCTTCGCGCTCAGATAGGCCGGCGCGATATCCAGCACCGTCTTACAGCCCTTGCCCCCTTCCTGCTGCAGGCGATACGCGGCCCGAGCGTAGGCCACCAAAATGCTGGAGGTAAATTCCGGATTGGAATCCAGCTTCAGGCTGTACTCGATCACATGATGATGCTCCTCATTCCAGCCGGTTTTTCCGCTGCGAATCACGAAACCGCCGTGGGGCAGCGCGCCGTGTTCTCTTTTGAGTTCTTCCTCCGTGATGAAATGGACGGTCGTATCATACTCATCAAAATAATTGGGCATTGTTTTGATCTCATTCTCGATCTTGGCCAGATCGGCTCCGGGTTTGGCCACTACGAAACACTCCCGCGTATGCTTCTGCCGCGTGGAAAGAACCGGGTCGGATCCGCCTCGCACCGCCTCCAGCGCCGCCTCCACCGGGATCGTATACTGGCGGGCGTCCTGTACGCCGTCGATCCTGCGAATGGCGTCGGAATGGCCCTGGCTGACACCCTTCCCCCAGAAGGTATATACGCTGCCCTGGGGCAGTACCGCCTCCCCATAGGCTCTGCTCAGGGAGAACATTCCCGGATCCCAGCCCACGGACATGACGGCGACCTTGCCGCTCTTCTTCGCGGCCTGATCCACCGTCTCAAAATGCTCCGGCACCTTGGCATGAGTGTCGAAACTATCGACTACATTAAAATATTGAGCGTAATAAGGCGTCTGAACCGGCAGATCCGTGGCGGAACCACCGCACAGGATCATGACATCGATCCGGTCCTGCATCTCGATCGCGTCCTCCACCGCACACACGGGCACTCCCGGCGTCAAAATCGAAAGGCTCTTCGGATCCCTGCGGGTAAATACCGCCGCAAGTTCCATATCAGGATTCTGCCGAATCGCGCATTCCACGCCACGGCCCAGATTCCCATATCCCATAATACCAATACGAATCTTCATCATTGATCTCCTCTCTTCTGTTATTGATTAAGGCATGGCCTCTTCTCAAAGAGAATTCTGCCTTGCCGCGCCTATTGTACCATATTTCCCGTTTTCTTTCAACAGATTCTGGGAAGCCCCTCTCCGTATAACGGGGAAAGCAGTCTTTCTCCGCCGATATCTGTCTTCACATAGGCTCGTCCCTGGTGCCGCGTTGTTACCTCTCCGATCATCGCGGCTCCTTCTCCATAGGGACTCCCTCTCAGGATTTCTAATGCCTGGGAAGCATCCTCTTCCTTTACCACCAAAAGCATCTTCCCCTCGTTTCCCATGTATAAGGGATCCAAGCCCAAAATCTCACAGAATCCCCTGGTCTGAACAGATACCGGGATGTCTTTCTGCCTGATCTCCATCCCATACCTACAGGCATGGGCATATTCCTCCAGGATCGTCGCGAGCCCTCCTCGGGTAATGTCACGCATGGCGCGTACGCCGACTCCCGCTTCAAAAAGCCCGTTCACCATCCGATTCAGCGGGGCGGCATCGCTGCGGATCTCGTTTTCGATTCCCATCCTCGCGCTCATGATGGCCGCGTGATGATCACCGAGACACCCCGATACCAAGATCCGATCCCCCGGACGACAGAGTGAAGCGCCAATATTTCGCCCCTCGGGCATGTATCCGATTCCCGATGTATTGATATATAGCTCTCCCGGACCTTCTACCACCTTCGTATCTCCGGCTGCGATCAAGACCCCTGCCTCACGGGCGGTTTCTGCCATAGAACGCACAATGTTCTCTAAAGTCTCGATCTTAAGTCCTTCCTGCAGGATCATGGCGCAGCTCAGATACGCCGGGCGACTGCCGCTCATCAAAAGATCGTTCACGGTGCCGCAAACCGCGAGCCTTCCGATATCTCCTCCCGGGAAAAACAGGGGATGCACCACAAAACTGTCCGTTGTAAAAGCGATCCGGGCTCCTCCCTCCACCACGGCGCTGTCTTCCATCCGATCCAGGATCGGATTGGAGAAATACCTAGCGAAAAGATTCTCTATCAGCTGACTGGTCTCCCAGCCGCCGCTGCCATGGGCCATCG
This sequence comes from uncultured Clostridia bacterium, assembly GCA_944376225.1. Taxonomy (GTDB): domain Bacteria; phylum Bacillota; class Clostridia; order Lachnospirales; family Bianqueaceae; genus Faecimorpha. The sequence continues at coordinate 2,365 of CALWBZ010000110.1, read as the reverse complement.
TGATCTTCATCTTGATCCTCCTTCGTTTCCGGAATAGTAATGAAAACAGCTTCCCTCCGCGGAGACCATGCAGGCTCCCTGGGGTGTCGCCGGCGTGCATACTTTTCCGAAAAGCGGACAATCCCCGGGAGAAATCTCCCCCAAAAGAACCTGGGCGCACCGGCACTGACTGTTTTTACGGATATCTTCTTCCAGTCCGTCGCTGCCCGCGTCAAATTCCCGAAAAGCCGCCCGGATTCGTAAGCCGGATCCTTCAATACGGCCGATTCCCCGCCAGGCCGCGCCACAGGGTTCAAACACTTCATGCATGACGGCCCTAGCCTCCGGATTTCCCTCCGGCCGCACGACGGCAGGATAAAAATTGCGCGTCTGCCCCCGCCCCCTCAAACAGACCAAACCGTATATCGCGGTGATGAGCTCTTCCGGGGAAAATCCGGATACTACAAAGGGGATCCCGTATTCCCGGGCAATCTCCTCATAATCCTTCGTTCCCGTCACCGCGCACACATGCCCCGGCGCCAGGAATCCTTGTATGTCCGGCTCGTGGGCGCAGATCCAGCGGATCGCCGCGGGCATCGTCTTTAGGGACGTTAAAAACCGCAAATTTTTAAGGCCCTCTTTCTTCGCCTTTTTGATGATCCCCGCGTAGACGGGAGCCGTCGTCTCAAATCCCACCGCCGCGAAGACAAACTGCTTTTCAGGCTGTTTTCTGGCCATATCCAGGATCTGCGCGGGCGCGTACACCATCTCCGCACGGCCTCCCGCGGCCTTCGCTTCACTAAGACTCTCCCGGCTGCCCGGTACCCGGAATAGATCACCGAAGGAAACCACCGTCGTCCCCTCCTGCCCGGAAAGTTCGATCAGACGGTCGATGTACGCGGATACCGTGACGCAAACGGGGCATCCCGGTCCCGAGATCATCTGAATCGCAGTAGACAGCAGATTTCTAATGCCGTTATGGGAAATTTCCGCGGTCTGTGTGCCACAGACTTCCATCAGCCGCAGCGGTGGGCCGTCATATTCCGAGAGCCTGCGGATCACATACTCAATGGGCGCCGTCATAGTCTTGCTCCAATTCCCGCAGCTCCGCCCATATCTTTTCCATTTCTTCATTTTCACTTTCCGAAACGACCTGCAGAATATATCCCGCGTGTACCAGCACATGATCCCCGGGCTTTACTCGTACCAGGCCCGCCTCTGTCTGAAGACGGTTGCCCCTAATCTCCACCTCCGCCCGAGATCCTTCCACCGAGCGAACCACGCCGGTGATCGCAACGCACATAGTATCTCCTTTCTCCGTAGGCCCTATCTCGCCGCGAGCCATGCCTGTCCCAGGCATATGCCGCCGTCGCCGCAAGGTACCTGCCGATTCCAATAAACGTCAAATCGACGTTCTTTCAGCTTTTGAACACAGGTTTCCAGAAGAACCCGGTTAACAAAAACGCCGCCGCTCAGGCAAACCGCGTTCTCTCCTTTGTCCCGGCGGATCCGCTCACAACTCTCCGCCGTCATATCCGCCAGATCCTGATGAAACTGCCAAGCCAGACAGGCCGCCGAAACACCCGCCTCTGCCGCCTCCGTCAGTCTCCTGATATAGTTTCTTACATCGACCCTTCCGTCCGGATCTATCTCCATACCGCCCAGATCATACCCCTCGCCCCGATATCTTCTGGCCGCGGCCTCTAAGGCGGTGGGGCATTCCCCTTCATAGTGATTGTAGGCGCAAATCCCGAGCAGAGCGCTCACCGCGTCAAAAAAACGTCCCATACTGCTCGTCTTTACGGTTCCGATTCCCTGACGGAGCGCCTCTCGGACGAGGGGATCGTTTACGGAAAATCCCGCGGCATAGCGATAGGACTGCAAGGCCAGGCGGGCGTTTTTAGCCCCTTCGTTTCCGCCGCAAAAAGGTATGGACTCCAAATGGGCCACACGTTCCATTTCCCGGCCCCGACAGAACAAAAACTCCCCGCCCCAGATCGTGCCGTCCTTCCCATATCCAGTACCGTCATAGGCGACGCCGATGCAGCTTTTTAGCCCATACTCCGCCATGACCGAAGCCACATGGGCATGGTGATGCTGAAAAGAAAGGATCTCCCTGTCCCCGAAGAGTCTACGCGCCAGCGCCCCGGTCTCATAACCCGGATGCAAATCCGTCACGACCACCTCCGGACGGATTCCCAGAAGTTCCTCCATACGTCTTATCGTCTGGATAAACAGTTCCTGCACCGCCGGATTTTCCATGTCTCCCAAATATTGACTGGGATATACCCGGTCCTCTCCCGCCAAGGCGAAACAAGCCTTCAGATCCCCTCCCATGGCCAGGATATCCCTTTTGATAAACGTCCCTTGCAGCAGGATCGGAAGA
>CALWBZ010000109.1 GCA_944376225.1 uncultured Clostridia bacterium | reverse complement strand
AGCTGAACGGCAAGCTGACCGGCATGAGCTTCCGCGTACCCACGCTGGATGTTTCCGTAGTTGACTTGACCGTTAACCTGGAGAAGCCCGCGACCTACGAGGAGATCTGCAACGCGGTGAAGGCTGCCTGCGAAGGCCCGATGAAGGGTATCATGGGCTACACCGAGGACGCGGTTGTATCTTCCGACTTCCTGACGGACGACAGAACTTCCATCTTCGACGCGACGGCCGGTATCGCCTTGACGGATACGTTCGTTAAGCTGGTTGCCTGGTACGACAACGAGTGGGGTTATTCCAATAAAGTACTGATGCTGATTAAGCATATGTATTCCGTAGACCATAAGTAATTCGGGAAACCTAAAAATATCCCCGGGGTCATGATTGATCCCGGGGATATTTTTATTGGAGCGCTCGCTCGAGACGGAGCAGGGCGTCCTCCAGAACTTTTCTCGGACAGGCCAGGTTCACGCGCTCAAACCCTTTTCCTCCCTCGCCGAAGATATAACCCTCGTCGCAGAACCAGTAGGCTTTGTGATGCATGAAATCTTCCAGCGCCTTATAGTCTAGGCCAAGCTCGCGGAAATCCAGCCATTGCAGATAGGTGCCCTCCAGCGGAAAGGCATGGATCATGGGAAGGCGCTCGGCCAGAAAATCTTCCACGAGCCGCCGGTTTTGATCCAGGTGAAGAATCAGTTCGGAAAGCCAGTCTTCACAGCGTGTATAGGCCAGTTCGCAGGCTTTATAGCCCATGATATTCAGGGCGAAATATCCCCTGGCGCCGGTCACTTTTTCCCGGTAGCAAGGATTGGGAATGAAGATGTTGGAAGCCTGAAATCCGGCCAAATTAAAGGTCTTACTGGGGGCGGTACAGATCGCGCAGTTTTGCAGATACCTTTCCGGGAACGTCCCCATGGACACATGATGATATCCGGGCATGATGAGATCAAAATGAATCTCGTCAGAAATGATAAACACATGATGACGCAGACAGATGTCGCAGATCTTGAGAAGGTCTTCCCGGCTCCATACGCGGCCCACCGGGTTATGGGGACTGCACAGGATGTAGAGGGTCACCTCGGGACGGGAAGCCTTGGCTTCCAGATCCTCAAAATCAATCTCGTACCGGCCTTCCCGGATCAGGAGTTCATTGGTGACGACTTCCCGGTGGTTCGCCTCGATAGAGCTTCGGAAAGGATAATAGACGGGCGTGGTAATCAGAACGGCGTCCGTCGGCGCGGTAAAGGCGCCGATCATCATCTGGATGGCGGGCACGACGCCGGGGGTCTCCACAAACCATTCCCGCGGGGGACGAAACCCGTGACGACGTTCCATAAAATCCTGTACCGCGGCATAATATTCATCCGTGGCCTCCGTGTACCCAAGGATTGCCTGATCCAGGTATTCCTTCAGTCCGTCAATAATCGGAGGCGGGTTTTTAAGCTCCATATCCGCCACCGAAAGAGGCACGACACCCGCCGGAACATCGGGACAGATTCTGAGCATATCGTTCCATTTTTCCGAACCGCTGTTTCTTCGGTCCGTCCATGTGGTAAAATCATAAGGCATTTTGCATGCTCCTCTCATCAGGATGTAAAATCTTTTTTATCTTATCACAGAGTCCCGGGAAATTCAATTGGAAGCTATTAAAAAGTTCCATCTTTGTCTTTTGGGACGGTGAGATTCTTGACAACCTGGATAAAATGTATTATAGTGATATTACTAGTATATCAGAAAGGTGGGGTGTCAGTGGATACACAATTATCAATCTTTTATGGCTTGTCTTTCCTGGTGGTCGTGATCGCCTTCGCCTTCGCGGTCTACCTGTACCTATGGGTACGCCGCCAGAAGATGAGCAACCGGACGATCATGGAAGTATCGGCCCTCATTAAGGAGGGAGCGAATACTTTCATGCGCAGAGAGTACAGGATTCTGGCTATCTTTGCCGGAATCGCCGCCATCGTCATCTTGATCCTGCTGCCGTCTCCGATCTGGAAGGGAGAGATCTGGCAGAACGTGGCTATGGCGCTGTCCTACATCGCGGGAACGGTTCTTTCCGCCATCGCGGGAAAGATCGGTATCCTAGTCGCGACGCATGCGAACGGACGCACGGCCGAGGAAGCCCAGAACGGAATCAAGGCGGCTTTTTTGATCGGCTTTCGCGGCGGGGCCATCATGGGTTTGGCGGTCGTGGCCTTCTCGCTGCTGGGAGTGGCCGCCGTACTCATGATCGTAGGAGACGCCTCCATCTTGCTGGGATTCTCCTTCGGAGCCAGTTCCCTCGCGCTGTTCGCTAAGGCGGGCGGCGGCATTTTCACGAAGACGGCGGATGTGTCCGCGGATTTAACAGGCAAGGTAGAGCTGGGCATTCCGGAGGATGATCCGAGAAACCCGGCGGTCATCGCGGATAATGTGGGGGATAACGTGGGGGACGTGGCCGGTATGGGCGCGGATCTGTTCGACTCCAACGTGGCGGCCATGGCTTCCGCCTTGGTCATCGCCCAGTCTCTTTCGGGGGATTTCGCGAACGTTTCCATGGTCTTTTGTTACGCGGCGCTAGGGCTTTTAGCCTCTATTTTGGGTATCGCCACCGCGCGTATCGGGAAAAACGGCAATCCGACTCACGCGCTGAACAGTTCGACCTATGTCACCACAGGGATCTTTATTGTCCTGACGGCGATCGCGACGGCCGTCTTTGAAGGCTTCTCCTGGAGAATCTGGGGAGCCTCCGCCGTGGGGCTGATCGTCGGCGTGATCATCGGCATCACGACGGATTACTTTACGGATGATTCCAAACCCATCGTTAAGAAAGTGGCCCAGGCCTCCCGGTCCGGATCCGCTTTTACGGTATTGTCGGGCGTATCCTACGGATTTATTTCCGCCCTGCCGGCCATGGTAGGCATTGCCGTATCGGCGCTCGTCTCCTATAAGATCTGTGAACCCATGGGCGACGGATACGCGATCTTCGGCATCGCCATGGCGGCGGTGGGCATGCTTTCGATTGTGGGCATGATCATTTCTAACGACGCCTATGGGCCTATCGTGGATAACGCCAGGGGCTTGGCGGAGATGGGGGGACTTGGAGAAGAGACGATTCGCATCGCCGATTCGTTAGACAGCGCCGGGAATACCGTAAAGGCCGTGACCAAGGGCTTTTCTATCGGCGCCGCGGGTCTTACGGTAATCTCCCTTTTAGGCGCGTTCATGTCGGAAGCCAATATCGCGTTGGCAGAAGCAGGAAAAGCTTTAATCACCGGATTCGATATCATGAATCCTACGGTCTTCTTCGGCATGCTGGTGGGCGCGGCCATTCCGGCGGTTTTCTCGGCGATGTTGATTCTGGGAGTGGATAAGAACGCGCAGCGCATGGTCGCGGAGATCCACCGTCAGTTCAAGAGCATCAAGGGCCTGCGGGAAGGCAAGCCGGGCGTGAAGCCGGAATACGATAAATGCATCGACATCGGAACGACAGGAGCGCTGCGGGAGCTGATCCCCGCGGGATTGATGGCCATCGTCTCCACACTGGTCGTAGGCTTCATAGGAGGGCCTCTCGCGATCGGCGGCTTCCTGATGGGTAATATCACGAGTGGCCTCTTGCTGGCCCTGTTCATGTCCAACGCCGGCGGCTTGTGGGATAATTCCAAGAAATACATAGAAGCCGGGAACGAAGGCGGTAAGGGCAGCGAAGCCCATAAAGCCGCCGTCGTAGGCGACACGGTGTGCGACCCGTTCAAAGATACGGCGGGTCCCTCCATTAATACGCAGATCACGGTCGTTTCTCTGGTAGCCTCTCTGATGTCCTCCTTATTTGTTGCCTTCTCTTTATTCGGTTAATCAATGTAAGGCGCGAGAAACATTTCTTTCCGCGCCTTTTCTGTTGCATTCAAGCCATTTCTGTGCTATACTAAATCCTCCGAAAGGGGGATTTTTTATGGAAGATATTTCCGTTCGTATCGCCCGGCTCAAGCTGCGCCTTCGCGGCTGCGTGCCCTTC
>CALWBZ010000108.1 GCA_944376225.1 uncultured Clostridia bacterium | reverse complement strand
TTCCCGGAAAACGCCGTGGAATATTTCGTTTCCTATTATGATTATTATCAGCCGGAGGCCTATGTGCCCCAGACGGATCTATATATTGAAAAAGACAGCGCCGTAAACGATGAGATCGACAAGCTGCGTCACTCCGCCACGGCAGCCCTGTTTGAGCGGACGGACGTTATCATCGTCGCCAGCGTCTCTTGTATTTACGGTCTGGGCGACCCCATCGATTATAACAGCATGACCCTATCTTTGCGCCCCGGCATGGTGCGGGATCGGGATGATATCCTGCGCCGCCTGGTGGATCTGCAATATGACCGAAACGACATGAATCTTGTCCGCGGCACGTTCCGGGTTCGGGGCGACGTACTGGAAATCGTCCCCATCTCCGAGGAGAACAAAGCCTATCGAGTCGAATTTTTCGGCGACGAGGTGGAAAGAATCGTCCAAATGGATACCCTGACCGGAGAAATCTTGGCCGTTTGTCAGCACATGCTGATCTTTCCCGCTTCCCACTATGTCATCGCTCCCGAGAAGATGGCCGGCGCTATCTCCCGTATCGAAGACGAACTCGATGCTCAGGTGGCCTTTTTCCGCGGCCAGGATAAGCTTCTGGAGGCCCAGCGGATCGCCCAGCGAACCAATTTCGATATTGAAATGCTGCGGGAAACGGGGTATTGCAGCGGCATCGAGAACTATTCCCGCCATCTGTCCGGTCGGGAGGCCGGAAGCACGCCCCATACGCTCTTAGACTACTTCCCCAAGGATTTTCTGATGATCGTCGATGAATCCCACATGACGATTCCCCAGGTCCGTGGAATGTACAACGGAGACCAGTCACGTAAAACGACCCTTGTGGATTACGGCTTTCGCCTGCCTTCCGCGAAGGATAACCGACCCTTACGTTTCGATGAATTTGAGCAGAAGATTCATCAAATGCTCTTTGTGTCCGCGACGCCCGGCCCCTACGAGGCCGATCATGAACAGCTAAAGGCCGAACAGGTCATCCGTCCCACCGGGCTCTTAGATCCTCTGGTGGAGATCCGTCCCTCCAAGGGGCAGATCGACGATCTTTTATCCGAGATTCAGAAGGTGAATCACAAGGGTCAGAAAACATTGGTCACCACGCTGACCAAGAAAATGGCGGAGGATCTGACTAAATATCTTCAGGAAGCCGGCGTCAAGGTACAGTATCTGCATTCCGAGGTGGATACGCTGGAACGTCTGGAAATCGTCCGGGATCTTCGTACCGGCGTATACGACGTATTGGTGGGCATCAACCTGCTAAGAGAAGGTTTGGATATTCCGGAGGTCTCGCTGATTGCCATCCTAGACGCGGATAAAGAAGGTTTCCTTCGTTCCGAGACCGCACTGATCCAGACCATCGGACGGGCCGCCCGAAACGTGGACGGACACGTCATCCTCTACGCCGATATCATAACGGATTCCATGCAGCGGGCTATGGACGAAACGGAACGCCGCCGCCGCATTCAGAAACAATACAATGAAGAACACGGCATTATCCCGAAGAGCATTCAAAAGGATGTGCGGGACGTCATCCACGCCACCATGGAAGCCACGGATAAATCTACGGCAAAGAATCAGAAGGATCCCGAATCCATGAGCCGTACCGAGCTGTTGAAGGCCGTCGGCAAACTGGAGAAGGAGATGAAAAAGGCCGCGGCAGAACTGCGGTTTGAGGATGCCGCCGAGCTTCGCGACGAACTGATTCAATTACGGGGATATCTGACGGAATTGCAATAAAAAAGAGGGGCGCTCATTCTTAAGATACGAGTGAGCCGATCCCCTCTTTTATTGTGTTATTTTATCCGATGATCCTTTTTGTTCCTAGCGCCGGCCACTGACAATAGAATAATAGGCATAGGAGGTGACCCGATAGATCGCTACGTAAAACAGGGCAAAGATAAGATAGCACACGGCCGTCACCAGAATCAATAAGAGCAGATTCGTCAGGTTAAAAAGGGCCAGAAGCCTATAAATCAGCGGGAAAGCGAAACACAGATGGACTCCGGCCGCAAGGAGCGGGAGGAAAAAGACGGTCAATATCTGCGAATTAATGCTTTTCTTGATTTCTCTCTTGTTCATTCCCACCTTCTGCATGATTTCAAAACGAGACTGATCCTCATACCCTTCGGAGATCTGCTTATAATACATGATCAGCACCGCCGCGAACAGGAAAACGATTCCTAATAGTACGCCCAGGAAGAAAAGGCCTCCATACAGACCATAAAAAGCGCTTCGGTTCTCCTCCACAGATTCAAGACTCGCCGACAGCCAATCCGCACCGTTTTCGAGCTCCATCTGCCTCAAATAGTTTCTTAGGTCCTCCGCGATCGCGATCTGCTCCTCCTCTTCGCAAGAAAGGTCGAACCCATAAAACCAATGAAGAGAGACCGTACCCGTCGTAATGTTTTTCTCACCCAAAAGGGGAGCCGCCACCGTCTCAAAATCCGGTACAAAAATATAAATTGAAGGAATCATCTGCATGGCGTCCACACCGTTATCGGCAAAATCGTCCACCTCTTTTTTGACCCGCAGGGCTTCCCCGTTTCCGATAGAAATCGTATCTTCTCCGTACCCGGCGCCTTTCGTCGTATAGACGAGCGCCTCCCCCTTTTCTAAGGTCTCGTTCTGCCCCATCAGGCGGTTATAATCCTCCAGCGGCACGATAAACACCTGCCACACGTTTGAGTATCCGTTCCAATCAAATTCCGTAAGACTGGACTCATCCAGAAGAATCTGATTTCCCATGATACAGCCAACCAATCCGGCAACACGATAGTTAAGCACCCGGGAGAGGTCTTGTCCATATTGGGCCGCAGTCTCCTCGGAGGCCTGCCGGATCTGATCCGCCGTCCCTTCGTTCATCTTCTCTATGGAATCGAAGGTCATATCCAGGTTGATATTCCTGGGATATCTGGCGCGCAGACTGTCCTCCATACCGATATAAAGGCATGTGGTCGAAGACACCATGACCAGCACCATCGTGCATAAAATACAAATGGAAGCCAGTCCCGCGCCGTTTCGTTTCATCCTGTAGGTCATCGAGGAGACGGAAATGAAATGATGGGTCTTGTAATAGTATTTCTTATTCTTCTGCAACAATTTACAGAAGGAAACGGATCCGGCGATAAAAAGCAAATAGGTGGCTATGATGACCATGATGACCGCGACAAAAAACCAGATAAGCGCCGAAATAGGATCCTCAATCGTCACCGCGAGTAAGTAGGCTCCCGCCAGCAGAGCGACTCCGATGATCGCTACGATCCAGTTCGCTTTGGGCGGTTTTTCTCCCACGGTTTCGCTGTGCAAAAGTTCGATGGGATTTGTCAGGTGAATCTGTCGGAGACTATTGGCAAGAATCAACAGGAAAATCACGCCAAACAACCAGAACGTCTGGCTGACCGCGTTCCACTCGATCTGGAACGAAAAGATAACGTCCATCGCGAGTATCTTCAGCATCCACAATTCGGCAACCTTGGAGAGGAGAATGCCGCAAAAAAGACCGATACTCAAAGAAATCGCCGCGATGATCAGCGTCTCTCTCAAAAGAATCTTGGCCAGATTCCTCTTTCCCATTCCCAGAATGTTATACAGGCCGAATTCCTTTTTACGCCGGCGCATCAAAAACGAATTGGTATAGAACAGGAACATTACGGAAAAGATGCCGATCACGCCGCATCCCAACATCAGCATGTACTGGATCGTCTCTCCGCCGTTCATACTCATGACCTGCCGGTTCACACTCAGAAAAGAAACGATGTAGTACATCATAACCATTCCGATACAAGTCAACAGATAAGGCGTATAAAACTTCTTGTTTTTACGAATCCCATTCCAAGCCAGTTTCAAATAAAATCCAATGCTCATATATGAATCCCTCCTTCATGGACTGAACCCATTATAGCAAGAAGGAGAAATGGGATGCCATCGAAGCATCTTACATTTCTCCCGGAATATCTTACACTTTCGTAAGGAACCGCTCGCCCTTAATAGTTTCTGCAAACCTGCAGGATATAGAACTTCAAATAATACGACTCGTCCGCCCCCCATAGTATGGGATGATCCGGAGACTGCGTACGAAATTCCACCTGACGGATTCTCTTTCTCGCCGAAGTCGCCGCCTGCATAATGGTCTTCGTAAAAAGCTCCGCGTTCATAAAATGAGAACAAGAACAGGTCGCTAAATACCCACCGTCTTTCAGGAGTTTCATCGCCCGAAGATTGATATCGCGGTATCCCTTTACCGCGTTTTTCACCGAATGCTGTGATTTTGTGAAAGCGGGCGGATCCAGAATAATCACATCATACCGTTCTCCTCTTTTTTCCAGCTCCGGCAGCAGCTCAAAGACATCGGCGCGCTCGAACCTGACCACGGATTCCAAGCCGTTCATCTCCGCGTTCCGTCTCGCCTGCTCGACTCCCAGCTCGGAGGCGTCTATGCCGAGAACCTCCCTGGCTCCTCCCATTCCCGCGTTCAACGCGAAGGATCCCGTATGCGTAAAAAGATCCAATACTTTGGCGTCTTTGCATAACCGCTGTATGGCAAGACGGTTGTATTTCTGATCCAGGAAATATCCGGTCTTCTGCCCGTTCTCCACATCCACGAAGTACCGGATCCCGTTCTCGACGATCTCCACCTGCGTATCAAAGGCCGGTCCCAAAAATCCTTTGACCCGTTCCATCCCTTCCTGCAATCGGGACTTACCGTCGCTGCGCTCATAGACTCCGCGAATCTTGATCCCGTCCCGGGCGAGAATCTCTTTTAGAAGATCCACGATGCTCTCTTTCCAGCGATCGATCCCCAGGGCCATGGACTGAACGACCAGAACGTCCGAGAATTTATCGATCACAAGTCCCGGCAGAAAATCGGCCTCCGCGAAAACGATCCGGCAGCTGGAAACATCCACGGTACGTTTACGATAATCCCAGGCGTTTTGCAGTCGTTCCCGCAGCAGATCTTCATTCAGAGGCTGATCCGGGCGGCTGCTGATCATACGGATCCGGATCTTGGAATAGAGATTTATGAAACCGTATCCCAGGCAAAACCCCTGATCGGTCTGTACTCCCACCACGTCTCCGTTCTCGAAATCTCCTTCTACCCGATCGATTTCATTATCGAAGATCCATAGTCCTCCCGCGCGCAGAAAACGGCCCTCGCCCTTTTTTAATATCGCGTCCGCCATCTTTTTATCCCTCCTTCTCCCGAGAATGATCTTTCTCCAGACGGTATTCCAGGTATTTCTGCGCCCAAACCTTCTGGGCGAAGGAAAGAACGGCGCTTCTCAGAAGCTCCCTTTCCTCTTTCTTTTCCTCTATTTCTGCCATAGCCTCTCCCGTGAACGCCATCCGCAGCGCCTGCTCCGTCTCCTGACAAAATAAATCGTACGTCGACTCTAAAGGATGATTCTCCATCTGAATCGTGATCATACGGCAGATCTCCGAAATACTGAAGACTTTTTTTAGGATGCAGACAACCATCAGATACGCCAGATGTTTCCTGGAATATTTTTTATTCACGGGGGGCGATACGATCTTCTGTTTTACATAATTATTTACCATCGAAGAAGTCAACACCTTTTCTCCCAGAGAAAAGGCGCTGAGCGCCTCTTCGATCACGCAGAGCACCTGATCCATGTATAAATCGATCCCCGGCAGCTCATCATAACGGGGACAATGGAATTCCATGATCTCCCGAGCATACGAGGATTGAAGAAAACCGTCTTCCATCTTCCCACTCTCCTTTATATTGCCAATTAAGCCAATCTTAACACCTGTTTTACAAAAAGTCAATATTTTATTTTGGATTCCGCTTGACATATTTTTCTATCGTGTTATACTGTTATTGAAAACCAGATGCTGTAGGATGGAGGTTTTAATTGTGGCGGATCAAATTGCAGTTTTAGTGGACTCTGGCACGGATGTTCCTGATTCTTACCTGAAAAAATATTCGAATATTTTTATTGTACCTTTGCGTGTCATATATCCGGAAGGCGAGTACGAGGATCGACTCCAGATTTCTTCCGAGGAGATTTTTGCCCGCATGCCCTGGGAAGTTCCTAAGACCTCTCTGCCGGACGGCGGTCAGATTACCGACGCCTTTCAACGGATCATCGATCAAGGATATCGTCAGCTGATCATCATTACGATTTCTTCCGGCCTGTCCGGAACCTTTAATATGCTGCGTCTAGCCAGTTTGGATTATCCGCAGCTTCATACGGCGCTTATCGATACGAAAAACATAGGCATCGGCGCCGGATGCCAGGCAATGTACGCCGCGGATCTGATCGCCCAGGGGCTTTCCTTTGAGGAGATCGTATCTCGTTTGGAATACAGCGTCGGGCGCTCCCATGTCTATTTTTGTGTCAACACCTTGGAATATTTGGTTAAAGGAGGCCGTATCGGAAAGGTCACCGGCATCGTGGGAACCGCTCTGAATCTGAAACCCGTTATCTCTTGCAATGAAGATGGCGTCTATTACACGGTAGCCAAATCCAGGGGCCGCGAAAAATCTCTTCATAAGGCGGTGGATCTGGTCCTTGGTCAAATCGCGGGCTGTACTACCCGTTATAATGTAGGCGTCGCGCAAGCCGGCGCGGCCGAAGAGGCAAGCCAGGTCGTCGCCCTTCTGCGGGAACGTCTGCCGAAGGATCAGCCTGTTTACGAAAGCCCCATCAGCCCGGCGCTGACCGTTCATACCGGGCCGGGCCTATTGGGAATCTTTATTCAACCCCTTTATGAGTCTTGACGAATCGTTCCGGAGGGGCCCTCTCAGGGCTCCTTTTTCTTTATGATTCCGGAGTTTCTCCTTCTCGGTCGAAATCTCAAAAACGGGCTTGACAAGTATCTGAATTCATATTATAATAGAGAATGTTCCAGCGCGCGTGGCTCAGTGGTGGAGCACTGGCTTCCCAAGCCGGGGGTCGCGGGTTCGAATCCCGTCGCGCGCTCTTTTTATTGCTTAAAAAGGGGGAGGAGCTGTTTCTATGCAGCTCCTCCCTTTTTGGGGTATAAGGTATAAGGAGGACGGCCAGGAATATCACATTCCCCATTACGGCGCGACGATCCGGTAATAGGTCTTGGCAGTCTCGCGATAGATCAGGACATAAAAAAGGGCAAAGACCAGGAAACATCCTCCCGTGCAGATCGCGAATAATCCCCTGTCCGGCACGGACAAGGCCCACAAAATTCTCGTAATAAAAGGAAAGGCAAAGGCGATGTGTATGCCGGATGTGAGGAGGGGCAGGAAAAAGACTCCCAAGACTTGGGAGTGAATGGTTCTGCGAATCTCTTTCCTATCCATTCCTACCTTGCGCAGGATCTCGAAGCGTTGTCTGTCCTCATATCCTTCCGAAATCTGTTTGTAATAGATGATCAGAATCGTTGCCATGATAAACAGGCTCCCCAGGAAAACACCGATAAAAAACAAACCTCCGTACATGCCCATTACCCTATTTTCCTCTTCAAACCGCAAATCGATTCCGACTTCATACTCTTCCGGCAGCGCCTTTCTTATCTCTTCCCGCAGAGAAACCTGAGCCTCCTCTTCTAAACTTAGATCGACGCCGTAATACGTCTCCAGCTGGCCGGAGTATTCCTCACCGTATTCCTGCCGCTGGACGTTATCGATCCGAAGAAGCGTTTCCATATCCGGAACGATCAGAATATATCCGCCAGAGATACTTTGTTCCCGAACCACGAAGTCTACGGACATCTTCTCTTCTTGATACCGAATCTCGTATTCTTGTCCCGCGATCCATAATCGATCTCCCGGATAGCGCGCGTAATCCGGGATAAGAATCACCTCGTTTGCTTCTAATGTATATTGCGCAGCAAGACACCGATTATAATCCTTGAGTAAAACGGCGATGACGCCGCACACGACGCTGCCCGCCTCCGCCTGAGCAGGATCCGTAATCAGGCGGTTTCCTTTACGATAAGCGGTATAATCCAGGTACCGATACCAGAGGGCATTTTCCCCTTCGATCTGTTTTTCCTCGAGTATGGCCTCCATCCTTCGCGGCAGATCTTCCCGTATTCCTTCTGCCCTAACCACAAAGGTTTGCGGACAGCTTCTCTGTATGGCCTCCTGGCTTCCAAGATACATGCACATCGTGGAAGAGATCATCACAAGCACCATGGTCGATAAGATACAGATATTCGCCAGTCCTATGGCGTTTTGCCGCATCCTGTGCATCATACCGGATACGGCAATAAAATGTCCGGCTTTATAATAAAACCTTCGGTTTCTGCGCAGAAGCTTAAGAATCGCGATACTTCCCGCGTCAAAAAGGCAATAGGTTCCGATGATCACCAGAATGACCGCGATAAAAAAGAGTATGATCGCGTCCATGGGATTGGTTGTGGTCAGCGCGATCCCATATCCTCCCGCGAGACATATTGCCCCCAAAAGCGCCGAAAGCCATTTTGTTCTCGGTTCCCGTTCCCCCATGGCGCCGCCGTATAGAAGTTCGATGGGTTTCGTCAGGTGGATCTGCCTAAGGCTCCCCAGATAGATCGCCAAAAATACGCCTGAAAACAGCAAAGACGTAGAATAAAGTACCTGAGGCTGAATCTGAAACCCCATGGGCACCGTTCCGTTAAACATCTTCAAGAGAATCAGAAACAGCAGCTTATCCATCAGGATTCCGATTCCTAACCCAAGGATCAGACTGACCGCGAGAACATATAGGGTCTCACAGGCGAAAACGTATCCCAGATGGCGTTTCTCCATCCCCAGAACGTTATATAACCCCATCTCTTTCTTTCTCTGTTTTACTAAAAAACTGTTTGTATAAAACAGGAAAATCACCGCGAACAGGGCTGTTATCGAGCACCCCAGATTTAATATGGTGACGATGATATTGCCGCCCAAAAGATCGTAAATCCCGGGGTTTTCCGCAAGGGACAGGATCATATAATACATGGCGACTGTCAGTATACACGTAAAGATATAAGGGAAATAGGTTTTGCGATTCTTCTGAATATTGATCGCCGCCAGCTTCCAGAAGAAGCCTTTACCCATGATGGACGCCGCCCGTCGCGATCATCGTCAACGTGTCGGATATTTTTTGATACATCTGATCCTCCGTATTGTCCGCCCGATACAACTGGTGAAAGACCTCTCCGTCTTTGATAAATAACACCCGTCTGGCACTGCTGGCCGCCTTGGTACTGTGCGTCACCATCAAAATGGTCTGTCCCGACTGATTGATCTCCCCGAAGAGGCGCAAAAGGCTGTCCGATGAACGAGAATCGAGCGCGCCCGTCGGTTCGTCAGCCAGAATGAGTTCCGGTTTTGTGATGAGCGCTCGAGCCACCGCCGCCCGCTGTTTCTGTCCGCCGGATACCTCATAGGGGTATTTACTCAGGATTTCCTCGATCCCTAACTGTTTCGCGATCGGAAGGAGCCTTCCCCTCATCTCCTTATAATTCTTCCCGGAAAGTACCAGAGGCAGAAAAATATTATCCTGTATGGAAAATGTATCCAATAGATTGAAATCTTGAAAGACAAACCCTAAATGTTCTCTGCGAAAGGCGGAGATTTCCTTTTCTCGGATTGCTGTCAGGCTCTTCCCGTTCAAAAGCACCTCTCCTCCCGTGGGTTTGTCCAGCGCCGCCAAGATATTCAAAAGCGTCGTCTTTCCGGAACCGGACTCGCCCATGATCGCCACATACTCCCCCTGTTCCACAGAGAAATTTACATCCGAAAGGGCTTGAACCCGATTTCCTCCAAAGCGGGTGGTATATATCTTCTTGAGATGATGCACTTCCAACATCGACATAATTGACTCCTCCTTCTTTATGAATCACAGGTCCCATTATAAGCGAAGAAAGGGATGTCTGCCATCGTTTCGGCTTACATTCCCTTTCCCAACCTTACCCTTTTGTAAGATTCCCTTATTCCCTTGTACGAACCGAAACCGTATCCATTCCGATCCTAACGCGAGTACCCTTTTCTTCCTGGGATTCAATCGAAATCGTATGTCCCAGCCTTTGCAGGATCCTGCGGCTTAAATAAAGGCCGAGCCCTGTGGCTCGCTTATCCTCCCGCCCGTTATATCCCGTAAATCCCTTTTCAAAAAGTCTGGGAAGATCTTCTTTCGCGATGCCGATCCCCGTATCCTCAATGACCAAGGTCGCGGGAGATTCCAGATACACCTTGATCTTACCGGAAGCCGTATACTTCAGCGCGTTGGACAGGATCTGCTCGATCACGAAGGAAAGCCATTTTTCGTCTGTAAGGACGAGACAGGAATCCTCCACCGTAAGTTCCAGCGTAAGTTTCTTCCGAATAAACAGCGGCGCGTATTTCCGCACCGCCTGTTTCACGATGGGAAGAAGAGGCTGGCGTCGAATCAGAAGATCCTGAGAAGGGCTCTCCAACCGCAGATAGGAAAGTACCATTTCCACATATTGTTCGATCTTAAAAAGCTCGGCGGTAAGTTCCGTCTTCTCCCGCGCTTCCGACTCCTGCAAAATAAGCCGCATGGCGGCAATCGGCGTCTTGATTTGATGCACCCATAAGGTATAATACTCCATCATTTCCGAACGCTGCTGGTCCTGCTCCAAGATCTGCCTACGCTGAAGTTCCAAGCATTGCTGCAAGAGTCTCCGATAGTCTTCTTCAATGATTCCCGACGGAGAGGGCAGTTCCTCCAGTCCCACCAGCAGCTTTTCTTCCATACGGACCAGCTGACGATGTCTATTCGCGTAAGACCTGTAATCCTTCCATAAAAAAACCATTCCCACGCAGGCGCACAAAAATCCCGCGTACAGCACAGCCTCCGCTTCCAGACGATAGAGATAGAAGACGACCCCGCAGAGAATCATGAAGAAAAAGAAACAAAAGATCCCGTATCGATGCTGCCATAAATACGCGGTGATATATTTTTTCTTCATCTTAATTCACCATGTACCCGATTCCTTTCTTGGTGGTAATAAAGTCTTCGAGCCCCGTTTCCGTCAGCTTTTTTCTAAGCCTGGTCACATTGACCGTCAGCGTATTCTCGTCTACAAAGCTATCCGTCTCCCATAGCTTCGTCATCAGAAGGTCTCTGCTGACGATCTTCCCC
>CALWBZ010000107.1 GCA_944376225.1 uncultured Clostridia bacterium | reverse complement strand
GGAAATTCGATAAGAAACGCGCCAACTATTACCATGTGAACACCATGAAGAGATGGGACGATCCGAAGAATTATGACATCGTCTTAGACAGCGGGTCCCTGGGCCTGGAAGGATGCTTAAACATTCTGGAAGGATTAGAGAAGTGATTGGGAATATTTGGGGTCTCTCGGGGAGTGCTGGGCGTTTCAGCACTTCCCGGGATTTTTGTGTTAATTTAATGGATTTTTCCCGGAAAATGCTGTTTTGTGAACCTGCCTTTTTTTGGGCCGCGCCTCTCTGAGGAGAGTGTCCGCCTGACCAATAATAATGGCGCTTTCACAGAGGAGTAAAAAAAGAGAGCAAGATGGAGGAAATACGTCCTCGAAACTTGATGTTTGCGTAAAAATCCGGTATAATAAAGGAGATTTTGAGAAAGCTGAGGGGGAAGCGGTAGGATGATTAAGATTCTGGTCGTAGAAGATGACAGGAACATCAGGTCCACATTGTGCGAGTATCTGCGGTTAGCGAGGTACGAGGTGACCGAGTGCGAAGACGGACAGGAAGCGGTGTCCCTCTACGACCGGGAAGATCCGGATCTGGTGATCTTGGACATCATGCTTCCGGGCATGTCCGGCCTGGACGTGCTGAAAGAGCTGCGAAAGAGGGATTCCACCCTTCCTGTGATTATGTTGACGGCTCTGGGGGACGAGGAAACCCAGATGAACGCCTATGAGGCCAAGGTAGACGACTATGTGGTGAAACCCTTCTCGATTCCCGTCTTTCTGAAGAAGATCGAGTCCCTCCTGCGCCGCTGTGGAAAACTCAAGGGAGAGGAACTGATCTATGGGCATCTGCGCATCGATATCAGCGGCTATACGGTATTTTGGGATTCAGCCCCCCTGGAGCTCACGCTGACGGAGTTTGAACTGTTGAAAACCCTGGTACAGCATCACGGGCAAATCTTAAACCGCAGCCAGCTGCTGGATCAGGTCTGGGGATTTGATTATATCGGGGAGGAGCGGATCGTGGACGCTCACATCAAGAATCTTCGCAGAAAACTCCCGGAAAATATCATCAATACCGCCAAGGGCGTCGGGTATTACATTCCGTAAATCGTCATGACGAAGTGGTTTAATCTTTTATGGAAGACAGTCTTTCGGATCTGCGGCCTGCTGCTGGTCGTACTGTTTTTACTATATTTCTTTTTATATGTTGTAGTGCCCCACTATTATTATTCCACCGCCCGGTCGGACGTGAGCCGTAAGTTTGAACAGCTGTATCAGGCGATCGACGAGGGGACGCTGGACGAGGCGAAGGCGAAAATCGATCTTTTTGAGTCGGATGAAAACCTGGATGTGGGAATCGTGGATCAGGAAGGGCATGTGATCTATGCCGTGACCAGTTTTTCGGAAGAGGAGAGGCTGGAAGACAATCCCCATTGGAAACTCATCAAAGGGGAGACACTGGAAAAGGCGGAGCTGCAAAACACAAAGTTTAAGGGCGTGCGGGATTTGCCCAAGCTGGTGAGATTTGTCACAGACCTGGAGCTCGAAGGAAAGCAGTTTAAGCTGGTCTTTTCCTGGTATACCAAAAGCATCCATCGGGTGGAACGATTGATGACGGAGATTTTCCCCATTACCTGTGTGATCATGATCCTGGGGGCATTGGTGGGCGGTCTCTTTTACGCCCGTTGGTCCACCGCGCCTCTAATCGCCGTTGCCGAGAAAGCGGAGCGTTTCTCAGGAAAACCCGAGGGACATAAAGGAAGAAAATATGCTCAGGATGAGATCGGCATGCTTCAGTATGGGCTGGATACGCTCCACGAGCAGCTTCAGGAGAAGGTACAGGAGTTGGAGCGTAAAAACCAAAACCTGGAGGATAGCATGCAGCGCATCCTGGAACTGGAGAAGGTGCAGAGCGATTTCTTCGCCGCCGCTTCCCACGAGCTAAAAACCCCCATCGCAGCCTCCCAGATGATGTTGGAAGGCATGATTCAACAGATCGGGGTCTATCAGGACAGGGAGAAATACCTGCGGGAATGTCGTAAACAGATGGGACAGCTCAGCCACCTGGTGGAAGAGCTCCTAGAACTTTCCCGTCTTCGGGAAGAAAAGCCCCAGGAGGCGGAAGAGGTGAACATGACGGATCTCCTAGAAAAGCTCTCCCAGGATTATGCGTATCTGGCGGAGAAATTTGCCGTTTCCATCCGCCTATCCGTAAAAGAGGAAAGCACCGTCTATCTTCCCTCTTCTCTTCTGTATAAGGCTCTGTCCAACGGGGTATCCAACGCGATTCGCCACGGAGAACCCGGAGGAGAGGTGGTATTATCTCTGGAAGGAGCCGTTTTAGACATTTCCAACGAAGGTCATATCGACGAAAGCATAGCGGCGGAGGGAGCGGAAGTCTTCAAACGTCGGCAGGACGGTCGGGCCGGCTGCGGATTCGGCCTATACTTCATCGAAACGATCATGAAGATTCTCGCCCTTCCCTACCAAATCTTTAACGGGGAAGACGGCCGGGTTCATTTCCGGGTGGATTTTTCCGGGAAGCTCTTGACGGCCGGGTCGGAAAGGACTACAATCAAAGAAAACATATTATATGAGGAGGACTAAGATGAACAATCAGAATCGGGAACTGCCCCAGAACGCGATCCTTTATGTGGCGAAGCCCAGGAGCGGATACACGGGAGATTTCGCAACCTTGCAGGAAGCCATAGACGCCATCCCGGAGGGCAATACCACGCCGGTCACGATCTATCTGCGCCCCGGAACTTACCGGGAGGCGGTGCGAATCTCCGGGGACAAGCCCTATATCACGCTGGTGGGCGAAGGAGAGACGCCGGAAGAGGTGTGTATCGCCTACGATAATTATGCCGGCCGTAAACGGGAGAACGGCGACATGACGGGAACCTTCCGCAGCGCGACGGTGAGCGTTTATGCCAATCATTTCACCGCCAAAAACCTGACCTTCGCCAATACCTTTGACGGCGCCAGAGACGTGGGCGGCCGCCAGGCGCTGGCCTTCTACGGGTCCGGAGAACATATGGTACTCGAAAACTGCCGCTTCTTAGGAAAGCAGGACACCCTCTATACCCGGGACGGCAGCCAGTATTATAAGGATTGTTACATCGAAGGAGACGTGGATTTCATCTTCGGCGGGGCTCGGGTGGTCTTTGAGCATTGCCATATCCATTCCCTGAAGCGGACGGAAGCCCAGCCGGGAGAGGTTTTGGGTTACGTGGCCGCTCCCAGCACGTATTTGAGCCAGCCCTACGGCTATGTATTTCGGCACTGCAGCCTCACCAGCGAATGCCCGGAGCATTCGGTCTATCTGGGAAGGCCCTGGCACGCGGGTTCCGATCCCTTCGCGGTGGGATACGCGGTCTATATCCGGTGCGAACTGGGCGCGCATATCCACCCGGACGGATGGACGGACATGGGCGGCTTCTTGGGCTGCAACGGCCGCTTCGGCGAATTTGAGAATACCGGAGCCGGCGCCTGTGCCAACGAACACCGTCCCCAGCTTTCCGCGGCAGAGGCGGAGACGCTGACCGACGAGAAGGTGCTGGGCTGGCAGCCGTAAGGTAAGGGAA